>NZ_JAGTPM010000003.1:0-516130 GCF_021147865.1 Pseudomonas sp. CDFA 610
CACAGACGCGGGATGGAGCAGTCTGGTAGCTCGTCGGGCTCATAACCCGAAGGTCGTCGGTTCAAATCCGGCTCCCGCAACCAAACATCAAGAAAGGCTACTCGAAAGAGTGGCCTTTTTTGTGCGCACTCATAAAGCATCGACTCTTGCTTCTATATAGAAGGACCATGCCAACTGAGTAGAAGCATGACGCGAGGTTATTTTCAGCTTTCCAGCTTTAAGGGTTGACACTTTTGCGTTCGGCTGTAGAATGCCGCCACACAGACGCGGGATGGAGCAGTCTGGTAGCTCGTCGGGCTCATAACCCGAAGGTCGTCGGTTCAAATCCGGCTCCCGCAACCAAACATCAAGAAAGGCTGCTCGAAAGAGCGGCCTTTTTTGTGCTTGATAGAAAATCCTCTCGCATCACCCGTAACTGTCTGACAAAAAAAGACTATTTGGTCCAGGCGCTGAAGCCCTATCATCACTGCCGTCACGCAATGTTTCCATTTGCGACAGTTTTTTCACATCCTGCCGATAGGCTTATAGCTAAGCTGAATCAGACCTGAATCACGGCTGAACAGCGGCGACCCGGTTTATTCGCTATTCGCTCGTTAGGCGTTGACGCGCTAACATCCTGAAATATTTTTTGCGTAGGGATTGGTAACTTGGCTGTATACCTCCATCCTGTCGCGCACGATCCAAGGAGTGATTGATGCGCGACAACACGTCAGATTCCAATGAAGCAGTAAATGCCGATCAACCTGGCAAACCCGCACGCCTGAGCTGGCGAGAGTTGCTGAGCAAGTATCGCCAGCCTATCGGGCTGGCTGTGATGCTGTTGCTGTTCGGCCTGGCACTGATCGCCTGCCGGCACATGCTCATCGAAATGGACTGGTACGCGCTGCATGACTCCCTGTTCGCGGTGCCCCTGCCCTCTCTGGGCGGTGCTTTGCTGGCTGCGATAATCGGCTATGTCATCCTGATGGGTTACGAGTTGTCGGCCAGTCGCTATGCCAACGTCGACCTGCCGACCAAAACACTGATCCTCGGTGGCTTCACGTCGTTTGCGATCGGCAACGCGGTGGGCCTGTCGATGCTGTCGGGTGGTTCGGTCCGCTATCGCCTGTATTCGCGACATGGGATCGGCGCGATTGAAATCGCCCGTATGACCGTGTTCGCCAGTCTATCGCTGGGCTGCGCGCTGCCGCCGCTCGCCGCGCTGGCAACCCTGAGCAATCTGTCCGGTGCCTCACTGGCCTTGAAGCTTCCTGTGGAAGTGCTCGCGGTCATCGCAACCGCAGTGTTGGTCGGCAGCATTCTACTGGCGGTCGCCATCTATCGCCGCCGCATGCCAGAACAGGACATCCCCCACAACATTCTTGTGCGCCTTGGTCGTCGCACCCTGCGCCTTCCAGATCTGCGCCTGACCCTTATCCAATTGGTGATCACTGCACTCGACGTGGCGGCTGCCGCTCTGGTGCTTTACCTGCTGCTGCCCCAGGCACCACCGCTGGGCGCGTTCATGCTGATCTATCTGCTGGCACTGGCGGCTGGCGTACTCAGCCATGTTCCCGGTGGCGTCGGCGTCTTTGAAGCGATCCTGCTGGCTGCGTTTGCCAACGAGCTGGGAGCAGCGCCCCTGGCAGCCGCCCTGTTGTTGTATCGCCTGATCTACGTTGTGCTGCCACTGCTGCTGGCATGCCTGACACTGCTGTTCACCGAAGCTCAGCGATTATTTCCGACGCGGCAGGCGATGCGCGTCGCTTCAGGCCTGGCGGCACCGATCCTGGCACTGCTGGTTTTCTTGTCGGGGGTGGTGCTGCTCTTCTCTGGTGCCACCCCTGAAATCGATACCCGACTGGAAAACGTCGGCTTCATGATTCCCCATCGCCTGATCGACGCGTCGCACTTTGGCGCAAGTCTGGTGGGCGTCCTGTGCCTGCTGCTTGCTCAGGGCCTGCGTCGGCGGTTGTCCGCTGCGTGGATCCTGACCGTGGTTCTACTGGTGGTGGGAGCCGTGCTGTCGATGCTGAAAGGCTTTGACTGGGAGGAAGCCAGCCTTCTGCTGCTCACCGCCGTCTTGCTGATGACCTTCCGCCGCTCGTTCTATCGCCCGAGCCGCCTGTTCGAAGTGCCCTTCTCGCCGCTCTATCTGATCGCCAGTGTCTGCGTGGTCGGTGCGTCGATCTGGCTGCTGTTGTTTGCTTATCAGGACGTGCCTTACAGTCATCAATTGTGGTGGCAGTTCACGCTGGATGCCGACGCCCCTCGCGGCCTGCGCTCGGCGCTGGGCAGCGCGGTTCTGCTGGTGGTCGTCTCCCTGACCTGGTTGCTGCGTACCGCCCGCCCGGTCATCAAGCTGCCCGATGCAGCCGATCTGGACAAGGCAGCCGAGATTCTCAAAGCCTCCAGCCAGCCTGACGGAGGGCTGGTACTGACCGGTGACAAGGCCATCCTGTTTCACCCGGCCGGCAACGCTTTTCTGATGTACTCGCACCGCGGTCGCAGTCTGGTGGCGCTGTATGACCCTATCGGTCCGACACAACAGCGTGCCGAGCTGATCTGGCAATTCCGCGACCTGTGCGACGTTCACCATGCACGCCCCGTGTTCTATCAGGTGCGCGCGGAAAACCTGCCGTTCTACATGGACATCGGGCTGACCGCTATCAAGCTGGGCGAGGAAGCCAGAGTCAACTTGCTGAAATTCGATATCGACGCCAAAGGCAAGGAGATGAAGGACCTGCGCTACACCTGGAACCGTGGTGGTCGTGATGGTCTTTCGCTGGAAATCTACGAGCAGGGCGAAGCGCCGATCGATGAGCTCAAAGCGATCTCCGACGCATGGCTGACCGGCAAGAACGTGCGCGAGAAAGGCTTTTCGCTGGGACGCTTCAACCCCGAGTACCTCAAATACTTCCGCATTGCGATCGTTCACTTCCAGGGCAAGCCAGTGGCGTTTTCCAACCTGCTGGAAACCACCAGCCATGAACTGGCCAGCCTGGACCTGATGCGCTCGCACCCGGATGCGCCAAAACTGACCATGGAATTCATGATGGTCGGGTTGATTCTGCACTACAAGGCGCAGGGCTATTCCCGCTTCAGCCTGGGTATGGTGCCCCTGTCCGGCCTGCAGCCGCGTCGCGGAGCACCCCTGACCCAGCGTCTGGGCTCGATGATCTTCCGTCGTGGAGAACAGCTCTACAACTTCCAGGGGCTGCGCCGCTTCAAGGACAAGTTCCAGCCCGATTGGGAACCTCGTTATATGGCCGTGCCTGCCGGACTCGATCCGCTCGTGGCACTGGCTGACACTGCCGCCCTGATTGCGGGCGGCCTGACTGGATTGGTGAAACGCTGATGATTCGACGCTCCTGGCGCCTTTTGCTTGCAGCTCTGGTAATTCTTCTTTTGGTCGCACTGGGAGTCTGGATATGGAGCCGCCCCGCTCCACCCGCCACACTTGAGCACTTGAATCTGAATGACGGGGCCGCGTTGACCAGCGTTACACCGGCCACCCGCATCAAGACCCGTATCGCGCTGGCTGTCACCGCCGAGGAGATGCTCACCGACAAGCAACTGCTGGCCATCAGCAAAGATGCTTCGGCGCGCATCGTTCAGGTTGTTCTGCCTAAAGACGATTGCGTCATGCAGCAGAAAACCTTTCAGAGTGCCCTCGAAAAACTTGACGGCCCTGCGCTGGTGGTAGGCGGGATAGGCCCGGGCGCGACCCTGGCATGGCGCTGGCTGGCCGGGCAGACTGACGACAAGGCTCAGGCGATCTCGGTAGGCTTCGCTCTGGAGCACGTGTCCAATCCGCCACCGGTGGTGGATGAAGGGGACACGCCGCCACTCATCTGTGACGTGCCGCTGCCTCAGAAGGCGCCGCACGGGCACTGGCTGGCGGCCTGGAATGACGCGCCGGATGATCCGAGCGCAGCATTCGTACGGGATCAGACGAACGCCGACACCAGCATCAGCGATTACGATATTCCCTTGCCGCAGGTTTTGAACACCGAACTGCGCCACCTGCTGCTGGGCGAAAACGATGCAGGCGGTCTGGGCATTCCTGTCGTTGAAGTACCGGCCAGCCAACCATCCGACACCGTCACGCTGTTCATGTCCGGTGACGGCGGCTGGCGCGATCTGGACAAGGTCGTGGCGGGCGACATGGCGAAGATGGGCTATCCCGTGGTCGGCATCGATGTGCTGCGTTACTACTGGGAACACAAGACACCTGAGCAGACCGCCATCGACCTCACCGACCTGATGAACCACTACCGTCAGAAATGGGGCACCAAACGCTTCATCCTTGCCGGTTACTCGTTCGGCGCCGACGTCATGCCTGCGATCTACAACCGTCTCGCGACGGACGATCAGAACCGTGTGGACGCAATCATCCTGCTGGCATTCGCTCGCTCCGGCAGTTTCGAGATTCACGTGGATGGCTGGCTGGGCAACGCGGGCAAAGAGGCGACCACAGGACCTGAGATGGCCAAGCTGCCTGCTGCCAAAGTGCTCTGCGTCTACGGCATTGAAGAGAAGAAGGACAGCGGTTGCACCGATACCACAGCGGTGGGTGAAGCGGTCCAGCTGCCCGGTGGTCATCACTTCGATGAGGACTACCCTGCCCTGGCCAAACGCCTGATCGACGCCATCAACAAGCGTCAGGGCAAGACTGGCGCTCAATAACCGGTCAGTTATCCGAGACCAAAAAAATCCCGGCACCGTAAGGTCGCCGGGATTTTTATGGGCCGGGTATATCCGGCAGCTTACATCTCGACTTGCGTACCCAGCTCGATCACGCGGTTGAACGGCAGTTTGAAGAAGCGCAGGTTGCCGTTGGCGTTCTTGAGCATGAAAGCGAACAGTGCTTCGCGCCAGCGAGCCATGCCTACCATCTTCGACGGGATAACCGTCTCGCGACTCAGGAAATAGGTGGTACGCATCGGGCTGAAGTCCAGCTCAGCCAGGTGACACAGAGCAAGCGCAGCGGGCACGTCCGGCTCGTCGATGAACCCGAAGTGCAGGATCACGCGATAAAACCCCTCACCGTACGACTCGACCTCGAAACGCTGCTGAGCCGGGACCCTAGGCGAATCCTCGTAGACAACCGTCAACAGCACGACCTGCTCATGCAGTACCTGGTTGTGCAGCATGTTGTGCAGCAACGCATGCGGCACGGCATCCGAACGCGCCGTCAGGAACACCGCCGTGCCTTGCACGCGATGCGGCGGCTGCACACGGATGCTGCCAATGAAGATCGGGAGCGGCAGACCGCCCTCGTCGATGCGTTCGGCGAGCAACTGTTTGCCACGCTTCCAGGTGGTCATGAGGATGAACAGCACAGCCCCCGCCAACACCGGAAAGGCACCACCCTGGAAGATCTTCGGCACGTTCGCGGCGAAAAACAGACCGTCAACCAGCAACAGCCCCACCAGCAGCGGAACGGCCAGCAATGGCGGCCATTTCCACAGCAGCAGCATCACCGAAGACACCAGAATGGTGGTGCAGAGCATGGTCCCGGTTACTGCCACACCGTAGGCAGAAGCCAGCGCGCCGGAAGACTCGAAGCCAATCACCAGCATGATCACGCCCGCCATCAGTGCCCAGTTCACAGCGCCGATGTAGATCTGGCCCTGCGCATCGCTGGAGGTGTGCTGAATGTACATGCGCGGAATATAGCCAAGCTGGATGGCTTGCAGCGTCATGGAAAACGCACCGGAAATCACCGCCTGGGAGGCAATGATCGTCGCCATGGTCGACAGGCCGATCAGCGGCAGCAGCGCCCAACCCGGCGCCAGCAGATAGAACGGATTGCGAACGGTCTCGGGGTTGCCCAGCACCAGCGCACCCTGACCGAAATAGTTGAGCAACAACGCCGGCAGCACGAGGATGAACCACGCCCGCGAGATGGGCTTGCGACCGAAGTGGCCCATGTCGGCATACAAGGCTTCGGCGCCGGTCAACGCCAGCACTACCGCGCCCAGAATGGCGACACCGATGCCTGGATGAATAATGAAGAAGCGCACACCCCAGACAGGGTTCACCGCCTTGAGCACTTCCGGCGACTGCATGATGCCGTAGACACCCAGTGCGCCCAACACGACGAACCAGGTGACCATTACCGGCCCGAACAGCACACCGATGCGCGCCGTACCGTGCCTCTGAATCAGGAACAGCCCGATCAACACCACTAGCGCCATCGGCACGATCCAGTGTTCCAGTCCGTCGAACGCCAGCTCCAGACCTTCCATTGCAGACAGCACCGAGACGGCAGGCGTAATCATGCTGTCGCCATAGAACAGGGCCGCACCGAACAGGCCGAACACCACCATCATCATCTGCAATTTGGGGAATCTGGCCGTAGCCCGCCGCGCCAGCGCAGTCAGGGCCATAATGCCGCCCTCGCCCTGGTTGTCGGCGCGCAGGATGAAGACCATGTACTTGAAGGACACCACCCAGATCAGCGACCAGAAAATCAGCGACAGTACGCCCAGAATCGCGTCATGCGTGACCTCGACCCCGTATCCGCCCAGAAACACCTCCTTGAGCGTATACAGCGGGCTGGTGCCGATATCGCCATACACAACACCCACCGCCGCGATCAGAAGTCCCACAGGCCTGGCAGCCTTTCCAGAACCTTCATGACTGTTTGTTTGACTCATCCACTACTCCCGGAAACCAGACATGAGGCTCAAAGCACTATGAACTTCACAACGCGTAACAATTCAGAACCGCCCAGACATTGACATGCCTCGACGCAATGGCGCGAAGCATAACGCAGCACTCGTCGTAATTCTCTTCCAAAGACTGGTCATCGTGCGCGGTCACCGCTAGAATTGCGCACTTTTTGATCAGAGGCGCAACCAAGCGCCCAACCGGTGCCTGCACGTAGTGTCCAGGCCCCTTCACGCCGAGGTTCGCCATGTCCACCGTCACCACGCCATCCGCCCCCAAGGTCGGGTTCGTTTCTCTGGGTTGCCCGAAGGCTTTGGTCGATTCCGAACGCATCCTGACTCAATTGCGCATGGAAGGTTACGAAGTCGTCCCGACGTACGAAGATGCCGACGTGGTTGTCGTCAACACCTGCGGTTTCATCGACACGGCCAAGGCTGAATCGCTGGAAGTGATCGGTGAGGCGCTGGCGGAAAACGGTAAAGTGATCGTGACCGGCTGTATGGGCGTGGATGAAAGCGTCATTCGCAACGTCCACCCGAGCGTGTTGTCGGTGACCGGTCCTCAGCAATACGAGCAGGTCGTCAATGCCGTGCACGAAGTCGTGCCGCCGCGCCACGATCACAACCCGCTGATCGATCTGGTGCCGCCGCAAGGCATCAAGCTGACGCCGCGCCATTACGCGTACCTGAAGATTTCAGAAGGCTGCAACCACAGCTGCAGCTTTTGCATTATTCCGTCGATGCGCGGCAAGCTGGTCAGCCGCCCGGTCGGCGATGTGCTTGACGAAGCCAAGCGTCTGGTCAAATCCGGCGTGAAGGAATTGCTGGTCATTTCCCAGGACACCAGCGCCTACGGCGTCGACGTCAAGTACCGCACCGGTTTCTGGGACGGCCAGCCGGTCAAGACCCGCATGACCGAGCTGTGTCAGGCGCTGGGTTCCATGGGTGTCTGGGTACGACTGCATTACGTTTATCCGTACCCGCACGTTGATGAGCTGATCCCGTTGATGGCCGCGGGCAAGATCCTGCCGTATCTGGATATCCCGTTTCAGCACGCCAGCCCCAAGGTCCTCAAGCTGATGAAGCGTCCGGCCTTCGAGGACAAGACCCTTGCCCGCATCAAGAACTGGCGCGAGCAGTGCCCGGACCTGATCATCCGTTCGACCTTTATCGTCGGCTTCCCCGGCGAAACCGAAGAAGACTTCCAGTACCTGCTGGACTGGCTGACCGAGGCCCAACTGGACCGCGTCGGCTGCTTCCAGTACTCACCCGTCGAAGGCGCGCCTGCCAATCTGCTGGACGCCGCCGTTGTGCCGGATGACGTCAAACAGGACCGTTGGGACCGCTTCATGGCGCATCAGCAGGCCATCAGTGCCGCTCGCCTGCAGATGAAAATCGGCCGCGAGATCGAAGTGCTGATCGACGAAGTCGATGAGCGTGGCGCGGTCGGTCGCTGTTTCTTCGACGCCCCTGAAATCGACGGTAACGTGTTCATCGGCCTGGAAGATAACAGCACCGTCAAGCCAGGTGACAAGATCATGTGTCGCGTGACCGATGCCGATGAATACGACCTGTGGGCCGAAATCATCTGACGCGGGCTCCATTTGCCGGAAAAAAGCCCTGCCCTTCAAAACGGCAGGGCTTTTTCGTTGAGTTTTGCGGTCTATGCACAGACCGGACACTGGGAGCCCTGGCCCGATGGAATTCTACATTCCAGACAAGAACGACTACCCGGCTTTGGTAGACCTGTGGGAACGCTCGGTACGCGCCACTCACGATTTTCTGCCGGACGCCTATATCACGCTGCTGAAGGATCTGCTGCTCAGGCAGTATCTGGACAGCGTGACGCTGTTTTGTACCCGTGACGCACAGATGAACATCACCGGCTTTGCGGGTGTCAATCGAAGCAAGCTCGACATGTTGTTCATCGACCCTGAGCACCGCGCAGAAGGGCTGGGCTCACAGTTGCTGACCCATGCAATCTCACAGTTCAGAATCTACGAGCTGGATGTGAACGAACAGAATCCGCAAGCACTGGGGTTCTATCTCAAGCACGGCTTTGAAGTGGTCAGCCGTTCTGAGGTCGATGGCCTGGGCAACCCTTATCCGATGCTCAGAATGCAGTTGAGCCGCCGCAATTGACGTGCCTGAAGGCGCAATTGCAATGTTGCCGCGAATAACCCGGCGCAGGCGGTTACAATGGCGCCTTTCTCATCAGTAAACGGCTTCTTTCATGACAGACCCCATCCGCCTCTCCAAACGCCTCATTGATCTGGTCGGCTGCTCCCGCCGGGAGGCTGAACTATTCATTGAGGGAGGTTGGGTCACCGTGGATGGCGTGGTGGTCGAAGAGCCGCAATTCAAGGTCGATACCCAGAAGGTAGAGCTGAGCCCTGATGCCAAGGCCGACGCACCGGAGCCGGTCACTATCATCTTCCACACGCCTGCCTCGGCCACTGCCGAAAGTGCGCTGCAGATGATCACGCCCGGCACGCTTTGCGAAGAACACAGCTACGGCAAACGCCCCCTCAAGGGCCACTTTTTGCGGCTTGAAGCGATCTCCAGCCTGCAGACCAACGCCAGCGGCCTGATGGTATTCAGCCAGGACTGGAAAATCCTGCGCAAACTCACCGACGACCGCAGCAAGATCGAGCAAGAGTACGTCGTGGAGATCTCCGGCGAGATGGTCCCTCATGGACTGAATCGCTTGAACCACGGCCTGACCTACAAGGGCAAGGAGCTGCCGAAGGTCAAAGCCAGTTGGCAGAACGAGAACCGACTGCGTTTCGCCATGAAAAATCCGCAGCCCGGGGTCATCGCTCAGCTCTGCGAGGCTGTCGGCCTGAAAATCGTCTCCATTCGCCGCATCCGCATTGGCGGTGTGTCCATGGGCAAGCTGCCCGAGGGGCAATGGCGTTACATGACGACCAAGGAAAAGTTCTAACGCCTCTCTCATTACCGGGCGCACGCGCTTGTTCGTGCGCCGTCAAAAGACTTACAGGACTCACCGCTCATGATGAACAACGATGTATTGCGCAGCGTGCGCTACATGCTCGATATCAGCGACAGCAAAATTGTCGAAATCACCGGACTGACTGGTTTTGAGGTCTCCAGGAGCGACGTCATTGCGTTCATGAAGAAAGAGGAAGAAGAAGGCTACCTGGATTGCAGCGACGAGGTCATGGCGCACTTTCTGGACGGCCTGGTCTACTTCAAGCGCGGCAAGGACGAGAGCCGTCCACCTCAGCCTATCGACCTGCCGATCACCAATAACATCGTGCTGAAAAAGCTGCGCGTGGCCTTCGAACTGAAAGAGGACGACATGCACGCGATCCTCAAGTCCGTCGACTTCCCGGTCTCCAAGCCGGAGCTGAGCGCTCTGTTTCGCAAGGTAGGTCATACCAACTACCGCGAATGCGGCGACCAGTTGCTGCGCAACTTCCTCAAGGGTCTGACCCTGCGCGTTCGCGGCTGAGTCCGCAGGCATGACCCACACCGTTTCACCTGTCGGCTACATGCGCTCCTGCTTCAAGGAGAAGTTCGCCATTCCGCGCCAGCCACACCTGGCACCGGCGGCGCGCGGCGTGCTGGAACTGGTCGCCCCCTTCGATCAGGGTGATGCGGTGCAGGGTCTTGAGCAGGTCAGCCATGTCTGGTTGCTGTTCCTGTTTCATCTGGCGCTGGAAGACAAGCCACGTCTGAAAGTGCGCCCGCCTCGTCTGGGCGGCAATCAGTCGATGGGCGTATTCGCTACCCGCGCCACTCATCGCCCAAATGGCATCGGTCAGTCAGTGGTCAGGCTGGACAAGGTTGAAGCCGGGCGTCTGTGGCTGTCAGGTATTGACCTGCTGGACGGGACGCCGGTGCTGGACATCAAGCCTTATGTACCCTATGCCGACGCTGTCGAAAGCGCGACCAACTCCATGGCCAGTGCTGCACCCGAGTTGATTCCGGTGCACTGGCAGGAGGCTGCGCTGGTTCAGGCGCACGAGCATGCCTTGAGGCTGGGGGAGCCACTGATGGAACTGATTGAGCAGTGCCTGGCTCAGGATCCACGGCCGGCTTATCAGACGCCCACATCCGAGCGTCGCTATGGTGCGCAGTTCTGGGATCTGGATGTTCGCTGGCATTACCCCCAGGCAGGTGTCATCTGCGTGCTGGAAGTGATCCCGGCACAAGACTCCGGCCAATAAAAAACCGCCTCATCCTGCCCAAGGGTGAGGCGGTTTTTTTCAACCCGGCTTACTTCTCGACGAATGCACGCTCGATCAGGTAGTCGCCAGGCTCACGCATGCGTGGCGAAACGGTCAGGCCGAAGCTGTTGAGCACTTCGCTGGTCTCGTCGAGCATGCTTGGACTACCGCACAGCATGGCACGGTCGTCCTGAGGATTGATCGGCGGCAGACCGATGTCGCTGAACAGCTTGCCGCTGCGCATCAGGTCAGTCAGGCGGCCTTCGTTCTCGAACGGCTCGCGTGTCACGGTCGGGTAATAGATCAGCTTGTCACGCAGCGCTTCACCGAAGAACTCGTTCTGCGGCAGGTGCTCAGTGATGAACTCACGATAAGCGACTTCGTTAACGTAACGCACGCCGTGGCACAGGATGACCTTTTCGAAACGCTCATAGGTTTCAGGGTCCTGAATGACGCTCATGAACGGCGCCAGGCCGGTCCCGGTGCTGAGCAGATAAAGATGTTTGCCCGGTTTGAGGTCATCCAGCACCAGCGTGCCCGTAGGCTTTTTGCTGATGATGATCTCGTCGCCTTCCTTGAGGTGTTGCAACTGGGAGGTCAGCGGACCGTCCGGCACCTTGATGCTGAAGAACTCCAGATGCTCTTCCCAGTTGGGGCTGGCAATCGAATACGCACGCATGAGCGGACGACCATTTGGCTGCTGCAGGCCGATCATGACGAACTGACCGTTCTCGAAACGCAGACCAGGGTCGCGGGTGCACTTGAAACTGAAGAGGGTGTCGTTCCAGTGATGGACGCTGAGGACACGCTCGTGGTTCATGTTGCTCATGTACGTGGGAACTCCTGAAAATTTCGTGCGCGCATGGGCATTGCGCTATTGCGCGACATTCTAGTGGCAGACACAATATCTGTTAAATGAATTATCAAGATATAGGTTATCGGTTATATAGATATGCGATTCACTCTTCGTCAACTTCAGGTTTTTGTCGCCGTCGCCCAGCAGGAAAGCGTCTCGCGCGCTGCCGTGCTGCTTTCACTCTCCCAGTCGGCCGCCAGCACGTCCATCACAGAACTGGAGCGCCAGTCCAGTTGCCAGCTGTTCGACCGCGCCGGCAAGCGACTGAGCCTCAATGCGACGGGTCGCCAGTTGCTGCCTCAGGCCGTTGCCTTGCTCGATCAGGCCAAGGAAATCGAAGACCTGCTCAACGGCAAGTCAGGCTTCGGCTCGCTGGCTGTTGGTGCGACGCTGACCATCGGCAACTACCTGGCAACGCTGTTGATCGGTGGATACATGCAGCGCCACCCGGAAAGCCAGGTAAAACTGCATGTTCAGAACACGGCGCACATCGTGCAACAGGTGGCGCACTACGAGATCGACCTTGGCTTGATCGAGGGCGATTGCAGCCACCCCGACATCGAAGTTCAGTCCTGGGTCGAAGATGAGCTGGTGGTGTTCTGTGCACCGCAACATCCGCTGGCCAAGCGTGGCCAGGCCACACTGGACGAACTGACACGCGAGGCATGGATTCTGCGCGAACAGGGTTCAGGCACCCGGCTGACGTTCGATCAGGCAATGCGTCATCACCGCAACGGTCTGAACGTGAAGCTGGAACTGGAGCACACGGAAGCGATAAAGCGGGCAGTGGAGTCCGGGCTGGGCATCGGATGCATTTCCAGACTGGCGCTGCGCGATGCGTTTCGTCGCGGCAATCTGGTCGAACTCACCACCCCGGATCTGGACCTTTCCCGGCAGTTCTACTTCATCTGGCATAAACAGAAGTATCAGACGTCCGCCATGCGCGAATTTCTCGACCTCTGCCGGGCATTCACGGCCGGCGTGCAGCGCAGCGACGAAATCGTGCTGCCCAGTCTGTACTGATAAATCGGTCAGACTCAGCCCAACAGGACGATGCCCCACACCAGACCGATCATGGTCAGGGCAATGAACTGCGCAGCGCTGCCCATGTCCTTGGCATTCTTGGACAGCGGATGCAGGTCCAGAGAGATCCGGTCGATGGCCGCCTCGACTGCGGAGTTGAGCAGCTCGACGATCAACGCCAACAGGCATACCGCTACCAGCAATGCGTGCTCGCCTTTACTGACCGTCAGAAAAAACGACAGAGGAATCAGCACCACATTGAGCAGCACCAATTGACGAAAAGCGGCTTCGCCCTTGAAAGCGGCGGTCAGGCCGTCCAGGGAATAACCTGCGGCGTTGAGGATTCGTTTCAGACCGGTTTGGCCTTTGAAGGGCGACATAGAGAGGCTGCTGTACAGTAAGGATGAGGAAAGCTAAGGGAACTCAGGTCAAAAAAGCGTGAACATTTTCTTTGACTGCCGTTTAGCTGGCTGAGATGGATTCAAGTTGTTGCAGCAGCAACGCGGCCTGGGTCCGGGTGCGCACGCCCAGCTTGCGAAAGATCGCCGTCACGTGGGCCTTGATGGTGGCCTCAGAGACACTCAGTTCAAACGCGATCTGCTTGTTCAGAAGGCCTTCACAGACCATGGTCAACACTCTGAACTGCTGCGGCGTCAAACTGGCAAGCCCGGCACTGGCGGCTTTGGCCTCATCTGAAACGCTGATGGTTTCGTTGACCTGCGGCGGCCACCAGACATCGCCCTCCAGAACCGTACGCACCGCATGCTGAATGGCCTCAAGCGAACTGGACTTGGGAATGAAACCACTGGCGCCGAATTCCCTGGAGCGAACGACAATGGACGCTTCTTCCTGCGCCGACACCATGACAACAGGGATCTGCGGGTATTGGCCCCGTAACAGAACGAGGCCGGAAAAGCCGTAGGCACCGGGCATGTTCAGATCAAGCAACACCAGATCCCAGTCCGTCTTCTGCTCCAGATGCGACTCCAGTTGCGCGATGCTTTCTGCCTCGACCAGCCGTGCATCTGGTCCCAGGCCGATGCTCAGCGCCTGCCGCAGCGCGCTGCGAAACAGGGGATGATCGTCGGCGATCAGGATGTCGTAGGTCATGTGTTGATCCTGTTTTCATAGTGAGGGCCAGCAACGCGGGCCGCTCAGCAGGGCATCCGAAAATGCCGGCAAATTCACGTTGCCCGATCAGGCAAGTGCAGCATCAAGCCCGGTGAATCGGCGTCCAAGCGGCGCCAAGCATGCCCAGCAACACCATGACGGTCAAGCATGACACGCCCTGGCCCCCACAACGAGATGGCAATCAGCCAATAGCCAAAGGGGCACACGTCCTGCGCACTATATAAAAGCCTTCAAATGAGTGTGGGCCGGGTCATCCGTATCGACGGGTCGCTGGTACTTGGCGCCCAGATAGTGAGCACTGAACACATCCAGATAAGCGTCCAGCACACCACTCGCGCTGACATCGCCGGCCAATTCCAGGCACAGCGCAGCCACTTCTGCCGTACAGAAATGATCATCGCGCCTGGAGCGACGCAAGCGGTAGCGCGATATCTGCTCGGGCTCCAGGCTCAACACCGGAAACTTCTCCAGATAGGGACTTTTGCGGAACATCTTGCGCGCCTCAGTCCAGGTGGCGTCCAGCAGAATGAACAAAGGCCGCTTGCCATCTTTTTCACGTGATACCTGAGTCACCACCCGCTCCCTGGCAACGAACTCGCCCGGAAACACGATATAAGGCTGCCATTGCGGATCATCCAGCAAGGCCAGCAACTGCTCATCGACGTCGATGCGCGACCAGCCGAACGCGTGCGTCTCATCGATGACATCAGCAATAAGCCAGCCGGTGTTGGTCGGCTTCAAAGGCTCGGTGTCGTACATCAACAGGCACATACCGGATTCGGCGGCGACCCTGGGCCGCCATGCACATAAACAGTAGCTGAAGATGACCCGGCAATCCGGGCAACGTGGCGCGCGCGAACCCCGGGCGATAAAGGGTTTGGTACTTCGCGCCAGCCGCTCATCGCGCAGGCGGGAGACAGCGTGGCTCATTGAGGCACACGCGTACTGAGGGAATACATCGACACCACGAGAACTCGGCAGGAATAAAGTGCGCGCAGTTTATCAGAGCGCCGACCGTTCAACCCTAGGCTGCGCGAAGACTCCTGTCTTATACTGCTTCGCCATCCAGACCCGCAGTCGGCAGGTTATCCCGGAACGCACTTTGAAGTCGCTGGTCCAACGGCCAGCTACTTAATCAGGAGAGTTTAATGCTGCGCCTCATCGCCCCTACCCTTACGCTTTTGTTCGTTGCTCCGCTGTGCGCCCAGGCGGCGTCGAAGCAGGAGTTCGAGCTCAGCAAGATGCTGGAAAAAGTCGCGAAGGAAAGCAGCGTCGGTACGCCTCGAGCGATCAACGAAGATATTCTGGATCAGGGCTATACCGTCAATGGCAAGGAGCTGATCAACCATCTGAGCGTACGTGAAGGCCAGGCGCAGCAAATGCGCGCCAATCCGGATGCGACGCGCAACCAGTTGGGCAACAGCGTCTGTCATAACAATGGCTTTCGTCAGTTGATGACCAAAGGTGCCGTACTCAAATATCAGTTCACCGAGTACAAGACCAATCGCCCGGTCGCGACCCAGACCTTCCAGGCCTCGGACTGCACGGTAAAACCCAAGAAATAAGCCGCTCTGCCCTTCCCGTGCGCCTGCCCCTCAGGCGCACGCTGTTCTCGTTACGAGACATCCAGCAAGCCTCTTCCCTGAATACGGACCGAGAACCGATGGCCTTTCCGAAGGAGCCGGCACATCATCGATTCGACATTCACGCCAGACTGGCGCTATAACCTTCTGACAGCCAATCTGTACTTTTCAGGCACATGGCCGACAAGCGTGACACGCTCATGTGCGCCCATCGTTTCTTGTGAACCAGAGAAACAGACAGAATTAATACGACCCGGTATCGGTCAACTCACCCTTTTTGGCCGATCAAGCTGGAGCGGGTCGACGATTCTGCAGGAGGAGACATCTTGAATGCCGTATGTACCTAACGATCTTCTGTCCAGACACTTTCAAAGCAATGGCCTGGACCTGACTGGCAAGATTGAAGAACATATTCATCAGGTCGCCCCGGGCAGCCCCAATCTGGCGCTGTATCGAGACATGGTGCTGACCGTCCTGCGCATGGCTCAGGATGACCGCAATCGCTGGAACGCCAAGATAACCCTGCAGACCCTGCGCGAGCTGGAAAACGCCTTCCGAGTGCTGGAGCGATTCAAGGGTCGGCGCAAGGTGACAGTGTTCGGCTCGGCCCGAACGCCAATGGAACACCCTCTTTATGCGCAGGCCACAGAGCTGGGTGCAAAACTGGCTCAGTCCGACATGATGGTGATCACCGGAGCGGGCGGCGGCATCATGGCAGCAGCTCATGCGGGTGCAGGCCTAAAGCACAGCCTGGGCTTCAATATCACCCTGCCTTTCGAGCAACATGCCAACGCGACGGTAGAAGGTACGGAAAACCTGCTGCCCTTCCACTTCTTCTTTACCCGCAAGCTGTTCTTCGTCAAGGAAGCCGACGCACTGGTGCTGTGCCCAGGCGGTTTCGGCACGCTGGATGAAGCGCTGGAAGTGCTGACGCTGGTTCAAACCGGTAAAAGCCCGCTGGTGCCCATCGTGCTACTGGATACGCCGGGCGGCAGTTTCTGGCAAAGCGCGCTGGACTTCATCAAGACCCAACTGGAAGACAATCACTACATCCTTCCGGCGGACATGAAGTTGATGCGACTGGTCTACAGCGCCGACGAGGCGGTGGATGAAATCAATCGTTTCTACACCAACTACCACTCCAGTCGCTGGCTGAAGAGCAAGTTCGTGATCCGCATGCATCATGCACTCAGCAAGCAGGCTCTTGCGCACATGCACGAGGCCTTTGCCGACTTGTGTCTCGGCGAGGGTTTTCACCAGCATGGTTATCAGGGGGAAGAACATGACGAGGCTCAGTTCAGCCACCTGACGCGGCTGGCCTTCACCTTCACCGGGCGTAATCAGGGTCGGCTTCGAGAGCTGCTGGACTACATCAACTTGCCGGAGAACTGGTTGAAACCTTCAGGCGAACAACAGTCGGCGCACCAACGTGAGCCTTTGAACGCCTGATCTCAATCATCCATGCCACGGCCGCTCAGCAGGCGGCCGATCATGTCCAGCGGATAGCCTCGGTAACTGAGAAATCGTCCTTGTTGAGCACGCTCACGCGCGTCAGCAGGCATGCGTCCGGCAAACTTGCGCTGCCAGGTTTCCTGAAGTTTTTCCTGCCAGTCAACGCCGCACTCTCTCAGTGCCTGCTCGATATCAGCCCGCTGCAAGCCCCGCTGGCTCAGCTCTTCACGGATGCGCACAGGCCCATAGCCCGAACGAGATCGATACGAGACAAAACTTTCAAGATAACGGGATTCAGAGAGCAGACCTTCCTCGACCAGACGATCAAGAGCGGCCTCAATGTGCTCAGGGGAGGCGCCGCGCTGACGCAGTTTACGCGTCAGCTCGACTCGACCGTGCTCGCGTCGCGCGAGCAGGTCCATTGCAGTTCGCCTGACGGCGACAGGTGTATCAAGCACGGCAGACATGGATATCAGATATCGGCGTCTGCTTCAGCCATATCGTCAGCCACTGCAGGCTCGCGGGAACCAACCGCCTTGGTATCAACGCCCGGCGTCAGCAGCTTGTCGCGAATCTGCTTCTCGAGGGCATTACCGATTTCCGGGTTATCTGCCAGGAACTTGGCCGAGTTGGCCTTGCCCTGACCGATCTTGCTGCCCTGGTAGCTGTACCAGGCACCGGACTTCTCGAGAAATCCGTGCAGTACGGCCAGATCGATGATTTCGCCGTTGAGGTAGATACCCTTGCCGTAAAGAATCTGGAACTCGGCCTGACGGAACGGCGGAGCTACCTTGTTCTTGACGACCTTGACGCGGGTCTCGCTGCCGACCACTTCGTCACCTTCCTTCACGGCGCCGGTGCGACGGATGTCCAGACGAACCGAGGCGTAGAATTTCAGTGCGTTACCACCGGTGGTGGTTTCCGGGCTACCGAACATCACACCGATCTTCATGCGGATCTGGTTGATGAAGATCACCAGGCAATTGGCGTTCTTGATATTACCGGTGATCTTGCGCAGCGCCTGCGACATCAGACGTGCCTGCAGACCCACGTGCATATCACCCATCTCGCCTTCGATCTCGGCCTTCGGAACCAGCGCGGCAACGGAGTCGACCACGATCACGTCGATGGCGTTGGAACGTACGAGCATGTCGGTGATTTCCAGCGCCTGTTCACCGGTGTCCGGCTGCGAGACAAGCAGGTCATCGACGTTGACGCCCAGCTTGCCTGCGTATTCAGGGTCGAGTGCGTGTTCGGCATCGACGAATGCACAGGTCGCGCCCATTTTCTGAGCCTGAGCGATGACAGACAGTGTCAGCGTGGTTTTACCGGAAGACTCCGGACCGTAGATTTCAACGATCCGGCCTTTTGGCAGACCACCAATACCAAGTGCGATATCCAGACCGAGCGAGCCGGTGGAAATGGCAGGAATCGCCTGACGGTCATGGTCGCCCATGCGCATCACGGCACCTTTACCGAACTGACGCTCGATCTGACCCAAGGCCGCAGCCAAGGCTTTCTTCTTGTTGTCGTCCATTGAAGTCCTCACGTAATCAAATTCAATTAGGGCCTTGATGGCCACAACACCTGTATAAGTAGACAGTATTATTCCACAGGGATCGACGCTCGCCTACCCCTGTTTTGGCATTTCTCCGGATGCAAGCGCGATGAGCCCCTCCAGCGCGGCTTTTACCGTTTGTCGGCGCACCTGCTCACGGTCACCGGCGAACCACCGGCGCTGCGCGATGAGCCTTTCACCGTCACCCCAGCAGATCCAGACCGTACCGACCGGCTTTTCGACCGAGCCACCACCTGGCCCCGCCACGCCGCTGACCGCGACGCCGAATCTGGCACCGCTGTTGCGCTGAGCGCCGCGGGTCATCGCTTCAACGACAGGCTGACTGACCGCGCCGACACTGTCGAACAGGCTTTGCGGAACATCGAGCTGTCGCGTTTTCTGATGGTTGGAATAAGTGACGTAGCCGGCCTCGAACCAGCCGGAACTGCCGTCGACACGTGTAATCGCTTCGGCGATGCCGCCTCCCGTACAGGACTCGGCGGTCGTCACCTGGGCATCAGTCGCTTTCAGAAGCCTGCCAAGCGAGGCGGCAAGCAGGGTTATGTCATCCACAGTACGTTCCCGTTCCAACCGCTGATCTGAAATCCGATCTTTGAACATCGCGGCTGCATAAGAAGCCGCTTGTCCGCTCATGTTCACTGCTTCTCTTTAGAAACAGGCTTTTTGACCGTTTCGACCGTTGTTTCCCTCGGCCTGCGCTTTGCCTCATCCAGAGGAATGAAGCGTCCAGTGACCGAATCCCTTGCTCGTCTAACTGCCATATAAAAGTCCTTTTTCATAGGCCACCACTCACAGACGGTGGTGGTTCGTGAAGTCTATACAGCAATCAGGAAGCTGTGGGCTTGCGGAAACCCAAGGTCACGATTGAGCGTTCACCAAACCGGGACTGCACCCGCGCAACGTGCGTGATAACCTTGCGCCCATCGCAAACACTCGGCAGACATCCCTCGGTAAACGGAGGGATTACACGTCGCACCCCGAGGTTTACCCACTCTTCTCAAGAACTTGCCCAAGCCACTGATGAATAAAGCAATTTCCGACCTCTCTTCGCACACCCCCATGATGCAGCAGTACTGGAAGCTGAAGAATCAGCACCTGGATCAGCTGATGTTCTATCGCATGGGTGACTTTTACGAAATCTTCTATGAAGACGCCAAAAAGGCCGCCAAGTTGCTGGATATTACGCTGACGGCACGCGGTCAGTCGGCCGGCCAGAGCATCCCCATGTGTGGCATCCCCTACCACGCAGCGGAAGGCTACCTGGCGAAGCTGGTCAAGCTGGGCGAGTCGGTAGTGATCTGTGAGCAGATCGGCGATCCGGCAACCAGCAAAGGGCCGGTCGATCGTCAGGTCGTGCGTATCATCACGCCGGGCACCATCAGCGATGAAGCGCTGCTCGACGAGCGTCGGGACAACCTGATCGCTGCCGTGCTCGGCGACGAGCGCCTTTTCGGCCTCGCTGTGCTGGACATCACCAGCGGCAATTTCAGCGTGCTGGAGATCAAGGGCTGGGAGAACCTGCTGGCCGAGCTCGAACGCATCAACCCGGTCGAACTGCTGATCCCGGATGACTGGCCTCAGGGTCTGCCTGCTGAAAAACGTCGTGGCTCACGTCGTCGCGCGCCATGGGATTTCGAACGCGACTCGGCGCACAAAAGCCTTTGTCAGCAGTTCGCGACTCAGGACCTCAAGGGCTTTGGCTGTGAAATGCTAACGCTGGCGATTGGCGCGGCAGGCTGCCTGTTGAGCTATGCCAAGGAAACCCAGCGCACCGCCTTGCCGCACCTGCGCAGCCTGCGTCACGAGCGCCTGGACGATACCGTGATTCTGGACGGTGCCAGCCGCCGCAACCTTGAACTGGATACCAACCTGTCGGGCGGTCGGGACAACACGCTGCAATCGGTCATGGACCGCTGCCAGACTGCCATGGGCACACGCCTGCTGACGCGATGGCTGAATCGTCCGTTGCGCGATCTGACCATCCTTCAGGCGCGTCAGACTTCGATTACCTGCTTTCTCGAGCGCTACCGCTTCGAGAACCTGCAGCCCCAATTGAAAGAAATCGGCGACATCGAGCGGATTCTGGCGCGTATCGGTCTACGCAACGCTCGCCCCCGCGACCTTGCCCGCCTGCGCGATGCTTTGAGCGCCCTGCCCGAATTACAGCAGGCGATGAGCGAGCTGGAAGCGCCGCACCTTCAACAACTGGCCCGCACCGCCAGCACTTACCCTGAGCTGGCCAACCTGTTGCAACGGGCAATCATCGACAACCCGCCAGCTGTGATTCGCGACGGTGGCGTGCTCAAGACCGGTTACGACGCTGAACTGGACGAGCTGCAATCACTGAGCGAGAACGCAGGCCAGTTCCTGATCGATCTGGAAGCGCGCGAAAAGTCCCGAACCGGCCTGGCCAATCTGAAAGTAGGCTACAACCGCGTTCATGGTTACTTCATCGAGCTGCCCAGCAAGCAGGCTGAACAGGCGCCCGCCGATTACATCCGCCGACAGACCCTGAAGGGTGCCGAGCGCTTCATCACGCCGGAACTCAAAGCGTTCGAAGACAAGGCGCTGTCGGCCAAAAGTCGCGCGCTGGCTCGAGAGAAAATGCTTTACGAAGCCTTGCTCGAGGACCTGATCGGCCATCTCGCGCCGCTGCAGGACACCGCGGCAGCGTTGGCCGAGCTGGACGTGCTGAGCAACCTCGCCGAACGCGCACTGAATCTCGACCTCAACTGCCCGAGATTTGTGGCCGAGCCCTGCATGCGCATCGAGCAAGGTCGTCACCCGGTGGTCGAGCAGGTGTTGTCGACACCGTTCGTGGCCAATGACCTGGCACTGGACGACAGCACACGCATGCTGGTCATCACCGGTCCGAACATGGGCGGTAAATCGACCTACATGCGTCAGACGGCCTTGATTGTCTTGCTCGCCCATATCGGCAGTTTCGTACCTGCAGCTCAATGCGAGCTGTCACTGGTCGACCGGATATTCACGCGGATCGGCTCCAGCGACGATTTGGCGGGCGGGCGCTCGACGTTCATGGTGGAAATGAGCGAGACAGCCAACATCCTGCACAACGCGACCGACCGCAGCCTGGTACTGATGGACGAAGTCGGCCGCGGGACCAGCACCTTCGATGGCCTCTCCCTCGCCTGGGCTGCGGCAGAATGCCTCGCCCAGTTGCGCGCCTACACCCTGTTCGCCACTCACTATTTCGAGTTGACCGTTCTGCCGGAAAGCGAACCACTGGTCAGCAACGTGCATCTGAATGCTACCGAACACAACGAGCGAATCGTATTCCTGCACCGGGTTCTCCCAGGACCTGCCAGTCAAAGCTACGGCCTGGCAGTCGCACAGTTGGCCGGGGTTCCAGGCAAGGTCATCACCCGCGCCAAAGAGCATTTGCAGCGCCTTGAGACCACCAGCCTGCCCCACGAGCAGCCGCGCGCCAAACCGGGAAAGCAGGCAGCGCCCATGCAGAGCGATCTGTTCGCCAGTCTGCCGCATCCGGTGCTCGATGAACTGTCGAAGGTCAAGGTCGACGATCTCACACCGCGTCAGGCGCTGGATTTGCTATACACATTGCAAACTCGACTGTGACGTGAACCGTTACATGCTGTTAGAATCCCGCGCGGTCTGGGATGCGCTCAGCTTTTAGCCTGGCTGAGCAGCCGTTCGAGCCGCGTGAAGACGCAGCGAACCGAAGGTGAATGGCAGGCGATGCAGTCAAACTGCTTCAAGGCCTTCATCAAAAGCACGTGTTTTCATAGGGTCGGGAACCGTCCCGAACCTGGCAACCCTGTCTGGAAGGGCTCTGCCGCAGCCGCCTGAGGAGAGAATTAGAAATGACCTTCGTCGTCACCGACAACTGCATCAAGTGCAAGTACACCGACTGTGTGGAAGTCTGTCCGGTGGACTGCTTCTACGAGGGCCCGAACTTCCTGGTGATTCACCCGGACGAGTGCATCGACTGCGCACTGTGTGAGCCTGAATGCCCTGCTCAGGCCATTTTCTCCGAAGACGAGATTCCGGCCGGCATGGAAAACTTTATCGAGCTCAATGCCGAGCTTGCCGAGGTATGGCCGAATATCACAGAGAAGAAAGATGCACTGCCGGATGCAGCAGAGTGGGACGGCAAGAAAGACAAGATTGCAGATCTGGAACGCTAGAGTCCGGACTTCAAAAAAAGGCCCTTTTGAGGGCCTTTTTTCATGTTGAATTCAATGAAACAACCAAGCTGATTGCACATAAAAAAAGGGGCGGTATTACCCGCCCACATTTTTTCCTGATCCCTGTAATCCCTTTTCATCGTCCTGATGAATCGCTTCGTGCGATGTCCTTGCCCCTCATCCTTGAGAGTCTGTACCGATCCGTCGGTACAGCCCCGATAGTAAAGATCTGGCGCAGCAGGGCAACCCGACAAGCACGCCAAAATATTTCCGCTCTTGCCTTGAAGACTTTGTAAAACCTTAGGGATCAATGGGTTAAAAGATAGAAAACCCGAATATCCGGTAAATCTCACTTACAACCCCTTGATGACTTACAGATCACGTACGCAATGACGTACATGACGCGTGTCTTGGGAGGCCGCCTCTGGCGATCGGGCGCCAGGCCATCAGGACTTCTTTGAATGATGAAAGCCATATAAAAAGCCGACATGAACAGTCTGTTCAGGTCGGCTCTTGTAACGCGGTTGAAGTTTTTTACTGGAAGAGCGACTCGCTCGAAAGACCGTTTTTCTCGAGTATTTCACGAAGACGCTTTAAGCCCTCGACCTGAATCTGTCGCACACGCTCGCGCGTGAGCCCGATTTCCAGCCCTACATCTTCAAGCGTGCTGCTTTCGTGCCCCCGTAGCCCGAAACGGCGTATGACCACCTCACGCTGCTTTTCGGTCAGTTCGCACAGCCACTGATCAATACTCTGCGAAAGATCATCATCCTGCAGAAGCTCGCAAGGGTCTGTAGGACGGTCGTCGGTAAGAGTATCCAGCAACGTCTTGTCCGAATCCGGCCCAAGCGATACGTCAACCGAAGACACTCGCTCATTGAGCCCAAGCATGCGCTTGACCTCGCCTACCGGTTTTTCCAACAGATTGGCGATTTCTTCAGGAGATGGTTCGTGATCAAGCTTCTGAGTCAGCTCCCTTGCCGCACGCAGGTAGACGTTCAGTTCCTTGACGACATGAATCGGCAACCGGATGGTCCGGGTCTGATTCATGATGGCTCGTTCAATAGTCTGACGAATCCACCACGTGGCATAGGTAGAAAAACGAAAACCGCGTTCAGGATCGAATTTTTCGACAGCCCGGATCAAGCCAAGATTGCCTTCTTCGATCAGATCAAGCAATGACAGTCCACGATTGACATAACGCCTGGCAATTTTCACCACCAGCCGCAGATTGCTTTCAATCATGCGTTTGCGCCCAGCCGGATCTCCACTCTGCGACAAGCGCGCAAAGTGTACTTCTTCTTCCGGAGACAACAGCGGAGAGAACCCTATTTCATTGAGATACAACTGGGTAGCGTCGAGCGCCCGAGTGTAATCAATATATTTGTGTTGTTTGAGCGATGACGACGGCTTGGCCTTCGCGCGACCCGAGGCGGCAGTAGACGGCTGCTTCTCGCTCGGCGATTGCTCCAGGACAATGCCGGCTTCCATGAGGAGCACGTCATCATCGATGTCAAACTCCGGCGCTTCGTTGCTAAGAGCCATTGTTATAGTCCTTTGGTGAGTTCGACCTCAAGCTCCAGCGGCGCCTATATCCATGGCAACGCTTGAGCCTGTTCCTTCTGCGTCAGGAACAGGCGGCAACAATCAACGACGTGGCAAGAATTCCAGTGGGTCTACAGGTTTACCTTGTCGGCGAATCTCAAAATGCAGTTTCACCCGGTCAGTTCCTGTTGACCCCATTTCGGCAATCGTCTGCCCAGCCTTGACCTGCTGTCCTTCCCGTACCAAAAGCCTGCGGTTGTGACCGTAGGCACTGACGTAGGTATCGCTGTGTTTGATGATGATCAATTCGCCGTAGCCCCGTAATCCACTTCCGGCGTAAACAACTGAACCATCAGACGCTGCCAAAACAGGCTGTCCCAAATCACCGGCGATATCAATTCCTTTATTCAAACTACCGTTTGAAGAAAATTTTCCTATCAATACGCCACTCGAAGGCCAGGTCCAACCGCTGGGAGACTTGCCTGCAGGACCCGTCGCAGTGGTCGCAGAAGGCGGTATGACCACCGGCACAACCGCAACGGGCTTGGACATTACAGTCGTTTTCACCGATCCCGAATTGCTGGTGGTGGTCGACGTACTGGTGACCGGACGACCTGCTGAAGGTGCCGACGCCACGCTCTGCGTTGAAGAAGAGCGCCCGTCAAAGCGAATCGTCTGACCCGGTTTGATGGTGAATGGCTCGGGTATCTGGTTGCGGGCGGCCAGAGCTTTCCAGTCCCAGCCGTAGCGGAATGCGATGGAAAACAGCGTATCGCCGCGCTTGACGACGTACTGACCGGTCGTGACGGTAGGACGCTGGGCAACGGCATTGCCGTTTCGGTCGACCACACGAACGCCACCCGAAGGTGAACTTGAACAGCCGACCAAGAGGACACTGAGCGCAATGCCAATCAACAGACGCTGATAACTTCTCGAAGACCTGAGCTGCTGAATGACTGTGTGACTCACCCGCCACTCCCTTTACTGGTGACTGAATTCAAAGATGCCTATTGTGCCGCAAGAACGGCGGGCAGCCAGTGCTTAAAACGCATCAAAAACGGTGTAATGGAAGATCCGCCTCGTGATTCGATGCAATTTTGCCATCGTTCTCATGAACAGACGGTTGTAGACCGATGACAGGCGCCAGAATTCACTCGTGATCTCTGGCGTTTTTCAGGCAAGAGGACCGTTCAACAGCGGCACGAACCGCACGGCTCCCAATACATGTCGGGAAAAACCGTTTTCCTCTCGAATGATCAGCATCAATTGCTGGACTTCACCTGCGCCGACCGGAATGACCAGTCGTCCACCGGGTGCCAGTTGATCAAGCAGCGCCTGCGGCACGTCGGTCGCCACTGCCGTGACGATGATGCCGTTGTAAGGCGCCAGGGCTGGCCATCCCTCCCAGCCATCACCCCAGCGAAAAACCACATTGCGCAGATTCAGTTCAACCAGACGCTCCTTGGCCCTGTCCTGCAGAACCTTGATGCGCTCAACCGAGAACACCCGTTCCACCAACTGCGCCAACACTGCAGTCTGATAGCCTGAACCGGTGCCGATCTCCATCACCTTGTCCAGCGGCCCCGCCGCCAGCAGCAGCTCGCTCATGCGGGCAACCATGTAAGGCTGGGAAATGGTCTGGTTATGCCCGATGGGCAATGCAGTGTCTTCGTAGGCCCGATGCGCCAGCGCCTCGTCAACGAACAGATGACGTGGCGTCTTGCGAATGACATCCAGCACATGATTGTTCGACACACCTTCTTCGTACAGGCGTTGAATCAACCGCTCGCGAGTACGTTGCGAAGTCATCCCGATCCCGCGACGTAACAGATCATCTTGCTCGCGTGACATCAGTGCAGTCCCTCCAGCCAAGTGTTCAGGCTGCTGAAACCATCCTGACAGGTACGGTCCAGTTGCAGCGGCGTAATTGATACATAGCCCTGCATGACCGCATGAAAGTCGGTTCCGGCACCGCCATCCTCGGCATCTCCCGCAGCCGCTATCCAGTAGCCGGCACGTCCGCGGGGATCGACGACCCTGATCGGCGCTGCGGCTCTGGCGCGATGACCAAGCCGGGTCAATTGAATGCCGCGGATGTGCTCCAGAGGCAGGTTCGGTATGTTCACGTTCAATACGGTACGCGGTGGAAGATCGAGTTGCTCGTGTGCCTCGACCAGCAGGCGTGCGTAATGAGCAGCCGTGGCGAGGTTGTCAGGCTGGCGCGACAGAAACGAAAACGCGAACGACGGTCGTTGCAGAAAACGGCCTTCCAGCGCTGCGGCGACCGTACCTGAGTACAGCACATCGTCGCCCAGGTTAGCGCCCAGATTGATGCCTGAAACCACCATGTCCGGTTCACGCTCCAGCAGACCGTTAAGCCCCAGATGCACGCAATCTGTCGGTGTACCGTTCAGACTGATAAAACCATTGGCCAGCGTCTGCGGATGCAGGGGCCGGTCGAGCGTCAGCGAACTGCTGGCGCCACTCTTGTCTTGATCGGGGGCAATCACTACGCATTCAGTATAGTCCGCCAGTGCCGCATAGAGCGCCGCAAGACCGGGCGCGCTGACCCCGTCATCGTTTGAAATCAGAATACGCATGGGCTGTCCGTCTGCCCAACCGGCACCAGATCGACAAGCTCGCGCACCAAAACGGTGGCGAAGCATCCAGGCGGAAGGACGAATTCCAGTTGCAGAATGTCAGGCTCGGGATAATGCCACGTCAGCCGCCCAATGGGCAGCCGCAGGATGCGACGTTCGTGTTCCATTCCCGCCCTGATCAGCCAGTCACGCAAGGCCGGATGCTCCGCGGCGACAGCGTTTTCAAGCTCTGCGGTTCTGCCCTGTGCCGGAGAAGGGCCTGCACCCCACTGCGGACCGGTCGGGTGCACGTCCAGAATGGCCAGCCGCGGATCGCTGCATTCCTCGACACCCGCCGGGAAAAAGCTCCGGCTGTCGGTGAACGCCAGAAGATCACCGACTTGAGCATGCTGCCAGCTGCCGTCTGCAACACGTACGGCGAGCACCTGATTGAACAGGTAGCTGCGCGCCGTTGACAGCAGGCGCGAGCGGACCGCGCGCTGCTCGGGCAAGGCCTGACGGGACGCGTAATCGCGAGCCTCGCCCAGGTTACCGCCCTGATAGCCGAAGCGTTGAGCGCCGAAGTAATTGGGAATCCCGAGTCGGGCAATCGACTCGAGCCGCTGAGTCAACGCGTCCTTGTCAGCCGCCAATTGCGTCAGGCGCAAGGTAAAGCCATTGGCTGCGTGCGCGCCACGCTGAAGTTTGCGTTTGTGGCGGCTCGTAGAGAGAATCTTCAGCGTCTCGTCCTGCGCCACGGACAGATCGGGGTCGGCCTTGCCGGGCAACTGAATACTGAACCATTGCCGAGTGAGTGCCTGACGATCCTTCAGGCCTGCATAGCTGACCGTACGCAACTGAACGCCGGCAGCCCGGGCCAGACGTCGGGCGGCTTCTTCGGTGTTGAGGCCACGCTTCTCGACCCACAGCCACAGGTGCTCGCCATCGCCCGAGAGCGGAATATCAAGCACTTCATCGACCTGGAAATCTTCCGCTGTCGCTTTGAGAACCGCACTTCCCAGCGACTCGCCCCAGGCCGTCGGGCCCAGCAGTTCAAGTTCGGTCATGCGCGCAGCAACAACGCGACGGCATGCACAGCGATGCCTTCTTCACGGCCGGTAAAGCCGAGCTTTTCAGTGGTGGTGGCTTTGACGTTGACCTGATCCAGTTCGACCTGGAGGTCCTCGGCAATCAGTGCGCGCATGGCATCGATGTGGGGTGCCATTTTGGGCGCCTGAGCGACGATGGTGGCATCGACGTTACCGACCTTCCAGCCCTTGTTCTGCACCTGCTTGAGCACGTGACGCAGCAGTACGCGACTGTCCGCGCCCTTGAATTGCGGATCTGTGTCCGGAAAATGCTTGCCGATGTCGCCCAGCGCCGCAGCGCCCAGCAGCGCATCGCTCAGAGCGTGCAGCAAAACGTCGCCATCGGAGTGGGCCAGAAGACCGAAACCGTGCGCAATCCGCACGCCGCCCAAGGTGATGAAGTCGCCTTCAGCGAAACGGTGCACATCATAGCCGTGGCCAATACGCATAAAAAAACGCCCTGAAAAATGTCAGGGCGTGATTCTACCTGCTTTGGCACGGCTTGGGTTTGTCAGCGAGGCTGCACATCCACCTCACCGTGCGTTCAACCCGATCAGTTGTCGAACAACGCGCTGGCGTGATGGCGCAGGTGATCTTCAATGAAGCTGGCGATGAAGAAATAGCTGTGGTCATAACCGGGCTGCATCCGCAGTGTCAGAGGCTGCTGTGCCGATTTGGCAGCCTGGACCAGCGTCTCGGGCTTGAGCTGATTGACCAGAAAATCATCCCGATCACCCTGATCCACCAGAATCGGCAATTTTTCCGTTGCATCGGCCATCAATACACTGGCGTCCCACTCGCGCCAGCGAGAGCGGTCTTCGCCCAGATAACGGGAAAAGGCCTTCTGCCCCCAGGGACAGTCCATCGGATTACTGATCGGTGAAAACGCCGAGATCGACTTGTAGCGACCCGGATTGCGCAGGGCACACACCAGTGCGCCGTGCCCACCCATCGAATGACCGCTGATACTGCGCGCCTGCGAAGCCGGAAAATGCGCTTCGATCAGGGCAGGCAGCTCCGTGACCACGTAATCATGCATCTGGTAATGACGGGCGTAGGGCTGTTCGGTTGCGTTGAGGTAGAAGCCTGCGCCCAGACCGAAATCCCAGGCGCCATCCGGATCGCCAGGCACATCAGGGCCGCGTGGACTGGTGTCCGGCGCCACGATGATGATCCCCAGCTCGGCCGCTACCCGCTGGGCCGCTGCTTTCTGCATGAAGTTCTCGTCAGTGCAGGTCAGGCCCGACAACCAGTACAGCACCGGCAGCTTGCCACCCTGTTCTGCCTGAGGCGGAAGGTAGACCGCAAACACCATGTCGCAGCCCAGCACCTGAGAGTGGTGCCTGTATCGCTTGTGCCAGCCGCCGAAGCTTTTCTGACAGGAAATATTTTCCAGGGTCATGGTCGACTCCCAACGATGGGCAGCAGCGTGATGAGAGCCTGCTGCCCATCATCGCTGTTTTAGAAGTGGATGACAGTACGAATGCTTTTGCCTTCGTGCATCAGGTCAAACGCTTTGTTGATATCTTCCAGACCCATGGTGTGGGTGATGAAGGTATCCAGCGGAATCTCACCGGTCTGTGCCATGTCGACATAGCTCGGCAACTCGGTACGACCTCGCACGCCACCGAACGCCGAACCGCGCCAGACGCGCCCGGTCACCAGCTGGAACGGACGAGTGGAGATTTCCTGACCGGCACCGGCCACGCCGATGACGACCGACTCGCCCCAACCCTTGTGGCAGCACTCGAGGGCTGCACGCATCAACTGCACATTGCCGATGCACTCGAAGGAGAAATCCACGCCGCCGTCAGTCATGTCGACGATGACTTCCTGAATCGGGCGATCAAAGTCCTTCGGGTTGACACATTCGGTCGCACCCAACTGTTTGGCGATCTCGAACTTGGCCGGATTGATGTCGATGGCGATGATCCGCGAAGCCTTGGCTTTCACCGCACCGATCACAGCCGACAGACCGATGCCGCCCAGACCGAAAATGGCCACGGTGTCGCCCGGCTTGACCTTGGCAGTGTTGAGTACGGCACCGATACCGGTGGTCACGCCACAACCCAGCAGGCAGACCTTTTCCAGCGGTGCCTGTTTGTCGATTTTGGCGACCGAAATTTCCGGCAATACGGTGTATTCCGAGAAGGTCGAGGTGCCCATGTAATGAAAAATCGGCTCACCCTTGTAGGAGAAGCGCGATGTGCCATCCGGCATCAGACCCTTGCCCTGAGTGGAACGGATCGCCTGGCACAGGTTGGTTTTGCCCGAGCGACAGAATTTGCACTGACGGCATTCAGGCGTGTAAAGCGGGATGACGTGATCACCGACCACAACAGAGGTAACGCCCTCACCCACCGCTTCAACAATAGCCCCGCCTTCGTGACCCAGAATTGAAGGGAAAATCCCTTCAGGATCGGCACCGGAAAGCGTGTAGGCATCAGTGTGACAAACGCCGGACGCCACGACCCGCAGCAGCACCTCGCCCGCCTTGGGCATGGCGACATCGACTTCCACGATTTCCAGTGGCTTCTTGGCCTCAAAGGCGACAGCAGCACGTGACTTGATCATCAATCTTCTCCGGCGAACTAAAACAAGATGTGCAGTGTAGTACAGTGCCAATTGGCGAGTAATAGAGCCAAAAGCAAAACATTAATGCTGTGCAGGGATAATCGATGTACACCAATCGCTGGGAAGGCCTCGACGAGTTCGTAGCGGTGGCAGAATGCGGCCAGTTCACTGCCGCTGCGCAACGCTTGGGGGTCTCGTCTTCTCATGTCAGCCGTCAGATCGTCCGGCTTGAAGAACGACTGCAGACGCGCCTGCTGTACCGCAGCACACGCAAGGTGGCGTTGACCGAAGCCGGTCAGACGTTCCTGCACCATTGCCAGCGCCTGCAGGATGGACGCGAAGAAGCGTTGCGCGCGGTAGGCGACCTGACCAGTGAACCCAAAGGGTTGTTGCGCATGACCTGCGCAGTGGCGTACGGCGAGCGTTTCATCACGCCGCTGGTGACCCGCTTCATGGACGTTTACCCGCACCTGCGGGTCGACATCGAGCTGAGCAACGAAACACTCGACCTGGTTCACGAAGGCATGGACCTGGCGATCCGGCTGGGGCGTCTGCAGGATTCACGTATGGTCGCCACGCGTCTGGCTCCGCGCCAGATGTATCTGTGCGCGGCACCTTCCTACATCGCACGCTATGGCCGCCCTCATAGCCTGTCGGAACTGAGTCGCCATAACTGCCTGATAGGCGGCAGCGATACCTGGTTGCTGCAACAGAACGGACGGGAATTCTCTCAGCGTGTGCAGGGCAACTGGCGCTGCAACAGCGGTCAGGCCGTACTCGACGCTGCATTGCACGGCGTCGGTCTGTGCCAGCTACCCGATTATTACGTGCAAAAACACCTCAAAAGCGGCGCGCTGATTTCGTTGCTGGACATGCATCAGCCGCCCAACACGGCTGTCTGGGCGTTGTACCCACAGCAAAGGCACCTTTCGCCGAAGGTGCGCAAACTGGTGGACTATCTGAAGGAAGGTCTGTTGATGCGAGACGAATACCGGCAGTAGCTGGCGAACCTCTCAGCGGCCGAAATCGCTCCGACGCAAACGCAGCCATTCGAGGTCTTCGGGTCGGGTAACCTTGATGTTGTCGGATCGACCTTCGATCAGACGTGGCGCCTGTCCGGCCCACTCGATGGCCGAAGCCTCATCCGTGATGCTGACATCAGATACCAGACTGTCCGCCAATGCTCGATGGAGCGCTCCAAGGCGGAACATCTGTGGCGTATAGGCTTGCCATATCATGCTGCGATCAACCGTTTCAGCCACGCGACCCGTGCTATCGGCACGCTTGAGCGTGTCGCGCGCGGGAACAGCCAGCAGGCCACCGACCGGGTCGTCCGCCAGCTCGCTGAGCAGGTTGTCCAGATCGCTACGGGCCAGATTCGGACGTGCAGCGTCATGAACCAGCACCCAGTCATCGTCGCTGGCACCTTGCGCATGCAGATGCAGCAAGGCGTTAAGTACCGAACCTGAACGCTCTTTGCCACCATCCACCCGCTGGATTCGGGAATCCAGCGCACAGGGCAACGCGGGCCAGTAAGGGTCGTCCACGGCAAGGCTGATCACCAGACCCTTGAGACGGGGGTGATCCAGAAAACTCAACAGGCTGTGTTCGAGAATGGTCAGACTGCCCAGCTGCAGGTATTGCTTGGGCCGGTCTGCTGCCATGCGGGCACCAATGCCCGCTGCAGGAATCACTGCCCAGAAGGCAGGAAGGAAATCTTTCATGACGCCTACTTTTATTATTGGGCCAACTGATAGAGGGTTTCGCCGTCCTTGACCATGCCCAACTCATGACGGGCACGCTCCTCGACGGTCTCCAGTCCCTTTTTCAATTCCATGACTTCGGCATCGAGCACACGATTGCGCTCCAGCAAGACCTGGTTTTCGGCATGCTGATCCGCGATCTGCTGGTTCAGGCTGGCCACTTGCGCCAGGCTGCCATTACCCACCCAGAGGCGATATTGCAAACCGGCAAGCAACAGCAGCAGGATGAGGAACAACCAGTTAGGACTGCGCATTGAAATATCAGGTACCCAGTAGAAAAGACGGCAGAGCCACACAACTAACAAATGACTGAGGGCATTGAGCCTGACATAAGCCAGGCTCAATCACTCCAGGTTACAGAGGAGCGTCAGCATCGGCAGTACGGGCGAAACCGGATGAACCGTTTTTCCCGTAGCGCCCTGCGTCTTTTACCATCTATGGATCAACCGCGAAACTCGGCGCGGCCGTTATAAACGGCTTTGTTGCCCAGTTGCTCTTCGATACGCAGCAGCTGGTTGTACTTGGATACGCGATCGGAACGGCACAGCGAACCCGTCTTGATCTGGCCGGCTGACGTGCCCACAGCCAGATCGGCAATGGTCGAATCTTCGGTTTCACCGGAACGGTGCGAGATCACAGCGGTGTAACCGGCAGCCTTGGCCATCTGAATGGCTTCCAGCGTTTCGGTCAGTGTACCGATCTGGTTGAACTTGATCAGGATCGAGTTGGCGATCTTCTTGTCGATGCCTTCTTTCAGGATCTTGGTGTTGGTCACGAACAGGTCGTCGCCCACCAGCTGGATCTTGTCGCCGATCTTGTCGGTGAGGATTTTCCAGCCAGCCCAGTCGGACTCGTCCAGACCGTCTTCGATGGAGATGATCGGGTGCTTGCTGACCAGATCAGCCAGATAGTCGGCGAAACCGGCGGAGTCGTATTCGCCTTCTTCACTGAGCTTGTACTTGCCATTCTTGTAGAACTCGCTGGCCGCGCAGTCCAGCGCCAGGGTCACATCGGTGCCCAGCGTATAGCCAGCGTTGGAAACGGCTTCGGCGATGGCGCTGAGCGCCTCTTCGTTGGACGCCAGGTTAGGCGCGAAACCACCTTCATCACCGACGGCAGTGTTCAGGCCGCGAGCCTTGAGAACAGCCTTGAGGTGATGAAAAATTTCGGTGCCCCAGCGCAGACCTTCAGCGAACGTCTTGGCGCCAACCGGCTGAACCATGAATTCCTGAATGTCGATGTTGTTATCGGCGTGCTCGCCACCGTTGATGATGTTCATCATTGGCACCGGCATCGAGTAGACGCCCGGCGTGCCGTTCAGATTGGCGATGTGCGCGTACAGCGGCAGATCCTGATCCTGGGCGGCGGCCTTTGCGGCAGCCAGGGATACAGCGAGGATTGCGTTGGCACCCAGGCTTGCCTTGTTCTCGGTCGCGTCCAGCGCGATCATTGCGTGGTCCAGCGCCTTCTGATCTACCGGATCCTTACCCAGCAGCAGGTCGCGGATCGGGCCGTTGATGTTGGCGACAGCTTTCAGAACGCCCTTGCCCATGTAACGGCTCTTGTCGCCATCACGCAGCTCCAGCGCTTCGCGCGAGCCGGTTGAAGCACCGGACGGCGCACAGGCGCTGCCAATGATGCCGTTATCGAGGAGCACATCTGCTTCCACGGTGGGATTGCCACGGGAGTCGAGAACTTCACGACCTTTGATGTCGACGATTTTTGCCATTGTTGTAAACACTCCAAGATTGACGAAAACGACGCAGCTGGAAAACGATATTCGCGATCAGACGCAGAAAACGGCAGGCCTGAATGCGACAACCCCGTCACGAATGACGGGGAACGGCACTTTACCGGAGAACCCTGCTCAAGCGGTCTCTACGATCGGAAAACTTTTCACAAGTTCATCCAGCGACTTGAGTTGCGTCAGGAAAGGCTCCAGCTTGTCCAGGCGCAATGCACAAGGGCCATCGCATTTGGCGTTATCAGGATCAGGGTGAGCTTCCAGGAAGAGACCGGCCAGATTCTGACTGATACCGGCCTTGGCCAGTTCCAGCACCTGAGCGCGGCGACCGCCAGCGGAATCGGAGCGACCACCCGGCATTTGCAGGGCGTGGGTCACGTCGAAAAGAATCGGGTACTCGAACTGCTTCATGATGCCGAAGCCGAGCATGTCCACCACCAGGTTGTTGTAACCGAAGCTGGAACCGCGCTCGCACAGGATCAACTGATCGTTACCGGCCTCTTCGCACTTGGTCAGGATGTGTTTCATTTCCTGAGGCGCAAGAAACTGGGCTTTCTTGATGTTGATGACTGCACCTGTCTTCGCCATTGCAACCACCAGGTCGGTCTGGCGCGACAGAAAAGCCGGCAACTGGATGATATCGCACACTTCGGCAACGACAGCCGCCTGCTCAGGCTCATGCACATCCGTGATCAACGGCACGTTGAAGGTGCGCTTTATCTCTTCGAATATGCGCATGCCTTCTTCCAGGCCCGGACCACGATAGGACGTGACCGATGACCGGTTGGCCTTGTCGAAGCTGGCCTTGAACACGTAAGGGATACCGAGCTTTTCGGTAACACGCACATATTCTTCGCAAATCTGCATGGCCATGTCACGAGACTCGAGCACGTTCATGCCACCAAACAGAACCATTGGTTTGTCGTTGGCAATCTCGATGGAGCCTACGCGGATGATTTTCTGAGCCATCTACTGATATTCCTTTCAGACGTTCTTTTGACGTTGAGCCAGTGCGGCCTTGACGAAACCGCTGAACAACGGGTGACCGTCGCGCGGTGTCGAGGTGAACTCCGGGTGGAACTGGCAAGCCACGAACCACGGATGATCAGGCGCCTCGACCACTTCGACCAGCGCTCCATCACCGGAGCGGCCGGAAATTTTCAGCCCTGCTTCCATCAGTTGCGGCAGCAGGTTGTTGTTCACTTCATAGCGATGGCGATGACGCTCGACAATCACATCGTTCTTGTAGCAGTCGTGAACCAGGGAGCCCGACTCGAGTTGGCATTCCTGGGCACCCAGGCGCATGGTGCCGCCCAGATCGGAGCTTTCGGTGCGGGTTTCCACGGCGCCGGTGGCATCTTCCCACTCAGTGATCAGACCCACGACGGCGTGTGCGCTGGTGCGGTCGAACTCGGTTGAGTTGGCGTCTTTCCAGCCCAGCACGTTACGGGCAAACTCGATGACCGCCACTTGCATGCCCAGGCAGATACCCAGATACGGAACCTTGTTTTCGCGAGCGAACTGAACAGCTGTGATCTTGCCTTCGACGCCACGCAGACCAAAACCGCCCGGAACCAGGATCGCGTCAACGCCTTCGAGCAGACCGGTGCCCTGATTCTCGATGTCTTCGGAATCGATGTAGCGCAAGTTGACCTTGGTGCGGTTGGTGATACCGGCGTGGCTCATGGCTTCGATCAACGACTTGTAGGCGTCGAGCAGTTCCATGTACTTGCCGACCATCGCAATGGTGACTTCATGTTCGGGGTTGAGTTTGGCATCGACGACCTTGTCCCACTCGGACAGGTCGGCACCACCACACTGAAGACCGAAACGCTCGACGACGAAATCGTCCAGACCCTGCGAATGCAGGATGCCAGGGATCTTGTAAATGGTGTCGGCGTCTTCCAGCGCAATGACCGCACGCTCTTCAACGTTGGTGAACTGGGCGATCTTGCGACGCGACGACGTGTCGATCGGATGATCGGAGCGGCAGACCAGAACGTCAGGCTGCAGGCCGATGGAACGCAGCTCCTTGACGGAGTGCTGGGTCGGCTTGGTCTTGGTTTCACCAGCGGTGGCGATATACGGCACCAGCGTCAGGTGCATCAGCATCGCGCGGCGTGCGCCGACTTCGAAACGCAGCTGGCGAATGGCTTCAAGGAACGGCTGCGACTCGATGTCGCCGACCGTGCCGCCGATTTCGACCAATGCCACGTCGGCATCGCCTGCACCCTTGATGATGCGGCGCTTGATCTCGTCGGTAATGTGCGGAATGACCTGGATGGTCGCGCCCAGATAATCACCACGGCGCTCTTTGCGCAGGACGTGTTCGTACACACGGCCAGTGGTGAAGTTGTTGTTCTGGGTCATGGTGGTGCGGATGAACCGCTCGTAGTGACCAAGGTCCAGGTCGGTTTCAGCGCCGTCATGAGTGACAAACACCTCACCGTGCTGGAACGGGCTCATGGTGCCTGGGTCCACGTTGATGTAGGGGTCCAGTTTGAGCATGGTGACCTTAAGCCCCCTCGCCTCCAGGATGGCCGCCAATGAAGCCGAGGCAATGCCTTTCCCCAATGAAGAAACAACACCGCCCGTGACGAAGATGTAGCGCGTCATGAAAAACCCTAGAAGTCTGCGTTAAAGCGGTCAGAGCCGCCGGGGAAAGCGAAGGAAGGCCGAAGCCCCCGATTACCGACAAAATTCACGGTGCACTCCCGAAACTGCTGCGTTGAAACCGACCGGCCGAAAGCCTGCCTATTGCGCGCCACATTTAAGAAATCGCCCAGTAAATACTGGTTGGTAACCGGCAACTTGTGTTGTTTCAAAAGAACCAACAGAAGCTGTATCAAGAAGGGAGCGTAGTCTACCTGAAAGGCCCATTCAGCTCAAACTTTGGTCGCTGGTCGGTGCTTCCCAGCGCAATCGCCAGCTTCCATTGGGCGAAGCGTCCAGTCCAGCCAGTCCTGCCACTGCCAGCAACTGGTCATTGCAGTACAGCAGCGGCAATCTGCCGCGGACGAATCCGGGCACACCGTACTCATTGAACAGACGCTTGAGATCACGATGACCACGCCCTGTCACCTGCACGACTTCGGAGCCTTGCCGATAACGCACCTCAAGCGGCCCTTGCGGCGCGTCGCCCTGTATCCAGATTCGCCCGTTACCGGGAAGGATCAATGGCTGACGAGGGTCAGGCCAGGCGACTTCGCCTTCGACGGTGCGAAGCCAGGGCCCAGCCAGCCACCAGACATGCCCTTGGGCGCGATGCAACTCTCCATCGGCCAATCGCCACAGCGGCTGCGCGCCCTGCCCTGCATCTCGCAAGGAGTCCCAGCCCGCCCAATGATCGGTATCAGGCAAACGGGTCAGTGGCGCGAGCCAGTGACGCAGCGCGTTGCGTTGCCGAGTCGCGGACAACCCAGTGAGTGGCTGGACAGCCAGCACTGGCAGGCCGAGCCAGGCAAACGGCGTGGTGGCCTGAGCGTCGGCCAGATCCTGCTCGGCAAGCTCCCCCAGAAGCACTTGGGCTTCGCCGAGATGACGGGCCGTACGCGCCATCGCGGAAACCGCCTGCGGCCATCTTGAGGTCAGCAACGGCATGACCTGAGCGCGCAGGAAGTTACGTGAAAACCGGACGTCGTTATTGCTGGGGTCTTCGATCCAGTTCAGGCAGTGTTCGCGGGCATACTCCTCAAGCTCCGCTCGTGCACAGTCAAACAGCGGCCTGACCAGATGACCCTTCCCCAGAACCCGAGACTCAGGCATCGCAGCAAGCCCTCGAACGCCGGCCCCACGCATCAGACGGAACAGCATCGTTTCAGCCTGATCGTCGCGATGCTGCCCCGTCAGCAACACCTCATCCACCCCCAACTGCCCGGAAAAGGCCGCATAACGAGCCTCGCGGGCTGCCTGCTCGATGCTGGCGCCTGGCTCCACACTCACTTTGATCATCTGCAACGGCACACCGAGCGCCTGACAGACCTGCCGACAATGCTCGGGCCATTCCTCGGCAACTGCCTGCAGGCCGTGATGAACATGAATCGCTTTCAGATCGGGCAGGCGTTCGCGTCTGGCCAGTTCAGCCAGAAGATGCAACAGAACCGTGGAATCGAGACCGCCGGAGAAGCCGACATGCCAGACAGGCGCATTGCGCCAGGGCACCAGGGCTTCAAGAAACCTGTTGGGGAGATCATGACCGCCAGGGCTTGACCGGGTCATTGATAAGGCCACTCGGCAAGTGCCGTCATAGGCAGCAGACAGCCAGCGCTCGCAGAGCTTACGCAACCCCACTGAAGCGCCAAATCCTGTAGGAGGCGGCTTGCCGTCGATGGCGAAGGATCATTCACTGACACATCGCCTGAACAACCGCATCGCGGGCAAGCCCCTCTATCAAACAACCTGTAAGCCACTGAAGAAACACGAGGGTATGGGCGTTTGATGTGCGACAGCGCTACGTCGAAAACGTGAGAGAGCCTTCCACAGTTTTGTGTTGGCCCTGAGAGGTGCCGCGTTAGGAAACACCGCGACACCTCCCACATCATCTTACAAGCCGTAGCTCATCAGACGATCATAACGGCGGGCCAGCAGCGCGTCGTTGTCGAACTTCTTGAGCATTGCCAACTGGCTGCTCAGCTCCTCACGGATCAAAGCCGAGGCGGCAACCGGATCACGGTGAGCGCCGCCCAATGGCTCGGTGATGACCTTGTCGACGATGCCCAAGCCCTTCAGGCGCTCGGCGGTGATGCCCATGGCTTCGGCAGCGTCCGGCGCTTTCTCGGCCGTCTTCCACAGAATCGATGCGCAGCCTTCCGGCGAAATAACCGCGTAAGTCGAATATTGCAGCATGTTCAATTGGTCGCACACGCCGATGGCCAATGCACCACCCGAACCGCCTTCGCCGATGACCGTGGCGATGATCGGGGTTTTCAGCCGCGCCATGACACGCAGGTTCCAGGCGATCGCTTCGCTCTGGTTGCGCTCTTCAGCGTCAATACCAGGGTAAGCGCCCGGTGTGTCGATGAACGTCAGGATCGGCATCTTGAAACGCTCGGCCATTTCCATCAGACGGCAGGCCTTGCGATAGCCTTCAGGCCGCGGCATGCCGAAATTGCGACGCACCTTTTCGCGAACTTCACGGCCTTTCTGATGACCGATAACCATCACAGGCTGACCTTCCAGACGCGCAACGCCGCCCACAATGGCCGCGTCGTCGGAGAAGTGACGATCACCGTGCAGCTCATCGAATTCGGTGAAAATATTCTGGATGTAATCCAGTGTGTAAGGGCGACGGGGATGACGCGCCATGCGTGCAATCTGCCAGCTGGTCAGGTTGCCGAAGATACTTTCGGTCAGAGTCCTGCTCTTGTCCTGCAACCGGGAAATTTCGTCGCCGATGTTCAGCGAGTTATCGTTACCCACCAGGCGCAGTTCTTCGATCTTGGCTTGCAAGTCAGCGATAGGCTGTTCGAAATCCAGAAAATTCGGGTTCATAGGCATCCGTCTTGGGTCGACGGCCAAGAGGCCGGCCGGTTGATCCGTCTGCGCCTTTCCCTAGAGGGAACAGACGCGGTCAGGTCGAAATTAAAATTCAGGGCTGGGCGCAGATATAGCCTGCGGCCTTCAGCGATACTGGAGAAAGACGTTCTCACGTCCGAACTGGTCACGCAGAGCCTGAATCAAGCTGTCTGCAGGATCGATTCGCCATGCTTCTCCAAACTGCAGCAACGCTTTGGCATCCTTACCGGTGTAATCCACCGTGATCGGACAGGCACCACGATGGCGCTTGCAAAGATCACCGAGCCAGCGCAGCCGGTCGCCCTTGAGTGCGTCGGCATGCACCGTCACTCGCAGGCTTTCGGCCAGATTGGTCCGTGCATCCTCGATACTCATGACGCGCTTGGCACGTAGTCTCAAGCCGCCGGAGAAGTCATCATTACTTACTTCGCCCTCAACCACCACCATAGCATCGGTCTGCAACAGTGACTGAGCCGAATGGAAGGCTTCGGCAAACAGCGATGCTTCGATACGCGCCGAGCGGTCGTCCAGGGTGATGAACCCCATCTTGTCGCCCTTCTTGTTCTTCATCACTCGCAAGGCAATGATCAGGCCTGCCACGGTCTGAGTATCTCTCGCCGGTTTCAGGTCGATGATGCGCTGGCGGGCGAAGCGACGAATCTCGCCTTCATATTCATCGATCGGGTGCCCGGTCAGATAGAGACCAAGGGTTTCCTTCTCGCCACGCAAGCGATCCTTCAGGCTCAGCTCACGGGTCTTGCGGTGATTGGCGTAGACGTCCGCATCTTCTTCGACGAACAGGCCACCAAACAGGTCCGAGTGACCGCTATCACGGCTTCGGGCAGTCTGCTCGGCGGCCTGAATGGCTTCTTCGAGGGCCGCGAGCAACACCGAGCGGTTACGGTCGATATTGGCCTGATAGGCCTTGGGTTCCAGCTCGAAATAAGGACCGAGACGATCCAGTGCGCCACTGCGGATCAGGCCATCCAGGGTGCGTTTGTTCACGCGTTTGAGATCGACACGGGCGCAGAAATCGAACAGATCCTTGAACGGCCCTTGCAGACGGGCTTCGGTGATCGCCTCGACCGGCCCCTCGCCCACCCCTTTGATCGCGCCCAGACCATACAGAATCCGGCCATCGTCACTGACGGTGAACTTGAACTCGGAAGTGTTCACGTCCGGCGCATCGAGGCGCAGTTTCATGGTGCGCACTTCTTCGATCAAGGTCACGACCTTGTCGGTGTTGTGCATGTCCGCCGACAACACGGCGGCCATGAACGGCGCCGGGTAGTGGGTCTTCAGCCAGGCGGTCTGATATGACACCAGACCGTACGCGGCTGAGTGGGACTTGTTGAAACCGTAACCGGCGAATTTTTCCACCAGATCGAAAATGTTACCCGCCAGGTCCGGGTCGATATTGTTGGTCTTGCAGCCTTCGATGAAACCGCCGCGCTGCTTGGCCATTTCCTCGGGCTTTTTCTTACCCATCGCACGACGCAGCATGTCTGCACCGCCGAGGGTATAGCCCGCCATGACCTGCGCAATCTGCATCACCTGCTCCTGATACAGGATGATGCCGTAGGTCGGCGCCAATACAGGCTTCAGGCCTTCGTACTGATAGTCGACGTGTGGATAGGACAGCTCGGCGCGACCGTGCTTACGGTTGATGAAGTCGTCCACCATGCCCGACTGCAGCGGCCCCGGACGGAACAGGGCCACCAGTGCGATGAGGTCTTCCAGACAGTCGGGCTTGAGCTTTTTGATCAGCTCTTTCATGCCCCGCGACTCGAGCTGGAACACGGCCGTTGTCTCGGCGCGCTGCAACAACTGATAGGTCGGCATGTCATCCAGCGGGATGAACGCGATGTCCAGCGGCGCTTCGTTGACCTTGGCGCGGTCGCGGTTGATGGTCTTCAGCGCCCAGTCGATGATGGTCAGGGTCCGCAGACCGAGGAAGTCGAATTTCACCAGACCGGCCGCCTCGACGTCATCCTTGTCGAACTGGGTTACCAGACCGTCGCCGGCTTCGTCGCAATAGATCGGCGAGAAATCCGTCAGCTTGGTGGGCGCGATCACCACGCCCCCGGCGTGCTTGCCCACGTTACGCACGACACCCTCGAGCTTGAGGGCCATTTCCCAGATTTCAGCCGCCTCTTCATCGACCTTGAGAAAGTCACGCAGGATCTCTTCCTGCTCATAGGCCTTCTCAAGGGTCATGCCGACTTCGAACGGGATCATTTTCGACAGGCGATCAGCCAGCCCGTAGGACTTGCCCTGCACCCGCGCCACGTCACGCACCACAGCCTTGGCGGCCATGGAACCGAAGGTGATGATCTGGCTCACGGCATTGCGGCCGTATTTCTCGGCCACATAGTCAATAACCCGGTCGCGACCGTCCATGCAGAAATCGACGTCGAAGTCGGGCATCGAAACCCGCTCCGGGTTCAGGAAGCGTTCGAACAGCAGGTCGTATTCCAGCGGATCGAGGTCCGTAATCTTCTGCACGTAAGCCACCAGCGAACCGGCACCCGATCCACGGCCAGGACCTACCGGCACGCCATTGCTCTTGGCCCACTGAATGAAGTCCATCACGATCAGGAAGTAACCGGGGAACCCCATCTGGATAATGATATCCAGCTCGAAATTCAGCCGGTCGACATAGACCTGGCGCTTGGCTTCGTAATCTTCAGTGGTGTCCTTGGGCAGCAGGACCGCGAGGCGCTCCTCCAGACCGTCGAACGACACTTTGCGGAAATATTCATCGATGGTCATGCCATCGGGAATCGGGAAGTTGGGCAGAAAGTGCGTACCCAGCTTCACGTCGATATTGCAGCGCTTGGCGATTTCGACACTGTTGGTCAGCGCCTCTGGCAGGTCGCTGAACAGCTCGGCCATTTCTTCCGGGCTTTTCAGGTATTGCTGATCACTGTAGTTGTGCGAACGCCGAGGGTCATCCAGTGCGCGACCTTCGCCGATGCAGACACGGGTTTCGTGAGCCTCGAAATCGGTCTGCTTGATGAAGCGCACGTCGTTGGTCGCGACCAGTGGAGCGCCGTGGCGGTCAGCCAGGGCAACGGCGGCGTGCAGGTGTTCTTCATCGTTGGCGCGGTTGGTGCGCTGCACTTCAATGTAGAAGCGATCCGGAAAGACCGACATCCATTCACGCAACAGTTCGTCTGCCTCGCCCGGATTACCGCCGAGCAATGCCATGCCAATCTCGCCTTCCTTCGCCGCCGACAATGCGATCAGACCATCACTGGCCTGAGCGACCCACTCACGCTGAATCACGATCTGGCCGTTGCGCTGCCCTTCAATGAACCCGCGCGAGATCAACTCTGTCAGGTTGCGATAGCCCTGAGCGTTCATGACCAGCAGACTGATACGGCTGAGCGCAGCGTCCTGATCACGGCCGGCGAGCCACAGATCGGCACCACAGATCGGCTTGATGCCCGCGCCCTGCGCTGCTTTATAGAACTTGACCAGCGAGCACATGTTGTTTTGATCGGTCACCGCGACGGCAGGCATGTTCATACCGGTCAGCGCCTTGATCAGCGGTTTGACCCGGACCAGACCGTCGACCAGAGAGTATTCGGTGTGCAGGCGTAGATGAACGAAAGAAGCCGGCATGGTGATCCTATAGCGCAAAAACTGAAAACGAGGGCGCGATTGTAGCGAGACCTGACTGAAACGTCAGTCCTGCAACAACCCGATCGACGATGAAACCTGCGCCATCATCATGGCCGCTCGCGCCTCATGGGCGGCGCGGACCGGCGCGAAGGAGCGCCTATGAATGGGTGTCGGCCCCAGACGAGCCAAGGCTTCCAGGTGTACCGGCGTCGGATACCCCTTGTGGCCGCCCATGCCATAACCCGGATAAATGAGCTCGAACGCGGCCATTTCCCGGTCACGACTGACCTTGGCGAGAATCGAGGCCGCAGCAATGGCAGGCACCTTGGCATCGCCCTGCACCACGGGAGCCGAGGGCACAGACAACTGCGGGCAACGATTGCCGTCAATCAAGGCAAGCCTGGGAGTGATGCTCAAGCCTTCGACTGCACGCTTCATGGCCAGCATCGTGGCATGCAGAATGTTCAGTTCGTCGATTTCTTCGACTTCAGCCCGGGCGATGAACCAGCACAGGGCTTTTTCCTGAATCTCGTCGAACAGCTTTTCCCGGCGGGCCTCGGTCAGTTTCTTGGAGTCATTGAGGCCCAGGATAGGCCTCGTCGGGTCAAGAATCACGGCAGCGGTGACGACTGCGCCGCACAGCGGGCCGCGCCCCACTTCATCGACGCCCGCGACAAGGTCCTCGACCAGCGTGAAATCCAGACCTGTCTGTATCATTGGCTTACTCACAGTGAAGACGTTTGCCCAAGCAGACCCAGCACCGCCTCGGCAGCCTGATTGGAGGCATCGCGGCGCAACGTCCGGTGAATCTCGTCGAAGCCCTGAGTCTGTGCCTGACCTTCATCGATCAGCGGCAGCAGCGTCTCTGCCAACGCTTCGGGCGTGGCCGCGTCCTGCAGCAGTTCCGGCACCAGAAGGCGCTGAGCCAGCAGGTTGGGCAGCGACACGTAGGGGCTTTTGACCAGTCGCTTCAGAACCCAGAAAGTAACCGGCGCCATACGATAGGCAACCACCATCGGTCGCTTGTAAAGCAGCGCCTCAAGCGTCGCCGTACCGGAAGCGATCAAGACCGCATCGCAGGCGGCGAGCGCGACATGCGACCGGCCGTCGAGCAAGGTGATCGGCAGGTCGCGCCCTTGCAGCAGCTCTTCGATCTGAGTCCGCCGCTGGGGACTGGCACAGGGGAGCACGAAACGCATTGTCGGACGCTGGATCAGAAGGCGCTCGGCGGCATCGAAAAACAACGCGCCCAGACGACCCACTTCACCACCGCGACTGCCCGGCATCAAGGCGACGACAGGCCCGTCACCCATCAGCCCCAGCTCGGTACGAGCAGCTGCACGGTCGGACTCCAGCGGTATGGTGTCGGCAAGCGGATGCCCGACAAACCGGACCGGGACGCCTTTTTCTTCATAGAACCGTGCTTCGAACGGCAGAAGGGTCAGCATCAGATCGCAGCCTTCGCGGATATTGAGCACACGCTTCTGACGCCATGCCCACACCGAAGGACTGACGTAATGGACAGTCTTGATGCCTGCACGACGCAGTTGAAGTTCGATATTGAGGGTGAAGTCCGGGGCGTCGATACCGATGAAAACATCGGGCTTTTCATCAATCAGGGTCTGGACCAGCAGCTTGCGTCTGGCAAGCAGCTCGCGCAATCGACCCAGCACTTCGACGAGCCCCATGACCGACAGGCGTTCCATGGGGAAGTAGGACTGCATGCCCTGTGCTTCCATGAGCGGACCACCGACACCGATGAACTCGGCATCGGGATGTCGCGCCTTGATGGCACGCATCAGACCGGAGCCGAGAATATCGCCGGAAGCCTCACCGGCCACCAGCGCGATACGCAATGGGCGAGCCATGGTTAGCGGGTAATGCCGCGGGTCGAAGCCTGGATCGACTCGAGGAACACCGCCACCTCGGGGAATAACGCGGCAGGCTCGGCAAGATCAGCGACAGCCTGATCAATGGTCAGGCCTTGGCGATAGACAGTCTTGTAGGCCCTGCGCAGGGCGTGAATCGCCTCTTCGGAGAAACCCCGACGGCGCATGCCCTCGAAGTTCATGCTCCGCGCTTCGGCAGGGTTGCCAAACACGGTCACGAACGCCGGAACGTCCTTGCCGATGGCGGTGCCCATGCCGGAGAAACTGTGCGCGCCGATGTGGCAGAACTGATGCACGAGGGTGAATCCCGAAAGGATCGCCCAGTCATCAACGTGCACATGACCTGCCAGCGCCGTGTTGTTGACCAGAATCACATGATTGCCAATCACACTGTCGTGACCGATGTGCGCGTAAGCCATGATCAGGTTGTGATCACCCAGCGTGGTCTCGGCGCGATCCTGGACAGTCCCGCGATGAATGGTGACGCCTTCACGGATCACGTTGTGATCACCGATCACAAGGCGAGTCTCCTCGCCCTTGTACTTGAGGTCGGGTGTATCTTCGCCTACCGATGAGAACTGGTAGATGCGATTGTGCTTGCCGATTCGGGTCGGTCCCTTGAGGACGACATGAGGACCGACCACTGTACCCTCGCCAATTTCCACACCGGGTCCGATGATCGACCAGGGGCCGACCTCCACATTGTCGGCCAGTACGGCCGTCGGATCGATGATTGCGCGAGGGTCAATCAAACTCATAGCTTGCGTTCCGCACAGATGATTTCAGCGGAGCATACCGCTTTACCGTCGACGGTGGCCTTGCACTCGAACTTCCAGATCTGGCGCTTGGAGCTCAGGAAGTTGGCTTCCAGAACCAGCTTGTCACCCGGCAGAACCGGCTGACGGAAGCGCAGCTTGTCCGAACCCACAAAATAATAGAGGGTGCCGTCGGAAGGCTTCGCGTTCAACATTTTGAACGCCAGAATCCCCGCCGCCTGTGCCATGGCCTCAATGATCAGTACGCCCGGCATGATCGGATGCTGGGGGAAGTGGCCATTGAAAAAAGGCTCGTTGACGCTGACATTCTTGTAAGCGCGAATAGTCTTGTTCTCGATATCCAGTTCCGTGACGCGATCCACCAACAGGAACGGATAACGATGAGGCAGGTATTCGCGAATTTCTTTGATGTCCATCATTTCGAGGGGAAGCCTGTAGTAAAGATTAGGGGTGCTTCGCGATGGCGCAGCACCCCTCTACATCAAGGAGGCAGTTTATCGACTGTGCACGCTTGATATTAAAAAGGTATCAGCCATCAGATGGAGGATTACCGGCGCTGGTCACGGTCTCGACCATCTTTTCCAGTTTTTGCAGACGCCGGGCCATATCATCGATCTTGCGCAGACGAGCCGCACTCTTTCGCCATTCAGCGGCTGGCTGCATTGCAGTGCCCGAAGAATAGGAACCTGGCTCGGTGATGGAATGGGTCACCATGGTCATGCCCGTGATGAAAACACCATCACATATCTCGATATGACCTACCAGTCCCACGCCACCGGCCAGCATGCAATGCTTGCCGATCTTCGTGCTTCCGGAGATCCCGACGCAGGCCGCCATGGCCGTGTGATCACCGATCTGAACGTTGTGAGCGATCTGAATCTGGTTATCCAGCTTGACCCCATTACCGATCCGGGTATCCGCCAGCGCCCCACGGTCGATGGCGGTATTCACACCGATCTCCACGTCGTCGCCAATGGAAACACCACCGATCTGGGCGATCTTCTGCCAGACACCTTTTTCATTGGCAAAGCCGAAACCTTCTCCGCCCAGCACAGCCCCGGACTGGATCACCACGCGCTTGCCAATGCGAACGTCGTGGTAAAGCGTCACACGAGGAGCCAGCCAGCCGCCCTCACCGATCTCGCAACGCGCACCGATGAAGCAGTGCGCGCCAATCGTGACCTGAGCTGCGATCCGTGCGCCGCTTTCGACAACCGCGAAAGCACCGATACTGGCCGCAGGGTCGACGATAGCGTCGTCGGAGATCACTGCTGTCGGATGAATACCGGCAGCGGCCTTGGGCTTGGGATCGAACAGATGGGAGATCCGGGCATAGGCCAGATACGGATCGGGCACCAACAGCGCATTCCCGGTGAAACTTTCGGCATCAGCGGGCTTGAGCAGCACGGCAGCGGCTTGGGTATCGGACAGGAATCTACGGTATTGGGGATTTGCCAGGAAGCTGATCTGATCAGGGCCGGCCTCTTGTAAAGTGGCCAGCCCATTGATGTCGTTGTCCTTGTCGCCACGTAACGTGGCGCCCAGGAACTCGGCCAACTGGCCGAGCTTGATGGTCGCGCTCATATTACTTCAGCTGATTCATGCGCTCGATGACCTGGCGAGTAACGTCATACTGAGGTTTGACGTCAATCACCGCACCGCGCTCGAACACCAGGTCGAAGCCACCTTTCTTGATGACTTCTTCAACAGCCTGATCCAGCTTCGGCTTGAGCTGCTTGAGCATTTCACGGTCAGCAACGGCCTTGGCTTCGTTCAGCTCCTTGGACTGGAACTGGAAATCACGGGCTTTTTGCTTGAACTCGAGCTCAAGACGCTCGCGCTCAGGCTGAGCCATCTTGTCGCCACCGCTGACCAGACGATCCTGAATGCCCTTGGCGCTGCTTTCCAAGCTTTTCAGCTTGGTCAGTTGCGGACCGAATTTCTTCTCGGCATCAACGGCATATTTCTTGGCAGCGTCAGATTCCAGCAGAGCCATCTGATAGTTCAGCACAGCAATTTTCATGTCGGCAAAAGCAGGGCTTGCAACCAGAACGGTGGCCAGCAGTACCAATTGAGTCAACTTACGCACAATACAACTCCTACAGAATTCGTTGCGTTATCAAAGATCAGACGCTTAGAAGGTCTGACCCAGGGAGAATTGGAAAACCTGTGTTTCGGAATCGTCGTCCGGTTTCTTGATCGGCATTGCCAATGCGAAGCTCAGAGGACCGAGCGCTGTGATCCAGGTCACGCCGACACCGACAGAGCTGGCCATGCCGGACAGGTCGACATTGTTGCACTCGACACGCTGACCGTTGCGCGTTCTGCTGGAGTCGCAATTGCTGTCGAAGACGTTACCCACATCCCAGAAAACGGAGGTGCGCAGCGAGCGCTGATCCTTGATGAACGGCAGAGGGAACATGACTTCAACGCCGCCCTGAACCAGTACGTTACCGCCGAATGGCAGTGGATCCTGATCCGGGTCAGGTTGGGTGCCAGGGTTGCGACCCGAACTCGGCGTGCTGCGAGGACCCAGGGTGCTGTCCTTGAAACCACGGACCGAGTTGAAGCCACCGGCATAGTAGTTTTCATAGAACGGCAGACCCGACGTCGAACCATAGCCGTCGCCATAACCCAGCTCGGTGTGCAGGCGCAGCGTGTAGTTGTCGGTGATCGGGTGGAAGTACTGGGCCCGGTAGTCAAGTTTGTAGAACGACAGATCACTGCCCGGCAGCGTGGTTTCGAAGACCAGGCTCTGGGAATGGCCGCGGGTTGGCAGTACACCCTTGTTCAGGGTCGATTCGGACCAGCCGGCAGACGCCTTGAAGTTCAGGAACTTGTCGCCTTCGCGGTTGGTGAAATCGAAGATTTCATCAACAGTGTACGTGCCGGTCTTGATCTCGTCCTGCTGTACGGTCAGGCCATAAGTCAGGCGGGACGTCTCGCTGATCGGATAACCCAGGCTCACACCGGCGCCAAGGCTGTCGACCGCATAGCTGGCCACATCCACGTCGAGATCGTCGTAGTCGGTAGTGCGATAGAAGGCGTTGTAACCCAGGCTGACGCCGTCCGGCGTGTAGTACGGGTCAACATAACTGAAGTTGTAACGGCTCTGGTACTCGGAACGGGTCAGACCGATGCTGACCTTGTTACCCGTACCCAGGAAGTTGTTCTGGCTGATCGAACCACCCAGAATCAGACCGGCACTCTGTGCAAAGCCGACGCTGGCAGTAATCGAACCGGAAGCCTGCTCCTCGACCGCGTAGTTAACGTCCACCTGATCATCGGTGCCCGGTACGGCCGGCGTCTCGACGTTGACCTCCTTGAAGAAGCCCAGCCGATCAAGACGGGTCTTGGACTGGTCGATCAGGTAGGTGGAAGCCCAACCGCCTTCCATCTGACGCATTTCACGGCGCAGCACTTCGTCCGCAGACTTGGTGTTGCCACGGAAGTTGATACGGTTCACATAGGCACGCTTGCCTGGGTCGACCACGAAGGTGATATCGACCGTGTGATCTTCGTTGTTCGGCGTCGGAACACCGTTCACGTTGGCGAAGGTATAGCCTTCGTTACCCAGACGACGGGTGATCAGCTCGGAGGTCGTAGTCATGACCTTGCGCGAGAAGACCTGACCAGGCTGAACCAGCATCAGGGACTTGACCTGATCTTCAGGCACTTTCAGATCACCGCTGAGCTTGACCGACTTGACGCTGTACTTCTCGCCTTCGTTGACGTTCACAGTGATGTAGACGTTTTTCTTGTCAGGCGTGATCGAGACCTGAGTCGAGGCGATATCCATGTTGATATAGCCGCGGTCGAGGTAGTAGGAACGCAGACGTTCCAGGTCGCCGGACAGCTTTTCGCGAGCGTACTTGTCGTCGTTCTTGAAGAAGGACAGCCAGTTGGACGTCTTGAGTTCGAACAGGTCGATCAGGTCCTCGTCGGGGAACACAGTATTGCCCACGACGTTGATGTGCTGAATGGAGGCAACGGTGCCTTCATTGATATTGATCTTGAGGCCGACTCGGTTGCGCGGCTGCGGCACGACTTCGGCGGCAACCTCGGCAGAGTAGCGACCCTGGGCCACATATTGGCGCTGCAGTTCGTTACGCACGCCCTCGAGCGTGGCACGCTGGAAAATTTCGCCTTCAGCCAGACCCGATTGTTTGAGGCCTTTCATGAGGTCTTCGGTGGAGATCGCCTTGTTGCCTTCGATCTCGATGCTGGCAACAGAAGGACGCTCGACAACGGAGATGACGAGCACGTTGCCATCGCGACCCAGCTGGATATCTTGAAAGAAGCCGGTCTTGAACAACGCACGAGTGGCATCGACCAGACGACCGTCATCCGCCTGCTCGCCCACGTTGAGCGGCAGTGCGCCAAAGACACTGCCGGCGGAAACCCGCTGCAGGCCGTTGACACGGATATCGGAGATGGTGAAGGACTCGGCGTGAACTTCAGCGATCATCAGTGCGGCAAGAACCGCAGTTAGCAGCAGACGTTTCATGAAGTCCTTTCTTATTCCAACTGGCAATAAACAAACTGCCGCAAAATGCGGCAGATTCGCAACTCGGCAACGCTTTACAGTCGACCCAGATCGTTGACCAGCGCGAGCAACATAACGCCCACAACCAGACTGATACCGATCTGCGCCCCCCAACCTTGAACCTTTTCCGAAAGGGGGCGACCACGCGCCCACTCGATCAGATAAAACAGCAAATGCCCCCCGTCCAGAACGGGAATGGGCAGCAAATTCAGAACCCCGAGGCTTATGCTCAGATAAGCGAGGAAGTTCAGAAAGTCTCCGATACCCGACTGGGCCGAAGCGCCCGCCACTTTAGCAATGGTTATCGGTCCACTCAAGTTTTTTACCGAGAGCTCACCGAACAACATTTTCTTGAGTGAATCCAGCGTCAGCACGCTCATGGTCCAGGTACGCTTCACGCCCTCCCCCATGGCGGCGAACGGACCGTAGCTGACCTCGCGGACCATTTCGGCCGGCCAGTCTACACCTTTGACGCCTGCACCCAGGTAACCCGCTGCAGCCTGACCTTCGCCACGCGCTGCCAGGGTGACAGGAACATCGAGCTGTGCACCATCACGCTCGATACGCAACGAAACCTTTGCACCCGGACGCTCACGCACCCAGTCGACAACCTGCTGCCACTCGTTGAGCGGCTGCCCGTCCACCGAAACCAGCCGATCGCCCATCCTCAGACCTGCTGCCTGGGCAGGCCCCTTCGGATCAAGCTCTTCCAGCACAGGCGGCAACGCAGGTCGCCACGGACGAATACCAAGGGATTTGATTGGATCGGGTTCCTCTGCGCCTTTCAGCCAGTTGTTCAGAACCAGTTCGCGTGGAGTATCGGCCGTGGAACCGGGCTCGCGAAGCATGACGGCAACAGTGCCACTTTCACCCAGACGACGGACCAGCTGCAGATTGACGGCTGACCAGCCCGACACAGGCTCACCGTCAATGGAAGTGATTTCCTGCCCCGCTGCCAGGCCTGCGCGCTGGGCGATACTCCCGGCCTCCACCGCACCGATGACAGGACGAACCTGCTGTGTACCCAGCATGGCCAGAACCCAGAAAAAGGCGATGGCCAGAAGGAAATTGGCAGTCGGACCTGCCGCGACGATGGCGAAACGCTGATACACCGTCTTGCGATTGAATGACTGATCGGCAAGCTCGGGCGGTACATTGCCTTCGCGCTCGTCGAGCATCTTCACATAGCCGCCCAGAGGAATGGCCGCGACGACGTATTCGGTGCCCTGACGGTCGTGCCAGCGCACCAGTGGCGTGCCGAAACCTACGGAAAACCGCAGGACCTTGACGCCACAGCGCCGAGCCACCCAGAAGTGACCAAACTCGTGAAAAGTGACCAGCACACCCAGCGCAACCAGGGTGCCGACAATCATGTATAACGCACTCATCGACTTTCTCCGGGTACCGACTCAGCGGCAAGTGTGTTTATCATCGCAGACCTTCGAACCTGCACGTGACGCACCACATCAATCCCTTCACTGATTTTTGGCAACATCAGCGACCGTGTCGTTCCAGCCACTGGGTGGCAAGCATTCGAGCCCGGCCATCTGCTGCGAATACCGCTTCGAGGTCTTCGACCTCAATGGCCGGCTCGAGATTCAGCACATCCTCGATGATAGCGGCGATCTCCAGGTACCGAATACGCCCGTCCAGAAACGCAGCCACCGCAATTTCATTAGCCGCATTGAGCATCGCGGGAGCACTGCCGCCAGCCTCCGCAGCCTGACGAGCCAGTCGCAGGCACGGAAAACGTTCTTCATCGGGCGCCTGAAAGTCCAGCTGGCCGATGCGAAACAGATCCAGCGGTGCGACGCCCGATTCTACACGCGCAGGCCAGGCCAGCGCATTGGCGATTGGCGTACGCATATCCGGATTGCCAAGCTGGGCGAGCACCGAGCCATCCACATAGTCCACCAGTGAGTGGATCACGCTCTGAGGATGAATCACCACCTCCACCTGGGAAGGACGAGCATCGAACAGCCAGCAAGCCTCTATGAGTTCAAGGCCTTTGTTCATCATGGTGGCGGAGTCGACGGAAATCTTGCGCCCCATGGACCATACCGGGTGGGCACAGGCCTGGTCAGGTGTCACATGGTGCAGTTGATCGAGGGGCGTCTGACGGAATGGGCCGCCCGAGGCCGTCAGCATGATGCGCCTGACGCCGACCGCACCCAGACCTCGGGCAAAGTCCGCAGGCAGGCACTGAAAGATCGCATTGTGTTCGCTGTCGATGGGCAGCAGGACCGCGCCGCTGTGACGAACCGCCTGCATGAACAGCGCGCCGGACATGACCAGCGCTTCCTTGTTGGCCAGCAGTACCTTTTTGCCAGCCTCGACGGCCGCCAGTGTCGGGCGAAGACCTGCTGCGCCGACGATGGCCGCCATGACCGCATCGACCTGAGGATGAGCCGAAACCTGGCAAAGCCCCTCCTCACCGACAAGCACACGGGTATCGAGCCCGGCAGCGGCGAGATCATCCTGCAACTTGCGTGCAACTGCCTGCTCGGGCACCACGGCAAACTGCGGCGTGTGCCTGACGCACAACGCCAGCAGTTCACTGGTACGAGTGAAACCCGTCAGCGCAAACACTTGGTATAGCGACGGATGACGCGCAATTACATCCAGCGTGCTCAAACCGATTGAACCGGTCGCACCCAGAACGGTAATTTGTTGAACACGACTCACATGACACCCCAGTCGGCAGCCCAGAGCAGCACTGCAAACACTGGGATGGCCGCGGTCAGACTGTCGATACGGTCCAGCACGCCACCGTGACCTGGAAGCAGATTGCTGCTGTCCTTGACGCCCGACTGACGCTTGAACATGCTCTCGGTCAGGTCACCGATCACCGAAATGAACACCACGACAGCAGCACCCAGCAGACCGCCAATGAACTGGGCGGCAGTCCAGTCGCGGGAAATACCCACTGCTGCCGTGATACCCAGGCTGACCGCCAGACCACCGTAAACGCCTTCCCAGCTTTTACCCGGGCTGACCTTGGGTGCCAGCTTGCGCTTGCCGAATGCCTTGCCCGAGAAATAGGCACCAATATCGGCTGCCCATACCAGAACCATTACTGCAAGGATCAACCAGTTGCCCAGTGGCCACTGCTTGATCAGCACCAGCCCTTGCCAGGCAGGCAGCAGGATGAGAAGACCGATCACCAGCTTGCAGGCGGCACTGGCCCAATGCTCACTGGAGTCTGGGTAGGTCAGCACCAGGAAGGTGGCTACCGCCCACCAGATGACGGCTGCAACCAGAACCCAGGGCTCAAGCCCGGGCAGCAGGTACATGAGGAAAAGCAGCACAGCCACCACGGCGGCATAGCCGATGCGCATCGACTGCGCGGCAAAGCCTGCAAGTCGAGCCCATTCCCATGCACCCAGCACGACCACGAAACCGATGAACAGCGCAAAGTACGCGCCGGTCAGCAGAAAGAAGCCGCAAAGGGCGATCGGCAACAGAATGAGTGCCGTGATGATCCGTTGTTTCAGCATTAAGCCCGGGCTCCAGCTTCTACCTGCTCGCTCGTTTTACCGAAACGACGTTGGCGGGAAGCGAAATCAGCCAGCGCAGCGCGCATGGCATCGTGTTTGAAGTCCGGCCAGAACAGGTCGGAGAAGTACAGCTCGGCATACGCCAGCTGCCAAAGCAGAAAGTTGCTGATACGGTGTTCGCCGCCTGTGCGAATGCACAGGTCCGGCAGTGGCAGATCGCCCGTCGCCAGGCAGGTCTGCAACAATTCCGGCGTGATGTCTTCCGGCTGCAGATGACCGGCCTGAACTTCACGCGCCAGGCGCTGGGCGGCCTGGGCGATATCCCACTGCCCACCATAGTTGGCAGCGATCTGAAGAACAAAGCGGTTATTACCGGCCGTGCGCTGCTCGGCCTCACGCATCGCGGCCTGAAGTTCGGGATGAAAGCGTGAGCGATCGCCGATGATTCGCAGGCTGATGTCGTTTTCGTTCAGGCGCTTGGTCTCACGACGCAGTGCTGTGAAGAACAGTTCCATCAGTGCACCGACCTCGTCAGCCGGGCGCTGCCAGTTTTCACTGGAGAACGCGAACAGTGTCAGCACTTCGACCTTGGCTTCTGCGCAGACCTCGATAACGGCACGCACGGCGTCAACGCCCGCCTTGTGACCGGCAACACCTGGCAACAGGCGCTTCCTTGCCCAGCGATTGTTGCCATCCATGATGATCGCAACGTGGCGCGGCACCGAGGGCGATGCAGCCGGTTTTATCTTTTCCATGAAAGCGTCCGAAACCTTATACAGCCATCAGATCTGCTTCTTTTGTCTTGGTCGCGGCATCGATATCCGCTTCAGCCTTGTCAGTCAGCTTCTGGATATCGGCAGCGGCACGACGCTCTTCGTCTTCGCTGATTTCCTTATCCTTGACCAGTTTTTTCAGGTCACCCAACGCATCGCGGCGAATGTTACGCACGGCAACGCGAGCATCTTCAGCAGCACTGCGCGCCTGCTTGGTGAAGCCCTTGCGGGTCTCCTCGGTCAGCGCCGGCATGGAGATCAGCAACATTTCACCGAGGTTGGTCGGATTGAGGTTCAGACCCGCGCTCTGGATCGCCTTGTCGACGGCGGCCAGCATGTTGCGCTCGAACGCCACGACCTGCAGGGTACGAGAGTCTTTCACGGTGACGTTGGCGACACCGCTCAACGGAGTGTCAGCACCGTAGTAAGGCACCATCACGCTACCCAGAATACTTGGGTGAGCCTTGCCGGTACGAATCTGGCCGAACGCATGGCTCAGGGATTCGAGCGATTTCTGCATGCGCGCCTGAGCATCTTTCTTGATTTCGTTGATCATTGTTGAACTTCCTCGATCAGGGTTCCTTCGGCGCCACCGTGGACAATATTCAGGAGGGCGCCGGGTTTGTTCATGTTGAAGACACGCAACGGCATCTTGTGGTCGCGGCACAGGCAGATTGCGGTGAGATCCATGACGCCCAGCTTGCGATCCAGCACTTCATCATAAGAGAGATGATCGAACTTCTCGGCATTGGGGTCTTTGAACGGATCTGCGGTATAAACACCATCAACCTTGGTCGCCTTTAGCACCACGTCAGCGTCGATTTCGATAGCACGCAGACAAGCAGCCGAATCTGTCGTGAAGAACGGATTACCCGTACCGGCAGCGAAGATCACCACTTCCTTGGAGCTCAGGTGACGCATGGCCTTGCGGCGATCGTAATGATCCGTCACACCTACCATCGAGATCGCGGACATCACGATAGCGGTAATGTTAGCCCGCTCCAGCGCGTCGCGCATGGCCAGCGCGTTCATCACAGTGGCCAGCATGCCCATGTGATCACCGGTGACCCGGTCCATGCCTGCTGCACTCAGTGCTGCACCACGGAACAGGTTACCCCCGCCAATGACCAGCCCGACCTGAACACCAATGCCGACCAGTTGGCCGACCTCCAGCGCCATGCGGTCCAGCACCTTGGGGTCGATGCCGAACTCTTCCGAGCCCATCAGGGCCTCGCCGCTGAGCTTGAGTAGAATGCGTTTATAGCGAGCCTGATAACCACTGCCCTGCTGAGCCATTGCGAATCTCTCCTGCGGCGTTTTCTGAAAAAAATCTGTGCGGGCTATATGGAGCCTGCGCTTACTCTAGCTTGACGCTCCGTGAGCGTCCGGAGAATGCAGCCTTGTGAGCCGATTCTCAAAGGAAATTATTCCTTTTCTCTTTCGACAAAGAGGCCGCACGCGTGAGCGGGCAGCCTCTTTGGGGCGACGTATGGAAAACCGTCTTACTTCTTGCTGGCAGCTACCTGGGCAGCTACTTCTTCAGCGAAGTTGTCGACTGGCTTCTCGATGCCTTCGCCTACTTTGTAGTAGGTGAACGATACGATTTCAGCACCGGCTTTCTTGGCCAGTTCGCCGACCTTGATTTCCGGATTCTTGACGAACGCTTGCTCGACCAGGCTGGCTTCGGCCAGGAACTTGCTGATACGGCCGCTTACCATCTTCTCGGCGATGTCGGCAGGCTTGCCTTTCAGCTTGTCTTCGTTCAGTTGCAGGAAGACGTTCTTCTCGCGCTCGATCGCTTCTGGCGAAACGTCGGAAGGCAGCAGGAACTCGGGGTTGCTGGCAGCAACGTGCATCGCGATGTCTTTGGCCAGTTCAGCGTCGCCGCCTTTCAGGACAACCACAACACCGATCTTGTTACCGTGCAGGTAAGCATTGACCACGTCGCCTTCGATACGAGCCAGACGGCGGATGTTGACGTTCTCACCAACCTTTGCAACCAGAGCGGTACGCTCGACTTCCTGAGCTTCGATCAGCGGAGCTGCGTCGGTCAGTTTGTCAGCGAAAGCTTTTTCGATGCTGCTGGTGACGAAGTTCTTGAAGTCGTCCTGCAGAGCCAGGAAGTCGGTCTGCGAGTTCACTTCGATGATGACAGCGGACTTGTTGTCTTCAGCAACCTTTACAGCAATGGCGCCTTCAGCAGCAACGTTGCCTGCTTTCTTGGCGGCCTTGATGGCGCCGGAAGCACGCATGTCGTCGATTGCCTTTTCGATGTCGCCGCCAGCCTTGGTCAAGGCCTTTTTGCAATCCATCATGCCTTCGCCGGTACGCTCGCGCAGTTCTTTGACCAACGCTGCAGTAATCTCTGCCATTTCAAAATCCTCTTGGATAGGTCTTCAACCATTCCACCCGACTGAACGGGCGTGCAATTCTTGAAAATTCAGGGTGGCAGCGGCACATGACACTAAATCCATGCTCGCCCACCAACAAATCATTTCCTAGGTGGCAAAAAGGGGGCTAAGCCCCCTTTTCGCGTACTGAGTAAACGCCAGGCGTTTTTACTCAGCCTTCTACAGCTGCTGCAGCTGGAGCTTCTTCGACGAATACGTCGGTGCCGCCAGCAACATTGTTACGACCACGGATTACAGCGTCAGCCATCGAACCCATGTACAGCTGAATGGCGCGGATTGCGTCATCGTTGCCCGGGATGATGTAGTCAACGCCTTCCGGGCTGCTGTTGGTATCGACAACGCCGATGACCGGGATGCCCAGCTTGTTGGCTTCGGTGATCGCGATGCGCTCGTGATCAACGTCGATAACGAACAGAGCGTCTGGCAGACCGCCCATGTCCTTGATACCACCCAGGCTGCGATCCAGTTTTTCCAGATCACGGGTGCGCATCAGGGCTTCTTTCTTGGTCAGCTTGGCGAAAGTACCGTCTTCTGCCTGTACTTCCAGCTCACGCAGACGTTTGATCGACTGACGAATGGTCTTGAAGTTGGTCAGCATGCCGCCCAACCAGCGATGGTCGACGTACGGCGAACCGCAACGTGCTGCTTCTTCGGCAACGATCTTGCCAGCGGAACGCTTGGTGCCGACGAACAGAATCTTGTTTTTGCCCGAGGCCAGGCGCTCAACGAAAGTCAGGGCTTCGTTGAACATCGGCAGGGTTTTTTCAAGGTTGATGATGTGAATCTTGTTACGCGCGCCGAAAATGTATTTACCCATTTTCGGGTTCCAGTAACGGGTTTGGTGACCGAAGTGGACGCCGCACTTCAGCATATCGCGCATGGTGACTTGGGACATGATAGTTCCTTGATAAGTCGGGTTAGGCCTCCACGTATCCCAATGACCAACCAGTGGCATGAGCCAAAGGCACCCAGGTCATCGTGTCGACACGTGTGTGGGTTTAAGCTTTCAGGACGGACCTTGGAAAGCGGCGCATTTTATATCACAAAAGGAAAGAGAACGGAACTCCAATCAAGTGCTTGTTTCGCCAAGGCTTTGCCGCTGTCTTGCGTGCATATAAAGGAAGCGATGATCACTCGCTGCGCGGCGGTCTGGTAGAATCGCGCCTCTGCGCACAGAACGCGCACACGACATGCCGAGAGACCCTGTATGACTATCACCCTGAAAACCCCGGAAGACATCGAAAAGATGCGCATTGCGGGCCGTCTGGCAGCCGAAGTCCTGGAAATGATCGCCCCTCACGTCAAGCCCGGTGTAACCACTGAAGAGCTGGACCGCATCTGCCATGACTATATCGTCAACGAGCAGCAGGCCATCCCCGCGCCACTCAACTACAAAGGCTTTCCCAAGTCGATCTGCACCTCGATCAATCAGGTGGTGTGCCACGGCATTCCAGGCGAAAAGCAGCTCAAGAACGGCGACACATTGAACATCGACGTCACGGTCATCAAGGACGGCTACCACGGCGATACCAGCAGAATGTTTCACGTGGGCACCGTACCGGTATGGGCCGAACGCCTGTCGCAGGTCACCCAGGAGTGCCTGTACAAGGCCATCGAGATTGTTCGCCCGGGCACCAGACTGGGTGACATTGGCGCAGTCATTCAGAAACACGCGGAAAAGAACGGTTTTTCGGTGGTTCGCGAGTTCTGCGGTCACGGCATCGGCAAAGTGTTTCATGAAGAGCCGCAGGTCATGCACTTCGGCGAGGCGGGCACCGGCATCGAACTGCTCGAAGGCATGACCTTCACCATTGAGCCGATGATCAATCAGGGCAAGGCTGACACAAAAATTCTCGGCGATGGCTGGACGGCAATCACCAAGGACCGCAAGCTCTCTGCCCAGTGGGAGCACACGATTCTGGTGACTGCCGATGGATACGAGATTTTCACCCTGCGCAGCGATGACACCATCGCGCACAAATCGCCATGAATGATCGATAGCGCCTTCCAACCGTCCGACACGAGGAAAACCGCTCAATGCCGCAGGTAGATCCTGATTTGTTCGACCGCGGCCAGTTCCAGGCCGAACTGGCACTGAAGGCCAGCCCTATCGCTGCTTTCAAGAAAGCCATCCGCAACGCGCGCGATGTGCTGGACGCACGCTTCCGGTCGGGACGGGACATTCGTCGCCTGATCGAGGATCGCGCCTGGTTCGTGTATAACATCCTGTGTCAGGCATGGGATCAGTTCGACTGGAGCGAAGACGCCGATATCGCGCTCCTGGCGGTCGGCGGCTATGGGCGGGGCGAACTGCACCCCTATTCCGACATCGACCTGCTGATCCTGCTGGACAGTGCAGACCACGAAATCTTTCGCGAGCCTATCGAACGGTTTCTGACCCTGCTGTGGGACATTGGCCTGGAAGTCGGACAGAGCGTTCGGTCGGTTGACGAATGCGCGCAGGAAGGCCTGGCCGACCTGACCGTCATCACCAACCTCATGGAGAGCCGGACCATCGCCGGTCCCGAGCGCCTGCGTCAGCGCATGCTGGAAGTCACCAGCCCGCGCCACATGTGGCCCAGCAAGGACTTCTTCCTGGCCAAACGGGCAGAACAGAAGAGCCGTCATCACAAGTACAACGACACCGAGTACAACCTTGAGCCGAATGTGAAAGGCTCGCCCGGAGGCCTGCGCGATATCCAGACCATCCTCTGGGTGGCGCGGCGCCAATACGGCACCCTGAACCTGCATGCTCTGGCCGGTGAAGGCTTCCTCCTGGAAAGCGAGAACAACCTGCTGGCGTCTTCTCAGGAATTCCTGTGGAAGGTCCGCTATGCGCTGCACATGCTGGCCGGACGTTCCGAAGACCGTCTGCTGTTCGACTATCAGCGCGGTATTGCCAGTCTTCTGGGTTATGAAGACAGCGATGCCAAACTTGCCATCGAACGCTTCATGCAGAAGTACTACCGTGTGGTCATGAGCATCGCCGAGCTGAGCGATCTGATCATCCAGCACTTCGAAGAAGTCATTCTGTCGGACGACGACAGCGGTACGCCGCAGCCACTCAATTCCCGCTTCCAGCTGCATGATGGTTATATAGAAGCGACACACCCGAACGTGTTCAAGCGCACCCCGTTCGCCATGATCGAAATTTTCGTGCTGATGGCCCAGCATCCGGAAATCAAAGGCGTGCGTGCCGACACCATTCGCCTGCTGCGCGAACATCGACACCTGATCAACGACGACTTCCGTAACGATATTCGCAACACCAGCCTGTTCATCGAGCTGTTCAAGTGCGAAATCGGTATCCACCGCAACCTGCGCCGGATGAACCGCTACGGCATTCTCGGTCTGTACCTGCCGGAGTTCGGCCACATCGTCGGTCAGATGCAGCACGACCTGTTCCACATTTATACCGTCGATGCGCACACCCTGAACCTGATCAAGCATCTGCGCAAACTGCAATACACCGAGGTGTCGGAGAAATTTCCGTTGGCCAGCAAGATCATGGGCAGGCTGCCAAAGCCGGAACTGATCTATCTGGCCGGGCTATACCATGACATTGGCAAGGGCCGTGGCGGTGATCACTCCGAACTGGGCGCGATGGATGCCCAAGCCTTTGGCGTGCGTCACCACTTGCCGAGCTGGGACACCCGTCTGATCGTCTGGCTGGTGAGCCATCACCTGGTGATGTCGACCACCGCGCAGCGCAAGGACCTGTCCGACCCGCAGGTCATCCACGATTTCGCCCAATTCGTGGGCGATGAGGTTCATCTGGATTACCTGTACGTGCTGACCGTCGCCGACATCAATGCGACCAACCCCACGCTCTGGAACTCGTGGCGCGCCAGCCTGCTGCGCCAGCTGTACACCGAGACCAAGCGTGCGTTGCGCCGTGGCCTTGAGAACCCGGTTGATCGCGAAGAGCAGATCCGCCGTACTCAGATCGCGGCACTGGACATTCTGGTGCGCAATGGCACTGACCCTGATGATGTCGAACAGCTCTGGTCGGCTCTGGGCGATGATTACTTCCTGCGCCACACGGCCGGCGATGTGGCCTGGCACAGCGATGCCATCCTGCAACAGCCTGCCGATGGCGGGCCGCTGGTGCTGATCAAGGAAACCACGCAACGGGAGTTCGAAGGCGGCACGCAGATCTTCATTTATGCGCCGGACCAGCATGACTTCTTCGCCGTGACTGTGGCGGCGATGGACCAGTTGAACCTGAACATTCATGACGCACGCATCATTACTTCCAGCAGCAAGTTCACACTCGACACCTATATCGTGCTGGACAACGAAGGCGGTTCGATCGGCGACAACCCGGTACGCGTTCAGGAAATCCGTGAGGGCCTGACCGAAGCCCTGCGCAACCCGGATGACTACCCGACCATCATCAAACGGCGTGTGCCAAGGCAGCTCAAGCATTTCGCCTTTGCACCGCAAGTCACGATTCACAACGATGCACAGCGCCCGGTCACGGTGCTCGAACTGCTGGCACCGGATCGCCCGGGCCTGCTGGCGCGCATCGGCAAGATTTTTCTGGAGTTCGACCTGTCGCTGCAGAATGCCAAGATTGCGACACTGGGGGAGCGAGTGGAGGACGTGTTCTTTATTACCGATGCTGATAATCACCCGTTGTCCGATCCGCAACTCTGCAGCCGATTGCAGGAGGCGATCATCAAGCAACTGAGTGTCAACTCGCAGCCAAGCGGCGAGATGCGACTCAGTATTTAACCTTCGACGCAGTCCTTGAGAGCCTTTACCTCATGAACAACGCCATGCAACTGCTTCAGCCTTATCCGTTCGAGAAGCTCCGTGCCCTGCTCAGCGGCGTGACGCCCAACCCGGAAAAACGTCCAGTTGCGCTGTCCATTGGTGAGCCCAAGCATCGCTCTCCCGACTTTGTCGCCAAGGCCTTGGCCGACAACCTGGACCAGATGGCGGTTTATCCGACCACACTGGGCATTGCGGCACTGCGCGAAGCGATTGCAGGCTGGTGCACACGCAGGTTCGACCTGCCAGAGGGCTGGATGGACCCGGCGCGCAACGTTCTGCCGGTCAACGGAACCCGCGAGGCGCTGTTTGCCTTCACTCAGACCGTGGTCAACCGGAGCGATGACGGACTGGTCATCAGCCCCAACCCGTTCTATCAAATCTACGAGGGCGCAGCCTTTCTTGCAGGTGCACAGCCCTACTACCTGCCGTGCCTGAGCGAAAACGGCTTCAACCCGGATTTCGATGCGGTAACGCCGGATATCTGGAAACGATGCCAGATCCTGTTCCTGTGCTCGCCGGGCAACCCGACCGGCGCACTGATTCCGGTAGACACCCTGAAGAAGCTGATCGCCCTGGCTGACGAACACGACTTTGTGATCGCCGCCGACGAGTGCTACAGCGAGCTGTACTTTGACGAGCAGACGCCACCGCCGGGCCTGCTCAGTGCCTGCGCGGAACTGGGCCGCAAGGATTTCAAACGCTGCGTGGTCTTCCACAGCCTGTCCAAGCGCTCCAACCTGCCCGGCCTGCGCTCGGGCTTCGTGGCAGGAGATGCGGACATTCTCAAAGCGTTCCTGCTGTACCGCACCTACCACGGCTGCGCCATGCCGGTTCAAACTCAACTGGCCAGCATTGCAGCCTGGAACGACGAAGAGCATGTTCGTGCGAACCGCGATCTGTACCGTGAGAAGTTCGATGCCGTGCTGGACATCCTCGCGCCTGTGCTGGACGTGCAGCGCCCGGACGGCGGCTTCTATCTGTGGCCGAATGTCGGCACCGACGACGCTGCCTTCTGCCGCGATCTGTTCGTCGACCAGCATGTGACCGTGGTTCCCGGCTCGTACCTGTCGCGGGAAGTCGATGGCGTCAATCCGGGCGCCGGCAGGGTTCGCCTCGCGCTGGTTGCGCCGCTTGCAGAATGCATCGAGGCTGCCGAACGCATTCGTGATTTTGTGCGTAAATAAGTCCGCCACTGCGCCGCACGCAATGTGCGGCTCAGTATTTAGTTAACACCTGCCCACTCTTTCAACGGCTTATCTTCGCGGTCCATTTATCGCGCATTCCGACAAGGAAGCGCCCCACACGAAGATGATCCTCATGCCCGAATTACAACCCCGAGAAAATCTGCCGCTGCTCTGTTCGATGCGAGACGCGCAGGACTATCAGGCGTCCTACGAGACCGCCATTCGCGAAAACCCGGCCAACGCAGCCATTACACCGACCTACGAATCGGACCCAGGCTATGCCTCGGAAACCAGCGGGCGCGAGCCACGCATCCTGGTGGCTTTCAACAAGTACTGGGCTCGTGGCCGGACCTTGAAAATCGAATTCCTCAAGAACCCGCCCGCCCCGCTCACTCAGCCGATCATCGATGCCGCCCGCAAGTGGCTGCCGCACGTGAACCTGAAGTTCGAATTCGTGACCAGCGGCCCCAGCGACATTCGTATCGGCCTCAATACCCACTTGAACTGGAGCGAGCTGGGTACTGACGCTCTGCTGGTGGCGCAGGACAAGGCCACCATGGAATTCAATTTCGGGGAGATATTCGAGGCCGATCTGCGGCCCAAGGCCGAACTTGAACGCATTGTCCTGCACGAATTCGGACATGCACTGGGCGCCGTCCATGAGCATCAACATCCGGATGCAAAAATTCCGTGGAACGAGCCGGTCTTGCGTCGCCTGCTGGCCCTGGCAGGCTACAGCGATGAACTGGTGGCCAGGAACTTCCTCGACCAATACGAAGCGGCCGACTTTCACTACTCAGCTTATGACCGGGACTCGATCATGCACTTCGATATTCCGAATGCCCTGACGCTGGGCGATTTTGAAATCATCAACACCGGAAAGACACTGAGCGCCAAAGACATCGAACTCATGCAGTCGATCTACCCTGACCGCAGCAACTCGAAATTTGAAGAACCGTAACGCAGTTTGAACGTGTATGACTGGCGCGCCACGAGTTGTCCCAAGGCTTACGTGACGCGCCTGTCAGAGAACGCCTAATCCCGAACCCTCAACGTTTCAGCAATCCACCCGACAGCCCAACTGACAGGATCATGGGATCGCATGGGCAACAGCGGTTTTCCTTCCCGCGCCGCCATCCGCCCTTCTATCTCAGCCTGGCTGTGAATCCAGATTGTGTTCTGCTTGAAGCCTTCCGCGCGTTGACGTTCCCTGTAATAACGTTGTCGGATCAGTGCCGCTTCCCTCTTCTTTTCCTGTTCAGACATAACGCACCCGATCTTACATGTGGTACATCATCATTGCTCTTCACCGCTCATCGCTCAAGAGTAAGACGGGTGAAATGTTCTTCACCTAAAGTGGTCGGGCACCGGTTCCAGACAGCCAAAGCGCCCAGTGCGCTGACGTGGCATAATCACCGGCCAAATTTAACGGGAGGCAACAGGGAACATCCGGCAACGCCCGTCTCCCTGCACAATTCAATGACTTACACCCTGTTCGGCATCAAAGCCTGCGACACCATGAAAAAAGCACGGACCTGGCTCGACGAGCATTCCGTCAGCTACGATTTTCATGACTACAAGACGCAAGGTATCGACCGTGAGCACCTGACCCAGTGGTGCAACGAGCACGGCTGGCAAGTGGTGCTGAACCGGGCGGGCACGACCTTCCGCAAGCTCGACGATGCTCAGAAGGCCGATATCGATCAGCCCAGGGCCATTGAATTGATGCTCGCGCAGCCGTCCATGATCAAGCGCCCTGTGCTTGATCTGGGCGACAAGACCCTGATTGGTTTCAAACCCGATTTGTATGCAGCGGCCGTTCAGTAAGCCGGGACGCTACTGATAGCCCTTAGATAAGTTACGAGGTATTCGCATGTCCACTACCCTGTTCAGCCTGGCCTTCGGCGTTGGCACTCAAAACCGTGAAGGCGCGTGGCTGGAAGTGTTTTACGCACAGCCTGTGATCAACCCTTCGGCCGAACTGATTGCAGCCATCGCGCCGGCGCTGGGCTATACCGGCGGCAACCAGGCGATCACGTTCAATGTTGATCAGTCCTACAAGCTGGCCGATGCCGTCAAATCGATCGACGCGACGCAGGCCGCATTGCTCAACCGTCTGGCCGAGAGCCACAAGCCGCTCGTTGCCACGCTGCTGGCTGAAGATGCACCGCTGACGTCGACCCCTGAGGCGTACCTCAAGCTGCACCTGCTGTCTCATCGTCTGGTCAAGCCGCATGGTCTGAACCTGACCGGTATTTTCCCGTTGCTGCCAAACGTGGCCTGGACCAGCCAGGGCGCTGTGGACCTGAGCGAACTGGCCGAGCGTCAACTGGAAGCGCGCCTCAAAGGCGAACTGCTGGAAGTGTTCTCCGTGGACAAGTTCCCGAAAATGACCGACTACGTCGTGCCGAGCGGCGTTCGTATCGCTGACAGCGCGCGCGTGCGCCTTGGTGCCTACGTCGGTGAAGGCACTACCGTGATGCACGAAGGTTTCGTCAACTTCAACGCCGGCACCGAAGGTCCGGGGATGATCGAAGGCCGTGTGTCGGCTGGCGTCTTCGTCGGCAAGGGTTCCGACCTGGGCGGCGGCTGCTCCACCATGGGCACCCTGTCCGGTGGTGGCAACATTGTCATCAAGGTTGGCGAAGGCTGTCTGATCGGCGCCAATGCCGGTATCGGCATTCCATTGGGTGATCGCAACACTGTGGAATCGGGTCTGTATGTGACGGCCGGTACCAAGGTTGCCCTGCTCGACGAGAACAACGAGCTGGTCAAGATCGTCAAGGCACGTGATCTGGCCGGTCAGAACGACCTGCTGTTCCGTCGCAACTCGCAGACCGGCGCTGTGGAATGCAAGACCCACAAGTCGGCCATCGAGCTGAACGAAGCCCTGCACGCTCACAACTGATGCCGTGTGCGGGTTCGGAACACCGCGTCCCGAACCCGCTTCACCCAGCCGGATGAATCATGCCCCTCCTTTCTCCCTGGCGCGCTGACTTTCCTGCCATCGCCGCCCTGCAACGGCAAGGCCAGACCTATCTGGACAATGCCGCCACTACGCAAAAACCTCAGGCATTGATCGATGCCCTGACTCATTACTACACCAACGGTGCCGCCAACGTGCATCGTGCGCAGCATCTGCCCGGTGCACACGCCACCCAGGCATTCGAAGACAGCCGCAGCAAGACTGCACACTGGCTGAATGCGGGCGATTCGGGACAGATCATCTTTACCCACGGCGCGACCTCGGCACTGAACCTGCTCGCCTACGGCCTGGCGCACGAATTCACGGCGGGCGACGAAATCGTCATCAGCGCGCTGGAGCATCACGCCAATCTGCTGCCCTGGCAGCAACTGACGCAACGTCTCGATCTCAAGCTGGTGGTTCTGCCTCTGGACACCAACGGCATCATCGACTGCGTGGCGGCCGCTCACCTGATCGGGTCCCGTACGCGACTATTGGCCATCAGTCAGCTTTCCAATGTGCTCGGCACCTGGCAGCCACTGCAGCGGCTCATCGCCCTGGCCAAGGCACAGGGCGCGCTGACGGTGGTGGACGGTTCGCAAGGCGTGGTTCATGGCCGTCATGATGTCCAGGCACTGGGCTGCGACTTTTATGTGTTTTCAAGCCACAAGCTGTATGGCCCGGAAGGGCTCGGCGTGCTCTTCGGCCGCAACGACGCGTTGCCCAGTCTTGCGCACTGGCAGTACGGCGGCGAGATGGTGTTGACCGCCGACTATCACCACTCGAAGTTTCGCCCAGCACCGCTGGGCTTCGAGGCCGGTACGCCGCCCATCGCCAGCGTGATCGGCCTGGGCGCGACGCTGGACTATCTGGACAGCCTGGACCCTCAGGCGGTCGCGGAACATGAACTCAAGCTGCATCGACGCCTGCTCGAAGGGCTGCAGCAGCGTGACGGCATTCAAGTGCTCGGCTCACCGGACCTGGCACTGGTCAGCTTCGTGGTCGAAGGCGTGCACAATGCCGATCTGGCGCACCTGCTCACCGAACAAGGCATTGCCGTGCGCGCCGGTCATCACTGCGCCATGCCGTTGCTCAAGAGCCTGGGGCTGCCGGGCGCGATCCGGGCTTCGCTGGCGCTGTACAACGACTCGGACGACCTTCTTCATTTTTTCAATGCACTGGATCAGGCGCTGGAGTTACTCAGATGAGTCTTCCCTCGCTTGCCCGGACAGCACTCGACATTTTCAGCCAGCAACAAGGCTGGGAGCAGCGTGCACGCCTGCTGATGCAATGGGGTGATCGGCTCCCGCCATTGAGCGATGACGAAAAGTCGGATGAACATCTGGTGCATGGCTGTGAGAGCAAGGTGTGGCTGACAGGCGAGGTCAGCGCCGGGCACTGGCAGTTTCGCGCCAGCAGCGATGCGCGTCTGATACGCGGTCTGGTTGCTCTGCTACTTGCACGGGTAAACGGGCTTTCGGCGGAAGAACTGCAGGCTGTGGATTTGCCGGACTGGTTCAGTCAACTGGGCTTGAGTCGCCAGTTGTCACCCTCGCGCAGCAACGGCCTGAACGCTGTGCTGCAGAAGATGCAAACGCTCACTCAGGCCTGATCCGAGACCGCAGCAGCAGGTTTGACCCGCTCCGAAGGACGTCGTGTACCCGCTACCAGCTTGTCCACTGCGCGAGTGGCGGCGATCATGCCGAACGATGCAGTAACCATCATCACCGCACCAAATCCGCCCGCGCAGTCGAGCTTGACCCCTTCGCCGACAAACTTTTTCTCCAGGCAGATGCTGCCATCCGGCTTCGGGTAACGCAGTTGCTCGGTGGAGAACACGCATGGAACGCTGTAGTGGCGGTTCGGGGTCCGCGAAAAACCGTAATCACGGCGCAGGGTCGAGCGCACCTTGGAGGCCAGCGGGTCGTTGAAGGTACGGTTCAGATCGGCGATCTGGATCAGCGTCGGATCGATCTGCCCGCCTGCGCCACCCGTTGTGACCATCTGGATCTTGCGCCGTTTGCACCAGGAGATCAGCGCTGCCTTGGCGTTGACGCTGTCGATGCAATCGATGACGAAATCCAGCTCCGGCGTGATGCACTCGGCCATCGTGTCGCGGGTCACGAAGTCTGCCACCGCATGCACCACGCAGTCCGGGTTGATGGAGCGAATACGCTCCGCCATCACCTCGACCTTCGCACGACCCACCGTGCTGTCCAGCGCATGTAACTGACGATTGGTATTGCTCACGCAGACGTCGTCCATGTCGAACAGCGAAATTTCACCCACGCCGCTGCGCGCCAGCGCCTCCGCCGCCCAGGATCCCACGCCGCCGATACCGACCACCGCCACATGCGCAGCACGCAGACGCTCCAGCCCCTCGATGCCGTACAAACGGGCAATGCCTGCGAAACGTGGATCTTCTGCGCTCATGATCAATACCTCAAAAACCGGCGCGCATTATAGGGGTTTGCGGGCTTCGCGGCACCTGCGACATTGACCCGACCTCTGCAAGTAGACATACAGCCTGCCAACCATCCCGGCGGGTCGAGCCTCAGTTGCGAAGGATTACCCCGGAGAATCGTCTGCCTCCTAATTGACTAAATCAGTGAATAAGCATGTATCAGGGAGGAAGCCTCAAGATGGAACGCACCATGAAACCTCTAATGAACGACAGCCTCAGGCCGTCGTTTTGATATAAGATAACGGCCCTTTCGCGCCCCCCAGTCTTGCTACCGGAGTTCTGTACATGACGGCCCCTTCCGATCTTTCGCCTACCCTGCAGCTTGCCTGCGACCTGATCCGTCGACCGTCGGTCACGCCAGTCGATGCCGATTGCCAGACCGTGATGATGCAGCGTCTGGGCGATGCCGGTTTCAAACTTGAGCCGATGCGTATCGAAGACGTGGACAATTTCTGGGCAACCCATGGCAACCACGACGGTCCGGTGCTGTGTTTCGCCGGTCACACCGATGTGGTGCCGACCGGCCCGGTCACGGCCTGGCAGAACGACCCGTTCGATGCGCTGATCGACGAGCACGGCATGCTGTGCGGACGTGGCGCAGCAGACATGAAGGGCAGTCTGGCGGCGATGCTGGTGGCGGCCGAGCGTTTCGTGGCTGACCATCCCGATCACCGCGGTTCGGTTGCATTTCTGATCACCAGCGATGAAGAAGGCCCGGCGCATCACGGCACCAAGGCCGTTGTCGAGCGTCTGGCAGCGCGCAAGGAGCGTCTGGACTGGTGCATCGTCGGCGAACCGTCGAGCACCACGCTGGTGGGCGATGTGGTCAAGAACGGTCGTCGCGGCTCGCTGGGCGCCAAACTTACCGTGCTTGGCAAGCAGGGTCATGTGGCTTATCCACATCTGGCGAAGAACCCGATTCATCTCGCTGCGGGCGCGCTGGCCGAGCTGGCTGCCGAGCACTGGGACAACGGCAACGACTTCTTCCCGCCGACCAGCTTCCAGATTTCCAACCTCAATTCCGGCACCGGCGCGACCAACGTGATTCCGGGCGACCTGGTGGCGGTGTTCAATTTCCGTTTCTCCACCGAATCGACCGTCGAAGGTCTGCAGCAGCGCGTAGCCAGCATTCTCGACAAGCATGAACTGGACTGGCACATCGACTGGGCGCTGTCCGGCCTGCCGTTCCTGACCGAGCCGGGTGCCCTGCTGGACGCGGTCTCCGCGAGCATCAAGAGCGTAACCGGCCGCGACACCAAGGCTTCGACCAGCGGCGGTACATCCGACGGGCGCTTCATCGCGACGCTGGGCACTCAGGTCGTTGAACTGGGCCCGGTCAATGCGACGATCCATCAGGTCAATGAGCGCATTCTGGCCAGCGATCTCGATGTACTGACCGAGATCTACTACCAGACACTGGTCAAGTTGCTCGCCTGATGCTGACCTGCCCTATCTGCTCCGGGCCGCTGAGTGCGGCCGACAATGGCGTGGTCTGCCCCGCCAATCATCGCTTCGACCGCGCACGGCAGGGTTATTTGAACCTGCTGCCGGTGCAGCACAAGAACAGCCGCGACCCTGGCGATAATCAGGCGATGGTCGAGGCGCGGCGTGATTTTCTCAACGCAGGCCATTACGCACCGGTTGCCCAGCGCCTGGCCGAGCTCGCGGCTGAACGCATGCCCGCTCACTGGCTGGACATTGGCTGTGGCGAGGGTTATTACACGGCGCAAATTGCCGAAGCGCTGCCAAGGTCCGACGGGTATGCGCTGGATATCTCCCGCGAAGCCGTCAAGCGCGCCTGCCGTCGTGATCCGAAAGTGACGTGGATGGTGGCCAGTATGGCCCGCGTGCCGTTGCCGGATGCCAGCTGTCAGTTTCTGGCCAGCGTCTTCAGCCCGCTGGACTGGGTCGAAGCCAAGCGCCTGTTGACACGCGGTGGCGGGCTGATGCGCGTCGGGCCGACCAACGACCACCTGATGGAGTTGCGCCAGCGTCTTTATGACGAAGTGCGTGACTACGCCGACGACAAGCATTTGGCGCTGGTCCCGGAAGGCATGCAACTCCAGCACAGCGAAACGCTGCGCTATACCTTGAAGCTGATCGACGGTCAGTCACGCGCCGACCTGCTGGCCATGACGCCGCATGGCTGGCGTGCCAGCGCCGAACGTCGCACGGCCGTGATCGAACAGCCCGGACCGTTCAAGGTTACCGTTTCCATGCGCTACGATTATTTCGTGCTGCAATAAGCATTCAAAAAGAGGCACCCATGCGCCAACCTGATATCGAGATCTACCTGAAAGACGAAGACGTCGACCACAAGGCCATCGCCCAGTGGCTCGGCGAAGCCATTGGCCCCTGCAGCGAGTGGGCGCAGAAAGGCCAGACCTGGAAATGCAAGGCAGGCAATGTACCCGTGACCTGGCTGCCCAAGGCCGTGGGCAAGTGGAACAGCCTGTACCTGGAAAGCGACCAGACGCCGTGGGACGACGATATCGCCTGTGCCCGCGCAGCGTTTGCCGCCCTGAACGTGGAAGTTCGCTGTGCACCGGGCACCTGGGTGGAAGAAGAGAGCGATGAAGCCGCCGACCGCTGGATGCGCATCAGTGCCGACGGTGAAGAAGAAATCACCTGGCGGACTTCGTAAGCGACAGGGTCCGGGCGCGGACTCAAGCGCGATCACAAACTCTTCCGAGCGGGTCATTCCGACGCATAGCGTTGACCTGCAGCCGGACGCGAGCGTCCTGAGAGTCGTTACCACGCAGAGCGTGGGAACGAGCTGGCTACACAGCTTTGATTCTGCCAATGCTCCGCGCCCATCGTTACACACACGTCCTGCTGCAACCAAGGACTGTAGGCGGCGGCTTGCCGGCGATGCTTTTTCTTGACGACTGAACTGACGCCGTCGCCGGCAAGCCTTCTCCCACACGCACGCATTCGGTCAGACACGTTCGTTTTGGCCCAGGTTTTCCGTCTTCCGGACTTGTGTACAACGATGAGTGCTCCGCCTGGGCATGCAGCCTGTGACGCTGCGCGTCACACTGGCACAAATTGCAGATCATGAATCCGGGCACTCGGCTTACATCACCGCTTTTGCCCATCGCCTCGGGATGCGTCACACTGGCACCATCTCGGGCAGCCGCCCTTTATTCAGCAGAAGCCGTATGACCCGCTCTCCGTTCCGCCGTCTTGTATTCGGCACGCTGCGCCGTTTGCTGTACCTCTGGGTTCGCTCGGAAACCATCAATCAATCGTCTTTCACGCTCAATCTGGATCGCAGCCGGCCGGTGTTCTATGCCCTGCAATCGCCGTCAATCAGCGATCTGGCGGTGCTCGACACAGAATGCCGCAAGGCCGGTCTGCCTCGTCCCGTGTTGTCAGTGTCGGTCGGCGATCTCATGGAGCCTGCCGCGTTCTTCTATCTGACGCCCTCCCCCGACTGGCTGGGTCGTCACGACAAACGCGGTGCTCCACCGACGCTGGAGCGGCTGGTGGCTGCGGTCAGTCAGAACCCGGCCGAGGATGCCCAGATCATTCCGGTCAGTGTGTTCTGGGGCCAGTCGCCCGATCGCGAGTCAAGCGCCTGGAAGCTGCTGTTCGCCGACAGCTGGGCGGTAACAGGACGCCTGCGTCGTCTGGTCAGCATATTGATTCTGGGCCGCAAGACGCGTGTGCAGTTTTCCGCGCCGATTCACTTGCGTGAACTGGTCGACGAGAACAAGGGCTACGAGCTGACCCTGCGCATGACCCAACGTCTGCTGCGCGTACACTTTCGCAACCTGAAGAGCGCTGTCATCGGCCCCGACGTGTCGCACCGACGCAATCTGGTCAAGGGTCTCCTGGACGAGCCGCTGGTCAAGCAGGCGATTCTTGAAGAGGCGCAGCGCGAAAAGATCTCCGAAGACAAGGCCCGCGAGCTGGCACTGCGTTATGGCAACGAAATTGCCTCGGACTACACCTACTCGGCGATCCGTTTTCTGGAAGTGGTGCTGAGCTGGTTCTGGAACAAGATCTACGACGGCATCAGAGTCAGCCATATCGAGGGCGTGCAGGAAGTCGCGCCGGGCCACGAAGTCATTTATGTACCCTGCCACCGCAGCCATATCGACTACCTGCTGCTCTCCTACCTGCTGTTTCGCAACGGCCTGACCCCGCCCCACATCGCGGCGGGCATCAACCTCAATATGCCGGTCATCGGCAGCCTGTTGCGGCGCGGGGGCGCGTTTTTCATGCGTCGTACCTTCAAGGGCAACCCGCTGTACACCGCCGTGTTCAACGAATACCTGCACACCCTGTTTACCAAGGGTTTCCCGGTCGAGTATTTCGTCGAAGGCGGCCGCTCGCGCACCGGGCGCATGCTGCAACCCAAGACCGGCATGCTGGCCATCACCATGCGCAGCTTCCTGCGCAACTCGCGCATGCCAATCGTGTTCATCCCGGTGTACATCGGTTACGAGCGCGTCCTTGAAGGCCGTACGTACCTGGGCGAACTGCGCGGTGCGACCAAGAAGAAAGAATCGATCTTCGACATCTTCAAAGTGATCGGCGCGCTCAAGCAGCGCTTCGGTCAGGTGTCGGTGAACTTCGGTGAGCCGATCAAGCTGGCCGAGTTTCTCGACGCCGAACAACCGGACTGGCGTGAACAGGAACTGGCTCCGCAGTTCAAACCGGACTGGCTCAGCGACACCACCCATCGTCTGGGCGAGCGGGTGGCTCAGCACTTGAACGAAGCGGCAGCCGTGAACCCGATGAATCTGGTGGCTGTGGCGTTGTTGTCGACACATCGGCTGGCGCTGGATGACCAGGCCATGGAACGGGTGCTTGACCTGTACCTGACGCTGCTGCGTGCAGTACCGTATTCGCCTCACACCACGCTGCCGGAAGGCGACGGCCGTGCGTTGATCGAGCACGTAAAGGGGATGGATCTGCTGGCGGAGCAAAAAGATGCGCTGGGCAAGATTCTGTACCTGAACGAACAGAACGCAGTGCTGATGACCTATTACCGCAACAACGTGCTGCACATTTTTGCGCTGCCGTCGCTGCTGGCGAGTTTCTTCCAGAGCTCTTCGCGCATGAGCCGCGAGCTGATTCTGCGCTACACCCGCGCGCTGTATCCATACCTGCAATCCGAGCTGTTCATCCGCTGGCCGCTGAACGAGCTGGATGAAGTGGTGGATCAGTGGCTGACTGCGTTTGTCGAGCAGGGCCTGCTGCGTCGCAAGGATGACGTGTACATCCGTCCGGAACCCAGTTCCCGCGAGTTCGTGCTGCTGACCCTGCTGTCCCGCGCCATCGCCCAGACCCTTCAGCGCTTCTACATGGCCATCGCCCTGCTGCTCAACAGCGGGCAGAAAAGCCTGACCCCCGAAGAGCTGGAAGACCTGTGTACGGTCATGGCCCAGCGGCTGTCGATTCTGCACGGCCTCAACGCGCCGGAATTCTTCGACAAGAGCCTGTTCCGCCACTTCATCCAGACCCTGCTTGACCTGGGTGTGCTACGCAAGGATGCCGCTGGCAAGCTGAGTTATCACCCGCTGCTGGGTGAACTGGCAGAAGGCGCAGCAAAACGCGTATTGCCGGCCGAAATCAGGTTATCTATCCGTCAGGTGGCGTTGCACAGCGGTGAAGATGAGCAAAGTGTCAGCACCGAGGAAGGAGCAGCGTAGGCCTTATCCCGAAGCTAGCCGGCAAAACTGGACAGGTATTTTTTACGCTTCTGAGGCTGTCAGGGTTTGTTTTGCATCCATGACTGATGCCAACCACCCAAGGAAGATTGAACTGTCCAGCGAACCTCGTCTACGCCCTCAAGGCGAAGTTCGTTACCTGCCACGCATCGCACTGCCGGCAGGCTGCACCCTGATCGTCAAATTCGAAGACATCAGCCGGGCTGATGCCGCGGCTGACGTCATTGCGGTCAGCGAGCGGGAAATCACCCATCAGGTGCCGCTGCCGTTCGAGCTGAGCTACGCAGTACCCGCCTGACGATCGTCTGAGCCCCCTTCGACTTCCCGGTGTCAGACACCTGCGCTGACTTCCTGATACGCTCAATGCATACAGCGCCGATATCTGCCTCGATGCTGCTTTCAAGACCTCACCAAAAGGATGCTGCCATGCTTCGCCCCACGTTCACCTTTGCCGGCCTCTGTGCAGGCCTGCTGTTGTCGGCCAACGTCTTCGCCCTGTCGCTGGGTGACCTGTCGCAATCCGATGCTACGGGCGGTCTCAAGGATGCCCTGACACAGGGCGCACAGGTTGCGGTCAAGCAACTGGGCGTGCCGGGCGGTTTCAGCAAGAACGAAGAAGTGCGTATTGAACTGCCCGGAAAACTCGGTCAGGTCGCCAAGAAAATGAAAATGCTCGGCATGGGCACTCAGGTCGACCAACTGGAAGCCAGCATGAACCAGGCCGCCGAAGCGGCGGTGCCACAAGCTCAGGCGCTGTTGGTGGATGCGGTCAAGAAAATGAGCGTGACCGACGCCAAGGCGATTCTCAGCGGTGGCAAGGATTCGGCGACGCAATACTTGAGCAGCAGCAGTCGCGAGCAGATCCGCACCAAGTTCCTGCCCGTCGTCAAGAAAGCCACCGATCAGGTCGGCCTGGCCCAGAAATACAACGCTTTCGCAGGCAAGGCTTCTTCACTGGGCCTGCTGGACACCAAAAGCGCGAACATCGAAAGCTACGTGACCGAGCAGGCGCTCAATGGCCTGTTCGAGATGATCGCCAAACAGGAAGAAAGCATCCGCGCCAACCCGGCCGCTGCGGCGACAGGGCTGGCGAAGAAAGTGTTTGGCGCGTTGTAAACGCTGCATATTGATCGTGCCCATGGCTCAGCGTGGGCATGCAGCCCGGGACGCCCCGCGTCCCGATGGGAGGCCTAGACACCCTCGACTTTCTTCACCCTGAACCACGCCGCATACAGCGCAGGCAGAAACAGCAACGTCAGCGCGGTGGCCACGATCAGGCCACCCATGATCGCCACCGCCATCGGGCCGAAGAACAGACTGCGCGACAGCGGAATCATCGCCAGCACGGCCGCCAGTGCGGTCAATACGATAGGTCGGAAGCGACGCACCGTGGCTTCGATGATCGCGTGCCACTGATCCAGCCCTGCGGCAATGTCCTGCTCGATCTGATCCACCAGAATCACCGAGTTGCGCATGATCATTCCCGAGAGCGCGATGGTACCCAACATGGCCACGAAGCCGAACGGCTGGTTGAAGATCAGCAGAAACAGCGTCACCCCGATCAGGCCCAGCGGCGCGGTCACGAACACCATGAGCATGCGCGAGAAGCTGCGCAACTGGATCATCAGCAGGGTCAGCACGACCACGATGAACAGCGGAACGCCGGCGTTTACGGAGTTCTGTCCGCGTGCCGAATCCTCCACCGTACCGCCAACCTCCAGCAGATAACCGTCCGGCAACTCGGCGCGCACTGCATCCAAAGTCGGCATGATCTGTTTCACCAGCGTTGCCGGTTGTTCCTTGCCATAGATATCTGCACGTACGGTCACACTGGGCAGGCGGTTGCGATGCCAGATCACACCCTCTTCAAACCCGTATTCCAGCGTCGCCACCTGAGACAGCGCTACGCTTGTGCCGTTTTGTGTTGGAACAGCCAGGCTGGACAGCGCCTCCAGTTGTTCACGTTCATTGCGTGTGCCGCGCACCATGATGTCCACCAGTTCGTCGTCTTCGCGATACTGGCTGACAGTGGAACCCGTGAGCGAATTGCGCAGGAAGGCTGACAAGTCAGCGGTGGTCACGCCCAGCGCCCGTGCGCGATCCTGATCGATGTTCAGGTGCACCACCTTGCTCGGCTCTTCCCAGTCCAGATGAACATTGGACACATGGGAATTCTCGCGAACCTTGTCCTGCACCTTGCGCGCCAGCGCCCTGACCACTTCGATGTGCTCGCCAGTGACGCGGAACTGCACCGGATAGCCCACAGGCGGACCGTTTTCCAGACGCGTCACCCTGGAACGCAGGGTCGGGAACTGTTCATTGAGATGAGTGATCAGCCAGCTGCGCAGCGCCTCGCGGTCTTCGATGCTGCGAGTGAGCACCACAAACTGGGCGAAACTGGGCGCGGGCAGTTGCTGATCCAGCGGCAGATAGAAACGCGGCGAGCCGGTGCCCACGTAGGCGACGTAATTGTCGATACCTTCGTGCCCCTTGAGCATCTGCTCCAGACGCTTGACCTGCTCGGCCGTGTTGACCAGCGACGAACCTTCGGCCAGCTTCAGGTCTACCATCAGTTCCAGACGTCCGGAAGCCGGGAAGAACTGCTGCGGGACGAACTTGAACATCACCACCGACAGGACAAACAGGCCGACCGTGGCAACGATCACTGTCTTGCGGCGCCGCACGCACCAGCCCACCACCGCTCGAACGCGTTTATAGAATGGCGTCGCATACGGATCAGGTGCATGACTGCCGTGTTTGGCAGCGTGCCGCTTGGCGAGGTCCGGCAACAGGCGATCGCCCAGATAAGGCACGAACATCACCGCTGCAATCCAGGAGGCAATGAGCGCGATAGTCACCACCTGGAAGATCGAGCGGGTGTATTCACCGGTACTCGATTGCGCGGTGGCAATCGGCAGGAAGCCCGCTGCCGTGATCAGCGTACCGGTCAGCATCGGGAACGCTGTGCTGGTCCAGGCAAAGCTGGCGGCCTTGAGCCGGTCGTAGCCCTGCTCCATCTTGATCGCCATCATTTCCACGGCAATGATCGCGTCATCCACCAGCAGACCCAGGGCAAGCACCAGCGCTCCAAGTGAAATCTTGTGCAGGCCAATGCCCAGGTAATACATGGCCGCAAAGGTCATCGCCAGCACCAGCGGAATGGCCAGCGCGACCACCATGCCGGTGCGCACGCCCAGCGAGAAGAAGCTCACCAGCAATACTATGATCAGCGCTTCGGCCAGTACCTGAACGAACTCACCGACGCCTGTCTTGACCGCTGCAGGCTGATCGGACACCTTGCGCAACTGCATGCCGGCGGGAAGGTTTTTCTGTAACCGGGCGAACTCGGTTTCCAGCGCCCGTCCCAGTACCAGAATGTCGCCGCCGTCCTTCATGGCCACCGCCAGACCAATCGCATCCTCGTCCATGAAGCGCATGCGCGGCGCGGGCGGGTCGTTGAAGCCGCGATGCACCTGCGCCAGATCGCTGATTCGAAACGCGCGATCGCCAACGCGAATCGGAAAGTTGCGGATCTCGTCCACGCTCTGGAACTGCCCGCTGACCCGCAGCTGGATTCGCTCGCTGGACGTCTCGAAGAAGCTCGCCGAGGACACGGCGTTCTGCGCCTGGAGTGCCTGCTGAACCTGCTGCAACGGCAAGCCCAGCGTGGCGAGCTTGACGTTGGACAGCTCGATCCAGATTTTCTCGTCCTGCAGGCCGATCAGTTCGACCTTGCCGACATCCTTGACCCGTTGCAGCTGAATCTGAATCCGGTCGGCGTAATCCTTGAGCACCGCATAATCAAACCCCTGGCCGGTGAGCGCGTAGATATTGCCGAAGGTGGTGCCGAACTCATCGTTGAAAAACGGTCCTTGCACGTCGGGGGGCAGGTTCTGGCGAATGTCGCCGATCTTCTTGCGGATCTGGTACCAGAGATCAGGCAGGTACGCGGAAAAGATCGAGTCACGCGCAACGAAGGTGACGGTGGACTCCCCAGGCCGCGAGAACGACGCAATGCGCTCGTACTCACCGGTTTCCATCAGCTTTTTTTCGATGCGATCCGTGACCTGTCGAGCCACTTCTTCGGCGCTGGCACCCGGCCACAACGTGCGGATCACCATGGCCTTGAAGGTGAAGGGCGGATCTTCGCTCTGCCCCAGTTTGGTGTAGGACAGCGCACCGACAATGGCCAGAACGATCATCAGATACAGCACAACCTGGCGGTGACGCAGCGCCCATTCGGAAAGATTGAAGTGCATCGGGCCTACTCCTTGGCAGCCAGTTTCACGGCCCGATTGCTGCGGTCCACCGGACGAATCCGCTCGCCCTCACGCAATACGTGTCCACCTGCGGCCACGATCCAGTCGGTTTCCTGCACCCCCTGAACGACCGGCACGGACTCCTGACCATACGGACCGACCTGCACAGGCACTCGTGTCACGGTGCTATCGGGGCTGACACGCCAGACGTAAGTAACTCCGTTTTCAGCCGTCACCGCCGAGAGTGGCACCGCCAGCGGCACCGTATGCTCGGACGCAATGAACACTCGCGCGCTCTGGCCAAGCTCTGCCGGAACCTGCCCACTGGCAAACGCCACGCGCGCCGCAAAGGTACGCGAACGGGGATCGGCGGAAGGTGACAGCTCACGGATACGACCAGGGAAGCGCTGATCGCGCACTGTCCAAAGCTCGACAGAGACCGGTTGACCGACCTTGAAGCGGGCAAAATTCTGTTCCGGGAGGCTGATCAGCACTTCTCGCTCACCGTCTGCCGCCAGAGTAAAGACCGTCTGGCCTGCTGCAACCACCTGCCCGACCTCGACCGAACGCTTGGCGATCACCCCATCCTGGGACGCCCGCAGTACCGCGTAGCTGGCCTGATTGTCAGCTACCGTCAGCTCGGCCTTGATCTGCTTGAGTCGGGCTTCGCCGGCGCGGTAGAGGTTTTCCGCGTTGTCGTATTGCGAGCGGCTGACCATCTGCCGATCCTGCAGGGTCTTGTAGCGATCCCGTTCGGAGCGCACCAATTGCAGATTGGCTTCAGCGGCAGTGACCTGTGCACGGGTGGCGTCCAGTTGCAGGCGTACGTCCTGCGCATCCAGTTCGGCAAGCGGCTGGTTGGCCTTGACCCGCTGCCCCTCCTCGACCAGCCGTTTACTGACCTTGCCGGCAATACGGAACGCCAGTTCAGGCTCGAAACGGGCACGCACTTCGCCGGGGTAACTGTCCATGGACTGAGCGGAAGGCAGCGGCTGCACCACCATCGCGGGGCGGACGAAAACCGGGGCGGTGGTTTCCTGGCCACAGGCGGTCAGCAGCGAGACCAGACACAGCGGCACGAGAAGCGGCATGACATCGCGGAGCATGATGTAAACCTTCATCAAAACAGGCTTGGAATAATTGTACTGGCGAGTATATTAAAAATTATCAAACTCACCAGTACATTATTTGAACCTTATGCCTGACACCCTATCCAACAGCGGCCCCGGCCGCCCCAAAGACCTTGAGAAGCGCAAGGCGATTCTTGAGTCTGCAAAGAATCTTTTCGTCAGCAACGGCTACGTGAACACCAGCATGGATGCGATCGCCAGCGAAGCCGGCGTCTCCAAGCTCACCGTCTACAGCCATTTCACTGACAAGGAGACGCTGTTTTCAGCCGCCGTGGTGGCGCGTTGCGAAGAGCAGATGCCTGCCGCGCTGTTTCACCTGGCAGAAGGCGCGACCGTCGAGACAGCGCTACTGAATATTGCCCGCGCCTTTCAATGCCTGGTCAACAGTCCGGAATCCCTCGACCTTCATCGCTTGATGGTGACACTGGGCACTCAGGACCCGCAGCTGTCGATGATCTTTTTTGAGGCCGGTCCGCAAAAGCTCGTCAGCGAGATGGAGCGCGTGCTGGTGGAAATCGACGCTACCGGCAGCCTGCACATCGAAAGCCCGCGCCGGGCTGCCGAGCACTTTCTGAATATGGTCAAGGGCATTCACAACTTCCGGCTGCTGGTGGGATGCAGCACGCCACCGGACGCGGATACCGCCGAGCGGCATGTGCAGGAAGTCGTGAAGCTATTCATGCGGGCCTATCAGCATGAACGCTGACCGGCAGGTAAGTGGGGTTTAATCGACGGTCTTGGGTTTGAGGGCCTTCTTCGGGTAGATGTCGTAGCGGCTGGATTTGCCATCCAGCGCATAACCCGGCCTGGGGCCGTCGATGCAAGGGGCCTTGCGCGGGCGCTTGACCACCACACGGTGCGTGGCCAGGACCAGCGCGGCTTCCAGCAATGCAGGTGCGTCCATGTCGTCGCCCACCAGAGGGCGGAACAGGCGCATCTCCTTTTTGACCAGTGCGGTTTTTTCCCGATGCGGGAACATTGGGTCGAGGTAAATGACCTGTGGCGGCTCGCCTTGCCAGTCGCGAATCAGCTCAATCGAGTTGCCGGTCAGCAAACGCATCTGACCGATGATCGAACCCACATCGCGGTCATGGCGCCCGCGTGACAGCCCGTCTTCCAGCAACGCAGCGATGATCGGTTGACGCTCGACCAGACTCATCTCGCAGCCCAGGCTCGCCAGCACAAACGCATCCTTGCCCAACCCTGCGGTGGCATCCAGCACGCTGGGGCGGATACCCGGCTGAATGCCGACGGCCTTGGCGATCATCTGCCCGGTGCCGCCGCCGAACAGCCTGCGATGGGCTACTGCGCCTTCGACAAAATCGACACGAACGGCGCCGGGTGCATCGTCACCCAACTGCTGCAATTGGAGCCCATCGCCGGTCACCTGCAGGGCAAAATCGGCCTGTTCATCCTGCAATGGCAGACCCAGACGCTCGGCCCACACGGCCGCCTGATCCTGCCCGTCCGCGGTCAGGGCTTCGACCCGGATACGACTGCCTGCCTGCTGTTCACTCATTACGTCCACACACTCAAAAAATGTTAATGATCAGCAAAATCTGCCGATAACCAAGTATCCGGCATTTTGCCAGACCCAAGGCCAGTACTGATCGCTATGTCAGACATTGTTCAAACATCCATTGGCTATTTGTCGCACTCAGGCGACTTTAGCGTCCGCAACAGCCGCACCCTCGGTGGTGTCACGCAGTTGTGGTCGGATGCATTTGCACGCGCAATGGCTGATCAGGTCGCCGACAGCACGCCGATTCCCGTGCACCCAAGCAGTGTGGAAGTGGATGTCGAGACCGGCGAACCCGTCGCTGGCGCCAAGACCCTGAGCAAGATCGTCGAACAGCGCGCCTGCCCGGTCGCCGACACCGAGGTCAAGCCGCCAGAGCCGCTGTTTCTGCCAATCGCCGAATTCGAGCTCGACCTGCTGCCACCGCCAGCCGAGCCGTTCAGCATCGCCGACCTGATCGAGCAGCAGCGTCATCTGGAATTCGAAAGCAACTGGGTGCGCCCGACCGTCCTCAATGCTCACAGCGACGTGACGCCTGGCCCGGCACCACAGACCCGCCCGCTGCATCTGCCTATTGCGGAACTGGAATGGGACCTGGCTGACAAGCCTGCCCTGCCCCTCGACGAAAAGACCATCGCCACCCAACAGCGCCAGTTCGACTACGAGAACGTCTGGGCCCGTCCGCTGATTCTGCAAAATCTGCGAATGGCAGCCTGATCAGCGACACACCTGCCAACGCCCCATGTCCACATGAAAATGATCACGATGTGCCGCGTTGTACTCCGGCCCCAGCACCGTGCTGAAATTCTTGCAGGCCCCGTCGCGGACAAGCCTCAGAAAACGCCCCTTGTCCCCCGCGTCGTTCCAGTCCTTGAGCAGATTGATGCGCTGACCGTCTGCCAGACGAAAACCCGCGATGTCCAGCGCATTGGCTGTCGCGTGCTGGCTGAGCCGGCTGTTGGCGCGGTTATAGATATTGCGGCAGGCAAAACTGCCCAGATGATCGATGCGCGCAACGCGCTGACCGAACACCGCCTCGGCCGCTGGCTGCAGCGTATGGATATCGAACAGCACGTACGCCACCGCAAGCGGGCAACTGGCCAGAAAGCTGCTGCTCAGTGCCACATCACCGCCCTGCACACGCAAGGTGTTCTCCAGCGGACATCGTGCCGACGCCGGGCTGTCGGCCTGACGGCTGAAGCGCAGACCCGACGCACTTAATACCTGATCGCACAGCGCCGGATCATCCCGCAGGCGCGACAGTTTGAACGGCGTCAACAGATTCGGTTCGGCGCGCACATCCAGCGCAGCCCAAGGGTTCCACTTCGGCGGCACGTCGACCCAGCCGCGCCACACCGCAACCACTCCGACCGCACACAGGACCAGCAACAACAGGAACACACGCATGCTCAGCCCTTGAACAAACCGTTCAGTTGATCAAAAGGCAGCGCCTGTCCGGCGTAGTTGAAGGTGCCGTAGTTGCGAATTTCCTCCGCAGCGCGATAAAGACCACCAAAGGCTGCCCGCGCCAGCGAGGAGCCGACGCTGATACGCTTGACGCCACACTCGCTCAGATCGGCCACAGACAGTGTCACGCCGCCCAGCCCCATGAGGATATTGACCGGCCTGGGCGCCACGGCACGCACCACTGCGATCACCTCTTCCCGCGTACGCAGGCCGGGGGCGTAAAGCACATCCGCGCCCGCGTCGGCATAGGCCTCAAGCCTGCGCAGGGTGTCAGCGAAATCCATCCGTCCGTTCAGCAGGTTTTCGGCCCGCGCCGTGAGCATGAAAGGGAACGGCAGGCTGCGAACGGCGGCGGCCGACGCCCGGACGCGCGCCACAGCCAGATCGAAGTCATAAATCGGATTGTCTGCCTGCCCGGTGGCATCTTCGATGGAACCGCCCACGATACCTGCCGCCGCAGCCATGAGCAGCGTTTCAGCACAGGCTTCGGGGCTGTCGGCGAAACCGTTTTCCAGATCGGCAGCGACCGGAAGCGGTGTGGCCGCCACGATATCCGCCACGTTGGCGAGCGTGTCGTTGCGACTGATCGCACCCTCGGCGTCTGGACGACCCAGAGTAAATGCGAGGCCCGCGCTGGTCGTCGCCAGCGCTTCGAAACCCATCGAGGCCAGCAGTTTTGCCGAACCGGCATCCCACGGATTGGGCATTACGAAGGCGCCGTCGCGCTCGTGCAAGGCCTTGAATGCCTGCGCTTTGAGAAGTTGTTGCGAGTCCATGTGCGTGCTCTCCGGTGACAGGTCTCAATAAACCCACACCTATCGACCTCAGAGCAAGCCCAACTGCTCCACCTGTGGACCACGATCCAGTTCGGGCAGCGGCGACAGCCCCGGCAGACGCACCCTCAACTGCTCATGAAAACGTCGCGCAAGCTCGGGCGCACGCAGGTTGTCCGGTGTGTGCAGGAACACGTAAGGCATCCGCCCCTCTTCGATCCAGACGGCGACCTTCTCCACCCACTGCACCAGAAACGGGTCGTTGGCCTCAAGTTCAGGGCGGCCAATGAATCTCACTTGAGGATGCTGGGTCAACGCCGCCGGACGCGCAGGCACCTTGGGCTTCTTGGACTGCGCATGAAGGACGGCGGGGTCGCTGGATACGCAACTGAACAAGGCACGCGAATCCAGACAGATACGCTCGACGCCACGATCCAGTAGCAGCCGATTGAGCATGCGCTCCTCATCGCCCTTCATGAAGAACGCCATATTGCGGACTTCTACAGCCAGTGGCACATTCAGCTCATCAATGAAACCGACCAGCTCTGCCAGGCGTTGCGGCGTGAAACTGGCCGACAGTTGCAACCAGAACGGCGCAACACGCTGACCCAGCGGAGCCATCAATTGAATGAATGTTTCAGCAGCGGTCACTTGTGCGCGCAGATCGCCGTCGTGGCTGATGTCGCGGGGGAATTTGGCAGTGAAGCGGAAATCTTCAGGCATCACTTCAGCCCAACGCTGCACGGTGGAAGCCGCGGGACGGGCATAGAAGGTAGTGTTGCCTTCGACAACATTGAAAACCTGTGAGTACAGGCTCAGAAAATCGGTCGGCCGGGCGTCATCGGGATACAGCGAATCGCGCCAGGCGTTCTCGCTCCAGGATGGGCAGCCGAGGTAATAAGGCAGGCCGGACACAATCAGACGTGAAGATCGAGCCCCGATACTTCAAGGTCCCAATCCACAAAGCTGGCCGTGGTCAGGTAACTGGCCAGGGCGTTGGCGACACGAGAGCTCATGGAGCGGGGAAAGATGATGTCCTGAGGACGCGCAGGTACGTTACCAGTACTGCCGATCGGACCCTGATCAGCTTCGCGGCGGGACGCGCGCGCAGGCACCGGAAGGTCAACGTCGGTGGTGACTTCTTCGAAAGAACCCTCAACGGTCGAAGGCTGCTTCTGCTGCTTTCGCTTGATGGGGTAGGAACGTTGTAATGGTCCGTCAATGCGCATCGATAGTTACTCGGCTTCTGTAGTGGCAATTTAACGTTACAGTCCGGATACTGGCAAATTCCCTAACGTTAACTAGACCACACATATTGCAAATTGTTTGAGCCCGAGCGCTTTAAGTCACACTAAAACGATAAACGGTAGATGGCGAATTGATATACCTATTGCAATCATCACAACTTGCGAGTTGCCGCTGCGCGTATCAACGCGCCTTGGGCGTGGCAACCTTGTCGCGCAAATACACCGGTTGCGCCTCGTCAGCCTGAACGGCTTCGCCGCGATGCCAGGCAAAGGTGGCCAGTGTCAGCAGGTCCTGAGCGTGAGGCAACAGGCTTGCATCATGCCCCGCCAAGGCGACCGGAATGCGCTCGCCGTAGCCCCATCCTGTACCGGCGCCAAACCATTGGCCTGTGACGTCTTCAGGCAATGTGGCCCGTTCTGGCGCCATTACCGCTTCCTGACCCACCAGGCGCATCTCGCCTGCCGCCTCGCGATAGCAACCCCAATAGACCTCATCCATCCGCGCGTCGATGGCCGCTGCCACCTGTGAGACGCCCCGTTCGCGAAAGGCACGCTGTGCCAGCACTGCCAGATTGGAGACCGGCAATACCGGGCGTTCCAGCGCGAACGCCAGCCCCTGGACCACACCGATTGCGATCCGCACGCCGGTGAACGCACCCGGACCCCGACCAAACGCGATGGCATCCAGTGCCGACATGGCAAGGCCCGCCTCGGCCAGCAGATCCTTGATCATCGGCAACAGGCGCTGGGCGTGCAGGCGCGGAATCACCTCGTAGTGGCTCAGTACCTTGCCGTCATGCAGCAAAGCGACCGAGCAGGCTTCAGTGGCGGTGTCCAGGGCCAGCAAGGTGGTCATCGGTGTATCCGTCGTCATGGAAAAGTGGCGCAGTATAAATGACAAATGGCCCGCAAGCGGGCCATTGTCGAGAAGCGGTGTCGACTCAGCTCAGTGCTTTCAGCACTTTGGCGGTGATCTCTTCGACAGAACCGACGCCAGGAATGTGGCTGCACTTTGGCTTGCCGTTCTGAGCGCTCAGTTTGCTGTAGAACTCCACCAGCGGCTTGGTCTGCTCGTGATACACAGCGAGGCGATGACGCACGGTTTCTGCCACGTCGTCGGGGCGCTGAACAAGATCTTCGCCCGTCACATCGTCCTTGCCTTCAACCTTGGGCGGATTGTAGACCAGATGATAGGTGCGGCCGGATGCCGGGTGAACGCGACGGCCGGACATGCGCTGGACGATTTCTTCGTCATCCACCGCGATTTCCAGCACGTGGTCGATTTCCAGACCGGCTTTAAGCAGTGCCTCGGCCTGTGGAATGGTGCGCGGGAAGCCATCGAACAGCACGCCGTTCTGGCAGTCCGGCTCAGCCAGACGGTCCTTGATCAGGCCAATGATCAGGTCATCGGAAACCAGACCACCCGAATCCATGACGCTCTTGGCCTTGATGCCCAGTTCTGTACCGGCCTTGACCGCTGCGCGCAGCATGTCGCCTGTCGAAATTTGCGGGATGCCGAACTTTTCAGTGATGAATTTTGCCTGAGTACCTTTACCGGCCCCGGGAGCTCCCAGCAGAATCACGCGCATCGTCATGCTCCTCAAATTTTTTATATGGAAATCATCGGATTCGCCTCAGGGGCCAATCTAAAAAATGAATCAGGCCAATAGGCCAAAAGGCTGATCAAGATACACAGCAGACCGTAGCCGCACAAGCCGCCAAAAGTCGCAGTAACCGCAGGGCCGCTGGCGTGCAGGGCGAGGTCGTTTAACGGTACGACCTGCCTTGACCCTTTCGGCAGGTTAGCCCGTAAACACTTCACCCGCCGTGATCCTGATCAAACACAACGCCCGCCGACCGGGCAGGCGCCTCAGCCGGTGTTGCGCAGCCCGGCGGCAATTCCCGCCACAGACACCAGCAACGCCAGTTCCAGAGGGCTGTCCAGGTGCGCCTCACGGTGGCGCGAGCGTGACAGCAGTTCAGCCTGGAGCAGATGCAGCGGATCCAGATAGGTATTGCGCAGACTGATGAACTCGAGGGTTTCCGGGCTGTGTGCCAGCAATTGCGTCTGCCCGGTCAGCCCCAGCACCACGTCGCACGCCTGCGACAATAGGTCGCGCAAATGTGAGCCTAAATGTTGCAGCTCTTCGCTGACCAGACGTTCGTCGTACAGCCTGGCGATGTCTGCATCGGCTTTGGCAAGCACCATTTCCAGCATGTCGATACGGGTTCTGAAGAACGGCCAGCGCTCGCGCATCTGCGCCAGCACGTCGCCCTCGCCCCGCTCCAGTGCCTTGGTCAGTGCCGCTTCCCAGCCCAGCCAGGCGGGCAGCATCAGGCGGGTCTGGGTCCAGGCGAAGATCCAGGGGATGGCACGCAGGCTCTCCACCCCACCCTCGCGGCGTTTGGCCGGTCGGCTGCCCAACGGCAGGCGACCCAACTCCTGCTCGGGCGTGGCCTGCCGGAAATACTCGACGAACTCAGGATTTTCCCTGACCACTGCCCGATAGGCGCTGACGCCATCACTGGCCAACTGATCCATCATCGTGCGCCAGGCAGGCTCGGGCAGCGGTGGCGGCAAAAGGGTCGCTTCCAGTACAGCGGCCAGATACAGATTGAGGTTCTGTTCGGCGATGTCCGGCAGACCGAACTTGAAGCGGATCATTTCGCCCTGCTCGGTGGTGCGGAAACGGCCGGCCACGGAACCGGGTGGCTGCGACAGAATGGCCGCGTGCGCCGGACCACCACCGCGCCCAACCGTACCGCCACGGCCGTGGAACAGCAGCAGTTCGACCTGCTGATCGCGACAGATCTGCACCAGTTTTTCCTGAGCCCGGTACTGCGCCCAGGCCGCAGCTGTCGTGCCAGCGTCCTTGGCCGAGTCGGAATAACCGATCATCACTTCCTGAGGACCGTGCAAACGCGAACGATAACCCGGCAAACCCAGCAGGGTTTCAATGACCGGCCCGGCGTTGTCCAGGTCCGCCAGCGTCTCGAACAGAGGCACGACGCGCATGGGCCGTTGCAGACCGGCTTCCTTGAGCAGCAACTGCACCGCGAGCACGTCCGACGCAGCGCCCGCCATCGAGATGACGTAAGAACCCAACGACGCTGCGGGTGCCGCAGCCACTTCCCGGCAGGTTGCCAGTACCTCGGCCGTGTCCGCAGCAGGCTTGAAATAACCCGGCAACAGCGGACGACGGTTGTTCAGCTCGCGCAACAGAAACTCGATGCGGGTCTGCTCGTCCCATTCCTCGTAACGGCCCAGCCCCAGGTAGTCGGTGATTTCAGTCATCGCCGCACAATGGCGGCTGGAATCCTGACGCACATCCAGACGCACCAGAAACAGGCCGAAGGTCACGGCACGGCGCAGGCAATCCAACAGTGGACCGTCAGCAATCACGCCCATGCCGCACTCGTGCAGCGACTGGAAGCAGAGCATCAAGGGTTCGATCAGCTCGCGGTTGTCATGCAGCACGGCTTCAGGCGCAGGCTGAGTGACGGTCAGCGAAGCATTGGCCCAGTTGCGGGTAGCCCGCAGGCGTTCGCGCAGGCGCTTGAGTTCGGTGCGATAAGGCTCGGCGCTGTCGCCGACACGGGCGCGCAGTGCCTCGCTGGCCTGCTGCATCGACAGGTCGGCGGCCAGGCTGTCCACATCGCGCAAATAGAGATCGGCCGCCATCCAGCGCGCCAGCAGCAAGACTTCACGGGTGACCGCAGCCGTGACATTCGGATTGCCGTCCCGGTCGCCGCCCATCCACGAGGCAAAACGTATGGGTGCCGCTTCGAGCGGCAAGTGCAGGCCGGTCGCCGCCTGCAGCGCCAGATCGGCCTTGCGCAGGTAATTGGGGATGGCGTGCCACAGCGAATGCTCAATGACGGCAAAGCCCCATTTGGCCTCATCGACCGGGGTCGGGCGGATGCGACGGATTTCTTCGGTGTGCCAGGCTTCGGCAATCAGCCGCTGCAGACGCGAGGTGATCTGCTCACGTTCCAGGCTGTTCAGGTCGCGGTGATCCAGCGCGGCCAGTTGCGCGGCGATGGCGTCGTACTTCTGAATCAGCGTGCGCCGGGCCACTTCGGTCGGGTGCGCGGTGAGCACCAGCTCGATCTCAAGCTTGCCCAGCTGTCTGGCCAGCGCATCAGGTGCATGACCTTCGGTCTTCAGGCGCTCCAGCAGTTCGGGCAGCACCCGGGATTCGAACGGTTGCGGCTGCGAATCGTCGCGACGATGCATGAGCTGGTATTGCTCGGCGATGTTCGCAAGATTGAGGAACTGGTTGAACGCGCGCGCCACTGGCAGCAGTTCATCGTCCTCCAGACCATCGACGCTGGAGCTGAGGGCTTCTGCACCTTCAGCGGAACCGCGCCTGCCCGCCTTGGCGCTCTTGCGAATGCGCTCGATCTTGTCGAGAAAATCAGCCCCACGCTGTTCGCGAATCGTGTTGCCCAGCAGCTCACCCAGCAGGTGAACGTCTTCGCGCAATCGCGCATCGATATCGGCCATCGTTCCCTCTCCCGGTTTTTTATAGGGGCTTTTTGCTTGATCGCTTACCCGAACTGAACGGGTGTTGAAATCCGCTTTGCCAACAGTGCATCAAAAGCGCGTTCGCCGACAAATCCTTGTGCATGAAATTATCTGGCCGTGCCGCGAATGCCATACCGGCTAATCTCATGCATGAACCACACGACGACCTATTACGGAACACACTCGCCGCAAGCGAGCACATCAAGAAGACAGTCAGGAGAAGTCACCATGAAAATCCGCGAGCTGGCCAGCCACTGGGAAAACAATGCCAAGGGTCGCCTGACCAAGACCCGCTATGCGATTCATCTGGATATCGAATCCGCGGCGCGACTCGCCGCCTTGTGCGAGATGTACCCCAAACATCACCCGGAAGAGTTGCTGGGCGAGCTGATCGGCGCAGCCATGGAAGAACTGGAAGCCAGCTTTCCTTATGTGAAAGGGCCGCATGTCGTGGCCACGGATGAAGAAGGTGATCCGCTGTACGAAGACATCGGCGCCACGCCCCGCTTCCTGGCACTGTCCAAACGTTACCTGCATGAACTGTCCGAGAAGCTGGACACGCCGGTCGATGAATCCGGTCAGGCGTAACACCGCTAAGACTGCCAGGGCCCATGCCCGCAAAGGGCCGGGCCTGACGCTTGCCTGGCATGGGCAACATATTGAGCACGACATATCAAACGTTCCCGTCCGTCCGCGAAATATTTATGTGAACTATTCAAAAACCCCGCAGGTCCGAGCCATTAACCATTACAGGAAAGCCCGAAGAGCAGCAGGTGGTTGCATGACCTGATGCCCGGCCTGAATAAAAACTGTCATGGATAACCACGTTCGGAGTCAGACAATGGAGTTGATCACCATGAACACCCCTACTGCCAATACAAAGTTCAAAGGCCTGCGCGGGCTGAAACTCGCTGCGCTGGCGCTGGGTAGCACCTTTATCCTCGCTGGCTGTGCAGGCAACCCGCCGTCTGAGCAGTACGCGGTCTCTCAGTCTGCCGTCAACAGCGCAGTCAGCGCCGGCGGTACTGAGTTCGCAGCGGTGGAAATGAAGTCGGCTCAGGACAAGCTCAAAGAAGCCGACCTCGCCATGCAGGAAAAAAAGTACGACGAAGCGCGCAAGCTGGCCGAACAGGCTGAGTGGGATGCCCGAGTGGCAGAGCGTAAGTCTCAGGCTGCCAAAGCGGCCAAAGCCGTGCAGGATGCTCGTCAGGGCGTCAACGAACTACGTGACGAAGGCATGCGCCAGGTGCAGTGAGCACCGCCATCAACCTTTGGTTTTCATGCATTCGTAATCGATTAAAGGACGACCCTAATTATGCGTAAACAATTGATGATCCCTGCCCTGCTGGCCATGAGTGTTGCACTGGCCGCCTGTGCTACCAAGCCGAACCCTAACCTGGAGCAGGCGCGTACCAACTTCACTTCCCTGCAGACCAACCCGGACGCCACCAAGGTTGCCGCGCTGGAAACCAAGGATGCGAGCGAATGGCTTGCCAAGGCTGAGCAAGCTTTCCGTGATGATGCCGACGTCAAGAAAGTCGACCAACTGTCTTACCTGACCAACCAGCGCGTTGAACTGGCCAAGCAGACCATCGCCCTGCGCAACTCCGAAGCCGCACTGCAGAACGCCTCTGCCGACCGCGCCAAAGCCCGTCTGGAAGCGCGTGACGCTCAGATCGCTGCGCTGAAGAACAGCCTGAACGCCAAGCAGACCGAACGCGGTACCTTGGTCACTTTCGGTGACGTGCTGTTCGACTACAACAAGGCCGAGCTGAAGCCAGGCGCCCAAGGCGATATCGGCAAGCTGGCGGCTTTCCTTCAGGAAAACCCTGATCGCAAAGTGATCGTTGAAGGTTATACCGACAGCACCGGTTCGGCTTCCTACAACCAGTCGCTGTCCGAGCGTCGCGCCAATTCGGTTCGCATGGCTCTGACCCGCATGGGTGTAGACCCGACTCGCATCGTTGCCATGGGTTATGGCAAGGAATACCCGGTCGCTGACAACACCAGCAACTCGGGCCGCGCCATGAACCGTCGTGTGGAAGTGACCATTTCCAACGACAACCAGCCGGTTGCTCCACGCTCCTCGATGAAGTAATCGACCGAGCTGCTGCACCGAAGCCCCGCCTGCGCATACAGGCGGGGCTTTTTCATGGGCGTTTCACTGAATTGCCGCAGGTGCCTGCTGATTGATGCAGCGCACGGCCTGCCTGTGATCATCGATCAGCACCCCGGACAGCCCGGTGCGTGAAGTGTCGAACAGCACCAGCACACCATCGATGCACTGCGCCACTTCGGCCGCAGGCGTGGCGGCGATTCTGTAGTCCTCTCCGGGCACGGTCTTGAGCAGCGTGAACTCGCTCAACAGCAGCGCGTCTTCCGGTCGGGCGAAATGCAGGTAGCCGTAGTACCACAAGCAGCCGACCGTACCGATGATGCTCGCGATACCGGTCAGAATCATGCCTCTGACGTTGCGCTCCCCGCTCATTGCTGCGGCTCGGGTTGCTTTGAAGTCGCCGGGTAATTGGGCACTTCGGCGAGGCGACGCAAACCATCGAAATGCTGTGGATCTTCCAGATAACGGACCATGACCTGTCGCCACAGCGGATCGGCGAACGTCTGCACATGTCCGCCGCGGGTCAGTTGCAGCACTCGCGGCGGGGGCGCGGCCTTGTAGAGGCTGATGCCGTTGGCGAGCGGCACCAGCGTGTCGTCCATGCTCTGGAAGATCAGCATGGGCGTACCGGTCAGCTTCGGCAGGCCGTTGATAGCACTGTCGGCGTCAGGCATCAGCCAGGAAAGGGGCGTCTTCAAAGGCCAGGTCAGCCACGAAGTGCTCAGCGTGTAACGGGTGACATCGCGGTAACTGGCAGGCGTGCCGTCGAGGATCAGCGCCTTGACGCGAGCCTTCTCCTGCGGGTGCTGTGACAGGTAATGCACGGCCAGCGCACCGCCGATGCTCTGACCCAGTACCACCAGCGGTCTGTCCTGTACCTCGGGCGCCGCTTGCAACCAGTCGAATGCGGCCTGAACATCCTGATAGATCGCCGGCAGGCTCGGCTCGCCCTGCGACTGGCCGTAGCCGCGGTAGTCGAGCATCAGCACTTGATAACCCTGCTCGGGCAGCCACCAGCTTCCACCCAGATGCCAGGACAGATTGCCGCCGTTGCCGTGCAGATGAAGCACCGTGCCCTTGACCGGCACGTCCGCCTTCGCCGGAAGCCACCAACCGTGCAGGCGCGTGCCGTCTGCTGCGGTCAGATTGACGTCGCGGTACTCCAGACGTGCCTTGTCGGGCGTGAAGGGCAGACCCGGCTCAGGGTAGAACAGCATCGAACTGCAGCCGGCAAGACTGAGGAGCAAGGCAAGGATGCTGATCAGTTTCAAATAAGGAATTCCTTGAGATTCAAGTCGTGCCCATCGCTGTGCGTGGGCATGCAGCCCGTGACGCTCTGCGTCACAGGCGAGAGCGGACGCGGAGCGTTCAGCGCCATCAGAGGATATTCGAGTAATCCGCCTCGATGCGATCCAGGCTCAGGTGGTTGAGGAAGTTGGAGAAGCACATCCAGGCTGACAGGGCGTTCATATCGCGGAACTGCTCGGGCAGATATTTGGGTGCGACCACCAGGCCTTCATCGACCAGCTGGCGAAGGGTGCGCATGTCTTCCAGTGTGGTCTTGCCGCAGAACAACAGAGGCACCTGTTCCAGCTTGCCTTTGCGCACGGCCAACTGAATGTAGTTGTACACCATGATGAAACCCTTCAGGTAAGACAAGTCCTTGGTGAACGGCAGCCCGTTGGGCACCGAACCGCGGAAGACCCGGCTGGCGTTGCCATAGCTTTCCGGCATGCCAAAGCCCTGCTCACGATAGAACTCGAACACCTGCAGAAAATCCGCGCCCTCTTCGGCCATGTGAATGGCTCGTGTGCGGTTGGTCAGTTTGCGCAGACGGCTGGGATAGGATGCAAAGGCGATGACCTCCATAAGAATCGCCAGCCCCTCCTGTGTCACGGTTGACGAGGGCGGGCCTTTGGACAGAAAGGTGCAGATCGGCTGGTTCTGCCCGTTGAGCGTAGTACCGACATGCACGAGGCCTTCGTGGACTTCCAGCGCCCGCACATCGCGCTCATTGAACATCGCATCACTGCGGATCTTGATGTAGTCCGCACCCGCCGCCGCATCGGCCACGATGCCGTCGGACTCGAAGACGCGAATGGTTTCCTCGGCCTCGCCGAACACCCGGTTCAGGCGCGATTGCAACAAGGCCACGGCATCCTTGGCCGTCAGGGTTTTCGGCTCGTCCTTCAGATCGCCACGTCCGGCGATGTTGTTCAGGTAGTCGGAAAGCATCAGCCCCAGATCGGCCAATGTGGGATCGCCCGCGTGAAACGCATCGGAGGCTGCGCCGTACAATTCCTGAGAGATCAGCCCGAAGTCGGGTGTGCCACGCGCTTCAAGCATGCGGATTACCATGCGGTATTCCCGGCACATCCGGCGCATGATCTGCCCGACCGGATTGAACTGACCCAGCTGGCGCGTGACGTCGCGCTCGATGTTCTGGAATTCCTGCTTGAGGGCGCTGGAGTCGAAGCCCAGCGGGCGATTTTCGTAATACGCGCGATCCACGGCCGGCAGGGCCTTGCCCTTGGCGGCCAGGAAATCCCGGCGCACCGTGTCGTCCCACTTCACTGCATCCAGCACGCGAATCGGTGTCTGCGCGGCAACAATCCGATCCGATAAAACACGAATAGTCTGCTGGTACTCGTCCACCCGGTACTCCTTGGCTGGCGGGCTATTGCCCTGCTACTTGGCAACGCGCCTGTAACGCGCGACTTCCTGAAAAACATCTGAGTTGGCAGGATCGTCAAGGTACCCGAATACCTGCTCCAGAGGGCTGGTAATCAAGAGGCCCTTGCCGGTTTCATTTTCGACCGGCTGACCGGCCAGACTGCCTTGCTCGACCCACTGGCCGACGCGATCCATATCCAGACTATAGACAACCAGCTCGCCACTGCGGGTCAGCTCGAAACCGCCCATGCCATAGTGACCGCCATATCTGGACGGGAGCTTCGCCGAGAGGTACCAGCGACTGCCGTGGTGCGTCACCGTCACGGAGTACTCATCGCCGTGACGACGATCGCCCTTGCGGTAGCTCACGGCCTTGTAGCGGTTGACCCCAGCGCGCGAAACGTCCAGCTCCAGCGGCTCGCCCCACGCGTTCTTGCTGGTCCACTGGCCCAGCAATCCCGAGGGCGCGGCATCATGGGCGGGTATCGGGTCCTTGAAGATCACCAGACAGCCGCTCAACAACAGAAACGACAACGCAATCAACACGCGCCAGGTCTTCATGGGGTTCTCCTGAACAGAGGCAGCGTCACCCTCGAACCGGTTGAGGGGTTCCCAGCACCAGACGCATCTGGCGGGTGAGCATACAGAGGATTTCTTCGTCCGCCTGACGCAACGGGCCATGAAGCAGACCCTGATATTCCATCCGGCGGATGAGCCCCGTCAACACTTGCGCGTCCTGATAAGGCTGCAGAGAGCCAATCACCTGAAAAAACTGACAACTGCCCTGCAACAGAATTTCCTGGTGCGCCATGACCAGCGGGGTCAGACGCGGGTTGATCAGCGCCTCGTGATAGAACGCATGTTCGGCAATCAGATAGTCGCGCCGGGTCAGCAACTGGTGACGAATATGTTCCATCACCATTTTTGCAATGTCATCGGCCAGCTTGAAACGATCACTGGGACTGCCGGAACTGCGGGTCATCATATCGCGCAAGATGACTTCGGTGTTCTGCCACAACCTGGCCAGATAGTCCGCGCTGCGCTGCACGTATTGGGCGAAGGCATCGGTCAGCAGATCGTCAATGTCCTTGAAGTAATACGTCGTCGCCGACAAGGGTACGCCCGCCTCGGCAGCCACGGCCCGATGGCGCACGGCACGCACGCCGTCACGCACGACAATGCGCATGGCCGCATCGAGAATGACCTGCCTGCGCTGCTCGCTCCCCTCTCGACTGGCCTTGCGGCCCTGATACTTGACACTTCTGGCCACCGCACTCGCTACTCCGGCAGCCCCTTCTCTGGCAATCTTCACACTGCAGTCCTTATGAATTCGTCCTGAAAAGACCCAAAAAAAAGCCGCCCATTCGAGGCGGCTTTCTTTTTTTTTCGTTACGCCTGCGGGCGCATGTGCGGGAACAGGATCACATCCCGGATCGACGGCGAGTTGGTGAGCAGCATCACCAGGCGGTCGATACCGATCCCCTCACCGGCTGTCGGCGGCATGCCGTACTCCAGCGCGCGCACGAAATCGGCGTCGTAGTGCATGGCTTCGTCGTCACCGGCGTCCTTGTCGGCCACCTGCGCCTGGAAGCGCTCGGCCTGATCTTCGGCGTCATTGAGCTCGGAGTAGGCGTTGGCGATTTCGCGGCCACCGATGAACAGTTCGAAGCGGTCGGTGACGCTCGGGTTGTCGTCGTTGCGACGTGCCAGCGGCGAGACTTCAAACGGGTACTGGGTGATGAAGTGCGGCTGCTCCAGCTTGTGCTCGACCAGCTCTTCGAAAATCATCACCTGCAGCTTGCCCAGACCTTCGAAACCCAGCACCTTGGCACCGGCCTTCCTGGCGATGGCACGTGCCTTGTCGATGTCCTGCAGATCGGCTGCGGTCAGTTCAGGGTTGTACTTGAGGATCGAGTCGAACACCGACAGGCGAACGAAGGGTTCGCCGAAGTGAAACACCTTGTCGCCATACGGTACGTCGGTAGTGCCCAGAACCAGTTGAGCCAGCTCGCGGAACAGCTCCTCGGTCAGGTCCATGTTGTCTTCGTAGTCGGCATAGGCCTGGTAGAACTCGAGCATGGTGAACTCGGGGTTGTGCCGGGTCGAAACGCCTTCGTTACGGAAGTTGCGGTTGATCTCGAAGACCTTCTCGAAGCCGCCGACAACCAGACGCTTGAGGTACAGCTCAGGCGCGATACGCAGGAACATTTCCATGTCCAGCGCATTGTGGTGGGTTTCGAACGGCTTGGCTGCCGCGCCGCCGGGAATGGTCTGCAGCATCGGCGTTTCGACTTCAAGGAAGTCGCGCTTCATCAGGAAGCTGCGGATGTGGGCGATCACCTGCGAGCGCACGCGGAAGGTCTCACGCACGTCTTCGTTGACGATCAGGTCAACGTAACGCTGGCGATAGCGCTGTTCGGTGTCGGTCAGGCCATGGTGCTTGTCCGGCAGCGGACGCAGCGATTTGGTCAGCAGGCGCACGGACGTCATTTCGACGTACAGGTCGCCCTTGCCGGAACGGGCCAGAGTGCCTTCGGCGGCAATGATGTCGCCCAGGTCCCAGGTCTTGACTTCGGCCAGGGTTTCTTCAGGCAGCGTCTTGCGGTTGACATAGACCTGGATGCGACCGGTCATGTCCTGGATCACCATGAACGAACCACGGTTGAGCATGATGCGACCGGCAACCTTGACCGGAATCGCTGCTGCAGCCAGATCTTCCTTGGTCTTGTCGACATACTGTTTCTGCAGGTCGTTGCAGTAGCTGTCGCGGCGGAAGTCATTCGGGAAGGCCTGACCCTTGGCGCGGCCGGCAGCAAGCTTTTCCTTGCGCAGGGCGATCAGGGTGTTTTCTTCCTGTTGCAGGGCTTGCGGGTCGAGTTGTTGGTCGCTCATGTCTTCAGTCATTCCATCACAGGTTCGTTGACCCGGTTCATCCGGGTTCGCGGGCGAGGCGGATAGCCGTCCCGGACGCTTGCACAGGATCGCGCTCACGGCGCGAATCCTGCGAAGCGTGAATTACAGCCCTTGTTTGAGGCTTGCGATCAGGTACTCGTCCAGATCACCGTCGAGCACCTTGTCGCAGTCGCTGCGCTCGATGTTGGTCCGCAGGTCCTTGATGCGAGAGGCATCCAGCACGTAGGAGCGAATCTGATGACCCCAGCCGATATCGGACTTGGTGTCTTCCAGCGCCTGGGACGCGGCATTGCGCTTCTGAACTTCCTGCTCATACAAACGGGCCCGCAGCATTTTCATGGCGGTGTCCTTGTTCGCATGCTGGGAGCGTTCGTTCTGGCAACTGACCACGGTGTTGGTCGGAACGTGGGTGATACGTACCGCCGAGTCGGTGGTGTTTACGTGCTGACCACCGGCACCGGAAGAGCGGTAGGTGTCGATCCGCAGGTCCGACGGGTTGATGTCGATTTCGATGTTGTCATCGATTTCAGGCGACACGAACACGGCCGAGAACGAGGTGTGACGGCGGTTGCCGGAGTCGAACGGGCTCTTGCGCACCAGACGGTGCACGCCGATCTCGGTACGCAGCCAGCCAAAGGCGTATTCGCCCTTGATGTGCACGGTCGCACCCTTGATGCCGGCGACTTCGCCAGCGGACAGTTCCATGATGGTGGCGTCGAAGCCGCGCTTGTCAGCCCAGCGCAGGTACATGCGCAGCAGAATGTTGGCCCAGTCCTGCGCTTCGGTGCCACCGGAGCCGGCCTGGATGTCCAGGTAGGCATTGTTCTGGTCCATCTCGCCGCTGAACATGCGACGGAATTCCAGCTTCTCCAGTGACTCGCGAAGGCGCTCGACTTCGGCCGCGACGTCATCGACGGCAGCCTGGTCTTCTTCTTCGGCCGACATCAGCAGCAGGTCCTTGGCATCGGCCAGACCGGACGTCATTTCGTCCAGCGTGTCGACGATCTGTGCCAGCAAGGCACGCTCGCGGCCCAGGTTCTGTGCGTATTCGGGGTTGTTCCAGACGTTTGGATCTTCGAGCTCGCGATTGACTTCGGTCAGACGATCATGTTTGTGATCGTAGTCAAAGATACCCCCGAATGGTTTCGGAGCGCTCGGACAAATCCTTGATGCTGTTTAGGATCGGGTTGATTTCCATGGTGGGCAGCACTCGCAGGCGAAATTTTCAAAGCCGACGAGTATACCCCAGGCAATGCCACGAAAGCAGCCCGTCGAGCGGGCCTTGTGCAGTCAATTTTATCGATTGGGCGCGTTTCTCAAGGGAGGAGACCTGCCGGAAACCGGCAGCAAACCCTCCGACTCAACCCACCGAGACCTGATTGCGACCGTTGTGCTTGGCCACGTACAGGCCCTTGTCGGCATCCAGAATCAACTGGCGGCTATGCCCACCGATCTCTGGAGAAACTGTGGCCACGCCGATGCTGACGGTAAGATGCGAGCCTTCGGCAGGTGCAACGTGAGGAATGTTCATGCCCACCACGCTCTGGCGCAGCTTTTCCGCGATCAGCCGCGCACCACCCGGCGACGTGTTAGGCAGCACCATCGCAAACTCTTCGCCGCCGTAACGGGCGGGTAGATCGGACGGCCGACTGCAGCTGTTACGAATCGCCTTGGCCACTTGCCGCAGGGCTTCGTCGCCTTCCAAATGCCCGAAACTGTCGTTGTAGACTTTGAAGAAGTCGACGTCGATCATCAGCAGCGACAGCTGAGTCTGGTCGCGGGTCGCGCGACGCCATTCCAGTTCCAGGTATTCATCGAAATGACGCCGGTTCGACAGACCGGTCAGGCCATCGGAGTTCATCAGGCGCTGCAGAACCAGATTGGTGTCGAGCAACTGCTGCTGGCTGACGCGCAGGGCGCGATAGGCCTCGTCACGTTGCAGCAGGGTCAGGTAGGAGCGCGAGTGGTAAAGAATCCGGGCGACCAGTTCGATGTTGTCCGGCAGCTTGACCAGGTAATCGTTGGCACCGGCGGCAAACGCAGCGCTTTTGATCAGCGGATCTTCCTTGGTGGACAACACGATGATCGGAATATCGCGGGTCAGCGGGTTGCTGCGGTACTCACGCACTAGCGTCAGACCATCCAGGCCGGGCATGACCAGGTCCTGAAGAATGACCGTCGGCTTGATCTGCACGGCCTGGGATATGGCTTGATGCGGATCGGCGCAGAAGTGGAAATCGATAGAGCTTTCGTTGGCCAGACCACGCCTGACCGCTTCGCCGATCATTGCCTGATCGTCGACCAGCAGTACCATTGCAGAGTTTTCATCCGGTGTTTTGATGTCGTCCATCTGCACATCATGCATGAAGTTTCTCCTGGTCACCAAGCACCGGTGAGTTCACCTGGGCAGTCATTGGGCGAATACCTCCACAAGCCGCGGCGCGATGGAAGTCAACGGCCGGATCTCGACCGCCGCATCAATGGCAGCCGCAGCCTTGGGCATGCCATACACCGCAGAACTCGCCTGATCCTGAGCGATGGTCAGGAATCCGCGCTCACGCATGGTCTTGAGCCCCATTGCGCCGTCGCGCCCCATGCCGGTCAATAAAACGCCCACAGCATCTCCATTCCAATAACGAGCCACACTTTCGAAAAACACGTCGATCGAGGGCCTGTAGATTTCGTTCACCGGCTCTGCCGTATAGGCCAGCGTGCCGCCTTTCAACAGACGAATGTGGTGGTTGGTGCCTGCCAGCAGAACCTTGCCGCTCTGAGGTACCTGACCTTCGAGGGCCAGTTGCACAGGCAACCCCGAGGCTGTGGACAGCCACTCGGCCATGCCTGCGGCGAAGACCTGATCCACATGCTGCACCAGCACGACTGCCGCCGGAAAGCTCGAAGGCAGTGCCTTGAGCAGAATTTCCAGAGCTGCCGGCCCGCCCGCCGAAGAGCCGATGGCAACCAGACGGTCACGCCGAACGGCCTCACGCAAAGGCGTGGCGACGGTCCGCTCATGGGTGTTGCGCTGGCCCATGAGCCATTCGATATTCAGAATCTTGCGCAACAGCGGTGCCGCCGCCCCTCTGGGGTTGCCAGCGCCAATGGCTGGCGTGTCCACCACGTCCAGCGCACCATGCCCCATGGCCTCGAATACACGGTGCACGTTCTGTTCGCGATCCACTGTCACTATGACGATAGCGCACGGTGTGCTGGCCATGATCCGGCGAGTGGCTTCGACGCCATCCATGACCGGCATGATCAGATCCATCAGGATCAGATCAGGCGTCTGTTCAGCACAGCAGCGCACCGCTTCGGCGCCGTTGCCGGCCACCCATATCACCTGATGCAATGGCTCGAACGCCAGCGCCCGGCGCAGCGCTTCGACAGCCATGGGCATGTCATTGACTATAGCGATCTTCATGCCTGCGCATCCCCTATCAGCTCGACGACTGCATCGAGCAAGGCATCATCATGGAAACTGGCCTTGGCCAGATAATAATCGGCGCCCGCATCCAGTCCGCGGCGTCGATCTTCCTCACGATCCTTGTAGGAAACCACCATTACAGGCAGTGATTGCAGTCGGGTATCCCGACGCAACAGGGTAACCAGCTCGATACCGTCCATGCGTGGCATGTCGATGTCGGTAATCAGCAAGTCAAAATCTTCGGCACGCAACGCGTTCCAGCCGTCCATGCCATCCACGGCAACCGACACTTCGTAGCCACGACCGACCAGCAGCTTGCGTTCCAGCTCACGCACCGTCAACGAGTCATCTACCACCAGTACACGCTTGCGCGACGCGCTGTCGATCTGACGGTTCCGACGGTCAATACGCTCCAGACGTCCGGTATTGAGCAGCTTCTCGACGGAGCGCAGCATGTCTTCGACGTCGATGATCAGCACCACCGAGCCATCGTCAAGCAGCGCACCCGCCGAAACATCCTGAACCTTGCCCAGCCGCGCATCCAGCGGCATCACCACCAGCGTGCGCTCACCGATGAAGCGCTCGACCGCAACCCCGTAGACCGCGTCGCGCTCGCGAATCACCACAACCTTGAGCGCTTCGCCAGCGTCCTGTGTGGAGGGACGGTGCAACAACTGGCTGGCCGACACCAGGCCGACATGGCGTTCTTCGTCCCAGAAATGCTGGCGTCCTTCGAGTTGCACGATGTCATCGGGCTGCAGATCGCGCATGCGTTCAATGTGCGCCAGTGGGAAGGCATAGGCTTCGCCGCCGACCTCGACCACCAGGCTGCGCACGACAGACAGGGTCAGCGGCAACTCGATTCTGAAACGACTGCCCTCACCCGCCCATTGCTGCAGTTCGACACTGCCGTGCATCTGTCGAACCATGTGCTGTACGGCATCGAGCCCGACCCCTCGACCGGACACTTGCGTGACCTTGTCGCGCAGGCTGAAACCGGGCAGAAACAGAAAGCTCAGCAGTTCCTCTTCGCTCAATTGGGCGGCGGTAACGGCAGGCGACAGGTTGCGCTGCACAATGTTCTGACGCAGACGCTCAAGGTCCACGCCGCCGCCATCATCACTCAGTTCCACCACCAGAAGACCGGCCTGATGCGAAGCCTGCAGACGAATCAGCCCTTCCGGCTCCTTGCCGTGGGCGGCCCGTTTTTCAGGTGACTCGATGCCATGATCGACCGCATTGCGCAGCAGGTGCGTCAGCGGAGCCTCGAGTTTTTCCAGCACGTCCCGATCGACCTGAGTCTTGTCTCCCTCAATCTGCAAACGGACCTGCTTGCCCAGCTCGCGCCCCAGATCACGCACCATACGCGCCTGACCGACCAGCACGTCGGCGAACGGCCGCATGCGGCAGGCCAGTGCGGTGTCATATAACAGCTGCGCGCGCTGCCCCGACTGCCAGCCGAACTCGTCAAGCTCAGCGGTCTGCTGAGCCAGCATCTGCTGTGCCTGAGACAACAGGTTGCGGGCGTCTTCAAGCGCTTTCTGTGCGTCGGCGTTCAAACCACCTTCGCCGAAACTGGCACCCAGCACTTCAAGCGCACGGTCGCTGCTGCTCTGTAAACGCTTGAGGCGCTGCATACCGGCCAGCAAAGGTTTGAGACGCTGGGTCTCGACCAAGGATTTGCTCGACATGTCCAGCAGACCGTTGAGGCGTTCGGCAGTGACCCGCAGCACACGCTCGCCGCCTTCAACAACCCGGCGCTCCTTGAAAGGCGTAGCCGGTGGCGTCTCAGGTTCGGTCATTGAGGCCGGAGCGCTGGCCGGTTCCAGACGCAGATCGGCCGCCAGTGGATCGAACGGCGACTCGCTCAACGGTGCCGGCGTGGCCGACGCTTCGAGCTGTTGCAGAGCGCTGCTCAGCAGCGGATCCGTCATGGGCACGCTGACTGTTCGCGCCGCTCCGGCACCTGAAGCCAGCAATGTGTTCACCCTCTCGACGTAAGCGTCGATATCGGGCTGGCCGACGCTGTTTCCGCCCGGCGTCGCGATACGCATCAGCAGATCGGTTCCGGACAACAGGGCGTCGATGTGATCAGGCTGGAGCAGCAGTCGCCCTTCCTGAGCACTGACCAGACAATCTTCCATCACATGCGCAACGCTGACACCGAACTCGACGCCGACAATCTTTGCTGCGCCCTTGAGCGAGTGGGCGGCGCGCATACAGGCTTCGAGCTGGTCGGCCTGAGTCGGGTTGCGCTCCAGCGCCAGCAGGCCTGCACTCAGGACCTGAGTCTGCGCGTCGGCTTCCAGCGTGAACAGTTCGAACAGCGAGGCGTCGCGCATTTGATCTGGCGTCATGTAAGGCTCCGGTGCACCGCCGACAGCAACTGATCTTCATCGAGCCAACGCAGGCTTCGGTCTTTCCACTGCAGGACCCCTCGGGTAAAACGCGCATTGGCGTGTGTACCGGAAGCCGAAGCAGCGTCCAGTTCACGTTCGTCAATAGCATGAATACCTTCGACCTCATCCACCGGCACCACGACAGGACCGCCCTCCGCTGCAACGATCAGCATGCGTGGCACCGTTCGTGCGGACTGGGCAATCACCGGATTGCTGTCCAGCCCCAACAATTCGACCAGTGAGATACAGGCCACTAGCGCGCCTCGCACGTTGGCGACACCCAACAACGCGCGCGAGCGCTGATGCGGCAGGGAATGGATGGTCTGCGCGGGTGCAACTTCCGACAGGCAGCGCGATGCCAGACCCAGCCATTCTTCGCCCAGACGAAAGACCAGAATCGAGCGCGTCTTGATATCGCGCTGCAGGACAGAACCCTGAAACTGCTCGTGATGTTCCTGAACATGGGAATAGCGGTCGAGCAGACGCGTGGCCGCCGCCGAATAGACAGCACAATTGCGGCAGTGGATATGGTCTTCCAGCAACGGACAGGAGCGGTCACCGTGAACGCCGATTCTATTCCAGCAGTCGTCGATGTCCTGGGCCTGGTCATGGGTAAGGCTTGAAAAACCAGACGGCCCCGTCATCAGTGATTTCCTTGTTTATTGGCACCGCGCACAGCGCGGTCCTGCAATCTGCGAGCGCCGGCACTGTCGCCCCTGGCGGCCAGCAACGCGGCCATCTGCGCCAATGATTCCGGATGCTGTGGCTGAAGGTAAAGCGCCTTGCGGTAAAAACCCTGAGCCTCGGCAGCACGGCCTTCCACTTCGCAGAGCAACCCCAACCAGTAGAACACCTGTGCCACCGGTTCATGCTGTTGCAGATAACGTTCGCAGGCGGCACGTGCCTCGACCGTCTTGCCCTCGTTGGCCAGACTGGCGATCGTGCCCAGTAACGCAGCACTCTCGGCGGTGCCGGCTGCCACCGCAGGTTTGATACCCGGCGCGAATGCAGCCGAGTTGCGCGAAACAGGCCTGGCAACTGGCGCGCACACAGGCGCATCGGGGACCGGCCGCGGCGTCGCGGCGCTGACGGGAGCAGACACAGGCGCAGTGAGCGTTACGGCCGTGTCCCGAGGCGCATGGCGAAAAACGAAGGACTGGGCAATGCCCAGCGAGCGCATGCCAATGGCTGACAGCAGGTTGCCTTCGGCAGGACCGATGAACAGCACACCGTCTTCCCGGGTCAGTTGCTTGAGGACCTGAAAGACGTGTTGCTGCGTCGGCCGGTCGAAATAGATCACCAGATTGCGGCAGAAGACAATGTCGTAGGCCACCTGACTCGACAGTTTGGGATCGAGCAGGTTGCCGGGCTGAAAATCGATGCAGCCACGAACCAGGTCGGAAATCTCGAAACTTTCGCCTGCAGGGGTAAAAAAACGCTCGCGAAAACTCAGATCGCTGCCACGAAACGAGTTCTTGCCGTAAACACCGTGCTTGGCGCGTGCAATCGAAACAGGGCTGATATCAATGGCATCGATCTTGAACTGCCGCACGCCAATGCCGGCATCGATCAATGCCATGGCTATCGAGTAAGGCTCTTCACCGGTCGAGCACGGCAGGCTGAGAATGCGCAACGGTCTTGCGCCGTCCAGCGTCGTCAGGCGCTCTCGGGCCAGTTTGCCCAGCGTCACGAAAGATTCCGGATACCTGAAAAACCAGGTTTCCGGGACGATGACGGCCTCAATCAGCGCCTGCTGTTCCTGCGGTGAAGTCACCAGCAAGTGCCAGTAGGCATCGCTGTCCGGGCATTTCGCCGAGGCTGCGCGCTGGCGCAAGGCACGCTCGATGATGGCCTCGCCAACGGAGGTTACGTCCAGTCCGATGCGTTCCTTGAGGAAACTGTAAAAGCGCGAATCATCACTCATGGCGCATCCTCAAGCGATTCCAGATCTAGCGGGGGCACCGGATACAGTAACTCGCGCACCGGCTCGCTCAGCAGTTCCTGAACATCAATCCATTGCAGCAGGCCCTGTTCATCCTCGCGGACCGGACCCAGATAAGGCGACAGGCGATTGTCCAGCCCGTACTCCTTGAACTGCGACACCGGGCATCGCAGGGTTTCAGTGGCCTGCTCCAGAATAAGCCCGAGCAATTGCGCCGGATGCTCGTCGTCGTGCCGATAATGCACCAGCACCATGCGCGTGCTGGTGCGCGCCTTGGCCGGCTGGCCGCAGTTCAACGCGCTGATATCGATCACCGGTACGATTTCGCCTCGATGGGCGAAAATGCCTGCAACCCAATGCGGCGCTCGAGCAATCGCCTTGAGCTTCACGCGCGGCAGAATCTCGGCGATTTCAGTCGCCTCCAGCGCGTAGCGGTCCTCTCCGATGCAGAACAGCAGAAACAATTTGTTCGACGCGGGCAACGCGGCGTTACGCCTGGGCGATTGATCCATCATCAGCGATGCTCAGACCTTGAATCGCGATACGCCACTGCGCAGCCCGACCGCCACCTGACTCAACTCGTCGATGGCGAAACTGGCTTGACGCAATGAATCGACGGTCTGGCTGCTGGCGTCAGCCAGTTGTACCAGCGCCTGATTGATCTGCTCGGCACCAGTGGCCTGTGCCTGCATGCCTTCATTGACCATGAGCACGCGCGGAGCCAGCGCCTGAACCTGATGAATGATCTGCGACAGCTGCTCCCCGACCTGTGTGACTTCGTACATGCCGCGCCGAACTTCCTCGGAAAACTTGTCCATGCCCATGACACCTGCGGAGACCGCAGACTGGATTTCCCGCACCATCTGCTCAATGTCGTAGGTGGCCACGGCAGTCTGGTCGGCAAGACGACGCACTTCGGTAGCGACGACGGCAAAACCGCGGCCGTACTCGCCCGCCTTCTCGGCTTCGATGGCCGCGTTGAGCGACAACAGGTTGGTCTGATCGGCAACTTTGACGATGGTCACCACCACCTGATTGATGTTGCCAGCCTTCTCGTTGAGGATCGCCAGCTTGGCGTTGACCAGATTGGCCGCGCCCATGACCTGATGCATGGTGTCTTCCATGCGTGCGAGGCCCTGCTGGCCCGAGCCGGCAAGAATCGAGGCCTGATCCGCAGCCGAAGTCACTTCGGTCATGGTCCGCACAAGATCGCGGGACGTCGCGGCGATTTCACGCGACGTCGCGCCGATTTCGGTGGTGGTTGCAGCGGTTTCCGTAGCGGTCGCCTGTTGCTGACGCGACGTGGCGGCAATTTCGGTCACCGAGGTAGTGACCTGCACCGACGAGCGCTGGGCCTGGGCAACCAGGGCAGTCAATTCGGCCATCATGTCGTTGAAACCGGTTTCGACGACATTGAACTCGTCCTTGCGCGCCAGGTTCAGGCGCGAACTCAAGTCGCCTGTGCGCATGGTTTCCAGAATCCGGACGATGAGTTGCATCGGCGCGATGATCGAGCGCATCAACAGCAGCCCGCACGCAGCGGCAGCCATGACGGCGATCAACAGGGAGAAGACCATGCTGACCTTGGCGCCCAGCACGGCATTGACGATGTTGTCGGTGGCGCGATCCGCCAGTTGTTTATTGGCTACGATCAGTTCATTGAGCTGTTTGCGACCGTCAGTCCAGACAGGATTGGCCTCGCCGTAGAACTCCGCACGAGCACCCGCATAGTCGCCACGCTCGAACTTGGCATGCACCTCGGCGAGCAGCCGGGAATAGGTTTCGCGACGTTTCTCGAAAACGGCGAAGCTGGCTCTGTCGGCGTCATCGAAAATGGACTTCTTGTAACCGTCCATCTGGGTCTGCAGTGCGTCATCGAAGCCCTGAAACTGATCCTTTTCCTGCTTGGTCAAGGCACGCCCCTGACCTTCGCCGATCAACTCAAGTGTGCGGATATAGCTCTCACCCCAGGCGCTACGCACCAGAGTGCTGTAGTACACACCCGGCAATGCATCGAGACGCACTTGCTCTTCGCTGGACTCGATCGACAAAAGGCGTGAGTAAGACACAACGACCATCAACAGCATGATTGCAATAATGACGGCAAAACTCGCCAAAATGCGTTGGCGCAACGTCCAGTTCTTCACAGTCAGCCCTCGAGAGTTCAACGACGGCATCCGGCCGTGTTCAAGAAGCGGACCGACAGACGGTCCAAGCCGCGTGAGTATAGCCCAGCGTTTCAGCCATTTGCGGGTGATATGAAAATGAAATGACGGTCGACAGGCATGTGCCCGTATTCAGGACTGAAACACCGGCCGAAACGCTGCGCGACAGCCTGAAAATGTGGACTGTTGCGAACTGTCTGTCGACCTGGCGAATGTCGGAACAGAGGGCGATTGATGTGTGGTGCCTGCCGACATACAGGACAGCACAAGCCTTGGTTGAACAAGCCGGGTGACTTCACTGACACCCGGCTCGGCAACACCGGCACTGGCGACGCACTTACGCGTCCCTGACCTGCCCCTCCAGTTCGGTCTTGAGACCCGGGTCCAGTTTCAGCGCGCGGGCCAGTTCGTCCAGATAAGCGCGCTCCATGAAATGTTCCTGATCCACCAGCATCACGCTGGCGATATACATTTCTGCCGCCATTTCCGGCGTGGTGGCTGCCCGTGCGACCTCGGCCGGGTCCAGAGGCTTGTTCAGCTCCGCATGCAACCAGCTTTGCAAGGTCTGATCGATGCTCAGTTTGTTGAATTCGCCTTCGATCAGTTGGCGCTCACGCTCGTCGACATGGCCGTCGGCCTTGGCAGCAGCCACCAGCGCCCGCAGGATCGCCTGGCTGTGCAACTCGGCTTCCGAATCCGGAAGACGGTCAATAGTCTGCGGCTCGCGCTGGCCGGTCATGCCTTGGCTAGCCTGCCAGTTGTTATAGGCCTTGTAGGCCAATACACCCAACGCCGCGAGACCACCATATTTCAGCGCCTTGCCCCCCATGCCTCGAGAGCCCTTGCCCCTGAGCAGGCTCATGGCACCGGCCGCCAGCGCGCCACCGCCAGCACCGGACAACAGGCCGCCCAGACCGCCCTGACTGCTGTTCTGGCCGCCGCTTTTATTGCCGCCCAGAAGGCTGCCCAGCCCGTCCATCAATGAATCGCTCCCTGAAGACGGCTTGCCGGACCTGGATTTGCCATTGACCTTGTCCTGCAACATGTTCTGACCAGACTTGAGCAACTGATCGAGTAAGCCACGCGTATTCACAGGGAACCTCCACAGGTTTGTCAGATGAATCATTGACCAGCAGGGTAAACAGAAGTGACAAAACACAGCCAACGGGTGTGCTTCCAGATGTTGCGGTCGCTCGTAGAAGGGTCGAAGGTCGGTACCAGGCCTACCCTGCATCAGAAAGACGCAACCGTTAAAAGTTGAAATAGTCGACTCATACAGGTGCCAAAAAAGAGGACAATGCGTCTGTCATTCGAGTCGGGCGTCGACATAATCGGCGCTCATCACTCTTCCATTACTGTCCAGCCGTCCATCGGGAGCTTGCTGAAGTGATATCACGAGTCGGGTTCCCTGCAGGCAGCAGCGAAGCAGCCGAGACAATCAGAACCAAAGACTGGAGCCAGACCTCGCTCGGTCCTGTGGACCAATGGCCTGTGGCATTGAAGAATGCACTGAATCTGATCCTCAACTGCCCTGAATCCATGTACCTGCTGTGGGGCCCGGAGCTGTTCTTCTTCCACAACGATGCTTATGCGCCGATCCTCGGGCCGCGCAAGGATCGGGCGATCGGCGCTTTGATGCACGAGCTGTGGGCTGATGTCTGGGATCAGGTACTTCCGTTGGTCGAGCAAGCGTTGAACGGGCAATCCGGCCGATGGCAGGACATGCCGTTGACCATGGCCCGCTTCGGTGAAATCGAGCAAACCTGGTGGTCGTTCTCCTTCTCACCCTTGATCGATGAACACGGCACCACCGTCGGCATGTTCTGCACTACCAACGAGACCACCCGGCATGTGCTCGATCAACAGGCACTTCAAGCCAGCGAAAGCAGACGCCGCGAGCTGATCGAGGAATTGATCGAACATGAAAAACAGCAGACCGCCAAGCTTGAGCAACGCACGCAGGAGCTGGACACCTTCTGGAAGATCTCGCCCGATCCGTTGGCGATACTCGATTTCAACGGTATTTTCCTGAGCGTCAACCCGGCGTGGAACGCCCTTCTCGGCCGAACCGAGCGGGAGATGGTCGGCACCTCGATCATGGACCTGCTCCACCCGGACGATGTTCTCAACACGCAAAATGCCCTGAAGCACACCATCCATCACGTCCTGCCGCTGTTTGAAAATCGTTATCAACATATTGATGGCACGTACCACTGGTTCGGCTGGACGGCCGCGCCGGGCAATGGCGTCATCTTCGCGTTGGGCAAACATTTGACCCATGAAAAGCAGCGCATCGAAGCGTTGCGCATTACCGAAGAAGCACTGCGTCAGTCGCAGAAGATGGAAGCGGTCGGACAGCTCACCGGCGGCCTTGCGCATGACTTCAACAACCTGCTGATGGGCGTCACCGGCAATATGGAGTTGCTGCAATCGAGAGTGAAACAGGGCCGCTTCGCAGAACTGGATCGATACATTGGCTCGGCGCTCGAGGGTTCCAGGCGGGCTGCTTCGCTGACACACCGATTGTTGGCCTTTTCACGCCGCCAGACGCTTGCCCCCAAGGCCACCGACGTCGATCAACTGATCGCAGGCATGGATGAACTCATCAGGCGTACCGTAGGGCCTGCCATCGACATGCAGGTGCACGCTACTCAGGGGTTGTGGTCGATCATGGTCGATCCGCATCAGCTGGAAAACTCACTGCTGAACCTGTGTATCAATGCCAAGGACGCCATGCCGGACGGTGGCCAGTTGCTGATCGAGACCGGAAACCGATACCTGGACAGCCCGACTGCGGCGAAATACGAGCTGACTGCGGGCCGCTATGTAGAACTGACGGTCAGCGACACCGGTACGGGAATGGCCAAGGAAGTCATGGGGCGGGCCTTCGATCCGTTTTTCACCACCAAACCCATAGGCATGGGCACGGGGCTCGGGCTGTCGATGATTTACGGGTTTGCCCGGCAATCCGGCGGGGGCGTCGGTATTCTTTCCGAGGTCGGGAAAGGCGCGCAACTCAGCATCCTCCTGCCGATGTTCGAAGGTGAGGCCGAGCCCGTCGAGTTTGAATGCGCCGCCCCCGTGCCCTCACAGAACGCTGGCGGTGAAACCATTCTGGTTGTCGATGACGAGCCGACGGTACGCCTGTTGATCACCGAAGTGCTTGAAGAGCTGGGCTACCTGGTGTTGCAGGCCGACCGAGGCGCTGCTGCGCTGGAAATCCTGCAATCGAAGGCAGCGATCGATCTGCTGGTGACCGATGTAGGCCTGCCCGGCGGCATGAATGGCCGTCAGGTCGCGGACGCGGCCAGAGCGGTGCGACCCGATCTGAAAATCCTCTTCGTGACCGGCTACGCAGAAAATGCCGCGCTTGCGCACGACACGCTGGAACCTGGCATGTACGTGCTGCCCAAGCCCTTCTCCATCGCAGCCCTGACCGGACGCGTGACCGAGCTGCTGGACAGCGCGAATGAGCGGTTGTAGCGCTGCCGCGCAATAAGCGCGGCGCGGCATAGGACGCACTCAAGGGCCGCCAAGCGGCCCATGGCTGCCGTCATCAACTTCGGGAGCCCCCACGCCCTGTGGGCAGAAGCAGATTCAGCGAGCCTTCAACTGCTCGCCCTCGTCAGCAGACAGCCCTCGAACCCGGCTATTGCCAAACCGTCAGTCTCGCAGATCAGACTCGTGAATCGGCTGATCACGATGGGTTGCGCGCTGATATTGCGCGGGCCAGGTAGCCAGTCGTCCGCCGAGGTCGTCGTCGGCATGCAGCGGCCAATACGGATCACGCAACAACTCTCGAGCCAGCAGGATAATATCGGCCTGACCGGTACGCAGGATGTGCTCTGCCTGAGCAGGCTCGGTAATCATGCCGACGGTACCGGTAGCGATACCGGACTCCTTGCGCACGCGCTCGGCGAAACGGGTCTGGTAGCCCGGACCGACCGGGATTTCGGCGTTCGCAGCAGTGCCGCCCGAAGACACGTCGATGAGGTCTGCGCCCAGCGCCTTGAGACGGCGTGCCAACTCCACGGTCTCGTCCGGGTTCCAGCCATCCTCCACCCAGTCGGTCGCCGATACGCGCACGAACAGAGGCAATTCTTCCGGCCAGATCGAGCGAACGGCCTCGGTCACCTGCAGGGTAAGGCGGATGCGGTTTTCGAAGGAACCGCCGTATTCGTCCGTACGCTGATTGCTCAGCGGTGACAGGAACTGATGCAGCAGGTAACCATGCGCCGCGTGGATTTCAACGACTTTGAAACCGGCCGTCAGCGAACGGCGTGCTGCGTCCACGAAAGCCTTGATCAGCTCTTGGATCTGGATGTCGCTCAGTTTCACGGGGGCGGTGTGCTGTGGATCGAAGGCAATCGCCGACGGGCCAACCGGGGTCCAGCCGCCTTCACTTTCAGGGATGCTGCCATGCTTGCCCAGCCAGGGACGCCAGGTGCTCGCCTTGCGTCCGGCATGTGCCAACTGGACACCTGCAACGGCGCCCTGAGCAGTAATGAAGCGCGTGATGCGCTGCAGGGGCTCGATCTGCTCTTCGTTCCACAGGCCGAGGTCTTCCGGGGTAATACGACCGTCCGGCGTCACCGCCATGGCTTCAGTGATGACCAGCCCCGCGCCACCGACGGCACGACTGCCCAGATGCACCAGATGCCAGTCATTGGCCAGGCCATCGACACTGGAATACTGGCACATGGGCGACACAGCAATGCGATTACGCAACGTCAATTGGCGCAGGGTATAGGGCTCAAGCAGCAGGCTCATGGAAACCTCTCATAATGAAAATTCGAGTGTCCCGGCTCGTGTTTCGCGAGCATCTTTCAGAGGACAGAGCCTAGTCGACAACCCATGAGCCTGACGGGTTCCTGCTTATTCTCAGCGTGGCGCGATGTGCACCACCATCAGTTGCACGGTTTCGTTGCCACGAAACTCGTTGAGATCCAGCTTATAGGCCAATTCAACCCAGCGGATGTTGGGGTTGGGCCAGATATCGCGATCCACGCCGAACGCAATGCCGTCCAGCTTCACGCTGCCGCACTCGGTCTTGAGCACCATTTTCAAATGCCGCTCGCCCACCACGCGCTGCTCCACCAACTGGAACACGCCATGAAACAACGGCTCGGGGAAGTGCTGCCCCCAGGGACCCGCGTTGCGCAATGCGCGGGCCAGTTCCAGATGAAACTCTTCGACGGCCAACGAGCCGTCCGACAGCAAACGTCCAGTCAGATCCTGCTCATCAAGCTGCCGACGCACTTCCTGATCGAACGCCTCGGCGAAGGCCGGAAAGTTCTCTTCCGGCAAGGACAGACCCGCTGCCATCGCGTGCCCGCCGAACTTGCTGATCAGGTGCGGATGCGCCGCAGCCACCGCGTCCAGCGCGTCGCGTATGTGAAATCCCGGCACCGAACGGGCCGAGCCCTTGAGCACGCCCTCCCCGGCGCCGGCAAAAGCGATGGTCGGACGGTGGTAACGCTCTTTCATGCGCGAGGCCAGGATGCCGATCACACCCTGATGCCAGTCCGGCTCGAACAGGCACAGACCAAACGGCATGGACTCCACCGGCAGATCCTTGAGCTGGGCCAGCGCCTCACGCTGCATGCCCTGCTCGATGGATTTGCGGTCCTGATTCAGCTCATCCAGTTGGACGGCCATTTCACGCGCGAGGGTCGGATCATCGCAGAGCAGGCATTCGATCCCCAGGCTCATGTCATCCAGACGCCCCGCCGCGTTCAGACGAGGACCGAGGATAAAGCCCAGGTCGGTGGAAGTAATACGCGACGGCTCGCGGCGTGCCACTTCCAGAATCGCGCGTAACCCGGGACGAGCACGACCGGCGCGTATGCGCATGAGGCCCTGATGCACGAGAATGCGATTGTTGGCGTCCAGCGGCACGACGTCCGCCACACTGCCCAGCGCTACCAGATCCAGAAGTTCGCCCAGATTGGGCTGGGCGCGCTGATTGCGTTCGAACCAGCCGCTGTCACGCAGGCGTGCGCGCAACGCCATCAGCACATAAAAGATCACGCCAACACCCGCCAGCGATTTGCTGGGGAACGTACAGCCGGGCTGATTGGGATTGACGATGGCATCAGCTGCCGGGAGTTCGTGACCCGGCAAGTGGTGATCAGTAACCAACACCTGCAAACCGGCCGCCTTGGCCGCTGCAACGCCCTCGACGCTGGAGATGCCGTTGTCCACGGTGATCAGCAGTTGCGGCTTGCGCTGCAGCGCCACCTCGACAATTTCCGGGGTCAGGCCGTAGCCGTATTCGAAACGATTCGGCACCAGATAGTCGACATGCTCGGCACCCAGCAGGCGCAGTCCCAGCACACCGACGGTACTGGCCGTGGCACCGTCAGCATCGAAGTCTCCGACGATCAGAATGCGCTGACGTTCATCCAGCGCGGTCACGAGCAAATCGACAGCAGCATCAATCCCTTTGAGCTGTTGATACGGAATCAGTCGCGCCAGGCTCTTGTCCAGCTCGGTCTCACACGCCACCCCCCTTGCCGCGTAAAGGCGGGTGAGCAGCGGAGGCAGATCGCCAAGAAAAGGCAGAGTGTCGGGCAACAGACGAGGTTCAATGCGCATGCGGGTCAGCTGATTCTCTTTGATGTGTCGGTACAGGGTAAATGGTGTGGTATCAGCCGCGTTCGCCAGCGAGCCACTGCAACTGCACTTCGTGCTGACCACGATCATCGGTAACGAACACAGTGCCTTCGCTGATCATCACGTCCCACTTGATGACACGGGGCATGTCTTTGGCCAGCACTTCGAGGACTTCCTGCGGCACGGCAGCGATATTCACGTTCTTCAGGTTCTTGATCGCCGGAATGACCTTGCCTTCCCAGACCCGCAGGCTGCCGTAGGCCAGCAGACTGGTGCGTTCGGTACGACGCGAACACCAGGTCAGACGGTCGGCATCGGGCTGGCCCACTTCGATCCAGTGCAGAACCCGGTCATCCAGGCTTTTCTCCCACAACGCCGGCTCGTCCACGTCAGACAGACCGCGGCCGAAGGAAAGCTGCTCGTTGTACCAGAAGGCGTAGGCCAGGAGACGCACGGTCATGCGCTCTTCGGTTTCCGAGGGGTGACGGGCAATGGTCTGTTTGACGCTTTCATAAACGCCCCGATCGAGGTCGGTCAGGTTCAGTTCGAATTTGTAGGTCGTGGACGGCTGGGCCATGAACGGGGCTTCTAGAGTCTGGAGGAAAGACGACAAGTCTAACCGATGCAGGGCCCCGCAAACGAATCGGCGCATGGATCGGCTTGCCGGACAGGGAAAATGAGATAGCCTCATAGACGCGCAACCACCGCGATATGTGACGTCAGCGGCGCGGCGCGACTCAAAAGCCTGTTACTCGACACTCCATTTTCGAGGATGAGACAGACGGATGATTCTTCGTGCCTCGCACTGCGCAATGATTCGCCTGCTGCTGACGCTGTTATGGCTTGCCATGCCCGGTACGAGCCAGGCGAGGGAAACACTGACCTGGTTGTTGCGTGACCTGCCACCCTCGACGATCTTTTCAGGGACCATGCTGGGCCAGGGCGCCATCGATCAACTCATGCCCCTGCTGACCGCCGGAATGCCCGAATACAAGCACGTGGTGATGCACGTCAACAGGGCCAGGGCCATGCAAACGCTCAACGACGGCACGACCCTGAGCTGCGACCCGACCATGCTCTGGACACCCGAGCGCGCCAGAACCATCGTCTTTTCCATTCCGGCCTTTGTTCTGTACAGCAGTGGACTTGTCGTGTTCAAGGCCGACATGGCGAGGTTCGAACCCTTTGTCTCGGACGGCAAAGTCGACCTCGACGCCCTGATGGCCAGCAATACGATCAAGCTCGGTGCAGTTGCAGAACGCAGTTACGGTGGCGTGATCGACAAGACGCTCCAGGACAGCCATGAACAGACGCTGAGCCTGCACTACGGCAGCGACGCGGTCGGCAGCCTGTTGCAGATGGCGCGGGCGGGACGTCTGCAAGGCTTGCTGGGTTTCTGGTTCGAGGCGCGCTATCAGGCGCTTCAACAGGGCATCAGTCCACAGGAGTTGACCTTTCTGCCCATCGCCGAAAATCCCGTGTACCAACTGGCCTACATCGGCTGCAGCAATACGCCTGAAGGCAGACAAGCCATGCAACTCATCAATCGGGAGATGCGCACGTTGCGCGAAAGCAGCCTGATGGGGCTTTACGCGCAGTGGCTGGCCCCTGAACAGCGAGGCGACTACCTGCGTGATGTGAAGGCCATCTTCGAAAAACACTGATCGCTGGAAAAGACAAACCCCGGGCAAAGTGATTCTGCACGGGGTAATCAGATGCTTCGTCAGCGCTGATCAAGGGAGCGGCGAGCATCCCCTGAGCTCCATTGCCATCAGGCGAATGTCGGGGCACCGACAAATGCACGGCTCATCGCTGCGTTGCGCATGGCAGCGATCACACAGGGCTCGATCCTGCCTTCGGCAACCATCAGATCACGATGAAGACCGTCGACCACATCCGTCAGTTGACGCTTGTCACCTAATTGATCGGCAGTGAACGTACGCTCGATCACACAGGCACCCGATGCATCTCTCAGCGTCACAAGACGCTCGCCACGTGCGCCGGCCGGGCCGATGCAGGCCTTGTAGGGAGCCAGCGCTTCGCTTAGCAGTAAGCTGATATTTTCCATATGAACCACCACTCAACTGTTTGAATGCAAAGGTGCCAATCAATGACCGTCGGCGACGGCAGAAAGTTCTTTTCTGCGTTGCACTGTCGGCGACGTTTCTGGAATTCGAGCATGCCTGCCGAATGTGACAGGGAAAAAAACGAGGGAGCCGGCAAGCAGTCATCAGTGTCTTTCAGGCCGACCCACGGGCGAACGCTGCAGATTGTTATCAACTCCGTAGGAATTTTCAGCAAAGATGAGCGCCATCGCCTACAAACCGCCTGTCTCTGGCGCACCTTTGATAAACAGCCGACTCAGATGAAATACCATTAGCCCCCCTCTGACGGAGTCATGCCTTGAGCGCACCCACCGGTCACCCTCTGCGTATCATCCTGGCTGATGACCATCCCATTTTCCTGATCGGACTGCGCGTGGTAATTGAGCAGGACAACGCCGCAACGGTGGTTGCACAGGCGAGCAATCCGGACGAACTGCTGGCGGCGCTCAACGGGCATGACTGTGATGTGCTGGTCACGGACTTCATGATGCCGGTTGAGCAACAGAACGATGGTCTGCGTCTGCTGCAACGCATTCAGCGGGATTTCCCGGACCTGCCGGTCGTGGTCGTGACGACCCTGACCAACGCCGGATTGTTTCAGGCAATGCTGGACCTCAACGTTCAGGGCCTTTTGAGCAAAGCCAGTGTGGCCGGAGAGCTGCCCGCCGCCATCGAGAGCGTCCGCCGCGGACGGGTCTTTCTGGCCGACTCGGTGCGCAGGGTGCTGCAGGATGCCCGGCAACTGGGGCCTGATTCACCGCTGGCACTCGAACAGCTATCGCCCAGAGAGCTGGAAGTGCTGCGCCTGCTGTCGGCCGGGCATGCCGTGGGCCGGATCGCGACTCGGCTCAATCGCAGCAAGCAGACCGTCAGCGCCCAGAAAGTCAGCGCCATGCGCAAACTGGGACTGGCCAATGACGCGGCGCTGTTTATCTATCTGCAGGAACATGGGCTGTCGTAAGCCCCGAATCCCTGGCGACTGTGGAAGCAGCGCTGCGCTCGGCCAGCCATAGGGTCAGGTCCGCGGGTGCCATGGGCCGGGCAATGAAATACCCCTGAATGACAGGCGTACCCAGCATTAACAGGCTGTGAAAATCATCCAGGGTCTCGACGCCTTCCACCACGACGTTCATGGACAGGCGTTGCGCCATGACCATTGCACCGGCAACGACGGCCGCCTTGCGAGGATCCTCGCTCATGCCCCGGACAAAATCAGTGGGAATTTTCAGTTCGCTGAAAGGCAGTTGCAGCAGTCGCTCGATGTTCGACGCACCCATGCCGAAGTCGTCGATCGACAGCGTGCAGCCCTGCATGCACAGCCGCAACAGATCTTCTATCTGCCAGCCCTGATGCTGAACGGCATCCTGTTCAAGAATTTCCAGGGTCAGGACGCTGGCCGGGAGCGCATGACGCGCAAGTGCCTCCATGACCTGTTCGGTGAAGCGCGCCTGTTGAAGTACCTGTGGCGCTATGTTCACGGATACCGGCAGCGCCTGACCCTGCTGATCCGCCATTCGCGCCGAGAACGCCAGCGCCTGATCCAGCACACGCCAGGTCATCGGTTCAATCAGCCCTTCGGCCTCGACGACGCCCATGAACCGACCCGGCGCCAGTAGCCCATGCACCGGATGCTGCCAGCGCACCAGCGCCTCGGCACCCACGACATCCCCATCAAGGCTGACCTTGGGTTGAAAGTGCGTGATCCACTGGGTGACGAATGCATCACGATCAGTAGAGTCCCCGAACAATTGAGGGGCGCTCAACGCACCCTGCACCTGCCGCTCGGGGGGTGACTCTTCTACTGTCACCGCGTGAGGCTCATAAGCCTTGAACAACTCGCTCAAGGCCGCAGCCGAGGCCGGTTTGGACAGATAACCCAGCACTTCCAACCCCTGAGCAATGGCCAGACGCGCGACGCCCTCAAGTACGCATGTTGTGGTACTGCTCAGGATGATCAGCGCGTTGGCCATGTGTTCGGCGGCCAGATAACGAATCAGTTCCAAGCCATCCGGACCTTCCATCTGGAGGTCACAGATGGCGATATCGACAGGGCCGCGGCTGTCCAGAGACTCCCGCGCCGCTTTGACACTTTCGGCGGTTCGCACATCGAAAATCTGATTGGCGTTGAGCATCTGGTGCAACGCCATCAATTGAAAGGGGTGATCTTCAAGAACCAGAACCTTGAGTGAACGCACAGTCATGCCTATCGGGGAGAAAGCCATCGGGCCCAGAGAAGCCGTACTCTAGAGGCTCGCGAAGGCGAGCCCCATAGGACAAGTCCTAAAACACCCTTCAGTCCCGACGATCAGAGTACTGTGTTCATCCTGGCAGGGGCGAGACTTCGGGCAGTTCAACCAGATGAACTTCAATGTCCATGCGCAGGCTGCCGATAGTCGTCTCCAGTGCCGGCCAGCGTTCGAGCGTATCGGCATCGGACTCGCGCCGGGCGGCGTCCTCCAGTGCCATACAGGCCTTGGCCAACGGCATGGCGTCAATCAGACTGGCGGCACCCTTGAGCCTGTGCAGCGATGCATCCAGAGTCTGCCAGTCCTGCGAATGGACGGCGGTTTCCAGAGCCGCGTGTTCATGCAGAAGGTTTTTCCAGAGCTCGGCCAGCAAACGCTGCATCTGTTGCTCATTGGCCTGGGTCATACGCTGCAATGTCTGAATGTCGAAGGTCGGCTCTTGCACTCGTGTTGCCAGCTCATGAGACAGACGCTCAAGCGACAAGGGTTTTATCAACAGACCGTCCATTCCCGACGCTTCACAGCGCTGGCTTTCATCGATCATCGCGTTGGCCGTGCAACCGATGACCGGGCACCGCTGGCGCCTTTCCAGAGTCTCGATACGCCTGATGGCTTCCGTCAGGGCATAACCACTGATGCCGGGCATGTTGCAATCGGTGATCACCGCATCGAACTCACCTTCACGCCATACGTTCAGCGCAGTTTCGCCGCTATCGACAGGCACGACCTGATGACCGAGAAACTCGAGCTGGCGGGTCAGCACCATACGATTGGCGGACAGGTCATCGACCACCAGCAAATGCAGACTGCGCTGATCTGCAAGCATCCCCACGGACTCGCTATCCGGTGTGACGGCGTGCTGGACTCTGGCAAACGAGATGTCGATCACAATCTGCGTACCGTTACCCGGCTCACTGTGCAGGCTGACATCACCTCCCATCAACTCAACCAGTTGCCGGGAAATACTCAGTCCGAGCCCGGTACCGCCGTAGCGGGCGGCCGTGTCGTCGCTGGCCTGGATAAAGGGCTGGAAGACCTGCTGCTGACGTTCCGGCTCGATACCGGGGCCGCTATCCTCGACACTGATACGGATACGCGATTCCCCGGCTTCGTCGGCAGACTGCGCATCGAGTGCCTGCACCGCGATTACCACAGCGCCCTGACGGGTGAACTTCAAGGCGTTACCCACCAGATTGTGCAGGACCTGACGCAGCCTCAACGGGTCCAGCCAGTAATCGCCTCTCACCCGCTCGTCGAGTTCAAGACGAAGCTCGAGCCCTTTCGCCCGGGCCTGAGCGGCGAACAGATGAACGATACCCTCGAAGAACGCCTGCAACGATGTCACTTCCAGGGACAACTTCATGCCTCCGGCCTCGATCCGTGCCAGATCAAGGCTGTCGCCAATCAGCGCCACAAGCTCCTGAGCCGAGCGGTGCGCCACCCTGATCGCCTGGGAAGGTTCATGCCCGAGACGCACCGCCTGCGCGCACTCAAGCTCCAGCAAACCGATGATTGCGCCCATCGGGGTACGGATTTCATGACTCATGGTGGCCAGAAATGCGCTTTTGGCTTCGTTGGCCTGATCCGCATGACGCAATGCTTGCTCAAGCTGCTGCTCCAGTCGCTTGCGTTCAGTGATGTCGATCCACCCGCCCAACAGCCCCTGCAACTGGCCATCTGCCCCGAAAAACGGCACCGTCCATTGCCACGCATCTACACGCTTGCCAAAAAGCTCCATGGTGCGATCGGCGAAGATCGGCTGATGATCTTCCAGCAGTTTCGCGTAGTCGGCGTGCATCTGTTCGGCTACCGAGCGTGGAATGAGGTCAACATCAGTCAGCCGCCGACCGTTCAACTGTTCGAAGCTGACGCCGAAGCTTTCTTCGTAACTTCGGTTACAGGAAATGAGCCGCCCCTTTAGGTCACGCACGTAAATAGGGTTGGGAATGCCGTCGAGCAATGCGCGTTTGAAGGCCAACTGGTCACTCAGTTGTCTTTCCACTCGAAGGCGCTGACGAATCTGCGCGTTAAGCCTGCTGCTCCAGACCAGCGACACCAGGCCGGTCAACAGCGCCAGGATCACCACCCATACGACCCATTGTGGCAGGCGGTTCCAGAGCGAAGGCTGGGGCAAGGTCGAACCCAGCCATTTCACTCTTATGGAGCGCAGTTCGGCGACGGGAAACTCCTCCAGTGCCTTGTTGAGAATGCCCAGAAGCTCGGGTTGGGATTTGACCACCGAGAACCGGTCCGGCGACCATTTGCCGTCCACGCTACGGGCAACCTTCAACTCTGCGGACGGAAACAGATAGGCGCCCGCTTCATTCTGAATCGTTGCATCGGCCACACCGCTTTCCACCATCGCCCTGGCCTGATCGTAGGTGTTGGCAAGCTTCAACTGGATCTGTGGGTACTCGCGTCTGATCTGATCTTCAAGGGCATGCCGGGACGGCAAGGCAAGCACACGCCCTTCCAGACCTGCCAGAGAAACATTGGAAGAGCTGTCGGAGCGCACGACGAATACCCAATTATTGCCGCCAAAGGAATAGGTGAAGTCCAGAAATCGCCGACGCTCTGGATTCTCCGCAAGCGTGGTGTTCATGTCGGCCATGCCGGTACGCAAGGCGTCGATGCTCAGTTGCGTGGAGGGCACTTCACGATGAATGAACTGCAGACCGGTCATGCGGGATATACGCGCCAGCACATCGATATTGAGCCCCACCCACTGACCATTCCGGTCTTTGTAGATATAAGGGGGGTGTTGGGTCGTGGACACCGTGACGCTGGGATGCTTGACGATCCAGCGCCGCTCGGCACCCGTGAGGCTGATGCGTTGTCCTGCCAGATCTGCGCCCAGGCCCACCGTCCAGCGCCCCGTGACTTCGCGGCAGACGGCGGGATCGATGCTGGCCAGCGCACGGTCGATCAGGCCCAGCAAACGCTGCTCCTGCGCACGCACCGCGAAGGCGAAACCCACCGGTGGCAGCGCGCTTTCGAACTTGATCTGCAAGCCCAGATAAGGCCGCAGCGCGATGTAGGAGCGTACGATGACCTCGTTACCGATAAAGACGTCCGCCTCGCCCTGGCTCAACGCCTCGAGTGCGCTGTAGAGGTTTGGAGCGATAATGATCTCGCTCCGGGGATAGACACTGTGCACGACATCCGAATCGGCGTAGCCGTCGAGCAGAACCACTTTTTTGTCTGCAAGGCTGAACGAGGGGCTGAGGTCGTTGCCGCGCCCGACAACGACCGAGCGATCCGGCATGTATTCCGTGGAAAACGCCAGCCCCTTCACACCCCGCTCGAATCCGTTGGCGCTGGTCAGGATGTCGATGCTGCCATTGCGCAATGCGTCGATGGCTTCCTCGCGCTGGGCGAATCCGGTGACCTGCATGGCGACGTTCAACTGATCGCCAACCAGCCCCAGGTAGTCGGCGCTGATGCCCTGATAGCGATTGCGGTCACTGGTGATGTCGATGGGTTCGTAATCGGCAATGGCGATACCGACCCGAAGCACATTGTGCTGATCCAGCCACGTTCGATCCGCGGCTTCCAGCGGCAGGTCGGGAGAAGGCAGAAAGGGGGCGGTCAGGGTAAACGGCAGACTCTGCGCTGCAACCACCGCCTGAGCAAAAACAAGCATCAGCAGAAAAACCATCGCATGCCAGACGCGATCACCCGTCATCTTGCCTGTCCCCTTGGCAACCACTTGCATACTTGCTTGCTTCACAACGACCGACTCATCTGTATGAACTGAAAACCCCCGGAAGTTTGGCACGTAGAAACAAGAAGGCCCGCTGGTGGGCGGGCCTAAAGTTGTTACACAACGATTCCGTCAGAGCGGTTTTCCGCGGTTGCCGTGCTGGCTGACGAAAGCCTGTATGGCTTTCAGGTCATTGGGCAGGACCGTGCAGCGCTCGTCACGCTCGAAAAGATCAGACATATGTGCAGGCAGCTCAAGCGCTTTTCCTACGCCAGCCTTCTCTACTGCCTCAGGGAATTTGACTGGATGCGCTGTACCCAGAATCACCATCGGCGTATCCAGGCTGCGACGACATTCGCGTGCAGCCCTGACACCGATTGCGGTATGCGGGTCCAGCAGCTCGCCGGTTTTCGCAAACACGTCGGCGATCGTTTCACAGGTCTCTTCGTCGCTGACCGCCAGTGAGTCGAACAGCTTGCGTGTCTCGGTCCAGCGCTCCTCGTCAACGCTGAAACCGCCACCCTGTCTGAAATTGCTCATCAGTTCGGCAATCGCCAGACCGTTGCGACCGTGCATGTCGAACAGCAGACGTTCGAAGTTGGACGACACCATGATGTCCATCGACGGCGACAGCGTGGCGTGCAGGGTTTCCTTGACGTACTGATTGCCGCTCATGAAACGGTGCAGAATGTCGTTGCGATTGGTAGCCACGATCAGTTGATTGATCGGCAGCCCCATGTTGCGGGCCAGGTAACCGGCGAAGATATCCCCGAAGTTGCCGGTCGGCACCGAGAACGATACCGAGCGTGCAGGGCCGCCCAATTGCAGCGAGGCGTGGAAGTAGTAGACGATCTGGGCCATGATCCGCGCCCAGTTGATCGAATTGACCGCGACCAGGCGGGTCCCTTTCAGGAAGCTCTGATCGGCGAAGCTGGCCTTGACCATTTCCTGGCAGTCGTCGAAGTTGCCCTCCACGGCGATGTTGTGGATGTTGTCACCGAAGATGGTGGTCATCTGGCGACGTTGAACGTCCGACACCCGATTGTTCGGGTGCAGAATGAAGATATCGACGTTGTCGCAACGACGGCAGCCTTCGATGGCCGCCGAGCCGGTGTCACCGGACGTGGCGCCAATGATGACGACGCGCTCGCCACGCTTGGCCAGTACGTAATCCAGCAGGCGGCCGAGCAGTTGCAGGGCGAAATCCTTGAACGCCAGCGTCGGACCGTGGAACAGCTCCAGAACCCATTCGTTGCTGTTCAACTGACGCAGCGGTGCGATGGCGCTGTGGGCGAAGACGCCGTAGGTTTCTTCGAGAATCTGCTTGAAGTCTGCGTCCGGAATGCTGCCGGTCACGAAAGGACGCATCACCCGGAAGGCCAGCTCGTGGTAAGGCAGGCCTGCCCAGGATGCGATCTCTTCCTGGGTGAAGCGCGGCAGGTTTTCCGGCACGTAAAGGCCGCCATCGGTGGCCAGTCCGGCCAGCAGCACATCTTCAAAATTCAGCGCAGGCGCTTGGCCGCGAGTACTGATATAGCGCATGGGATCAAACCTTTGGTCTGAGCGTCGAGCCCGCAGGCTCGGCGCCTTGATTAATTCAGATGTTCAACACGGATGCGAACCACCGGGCCTACTACGTCCTGCAGGGCTTCCAGCGCTTCAATGGCGTCGTTGATACGCTGCTCGATCACACGATGCGTCAGCAGGATCATCGGTACCAGCCCGTCATGCTCTTCGACTTCCTTCTGCATGATCGACTCGATATTGATACCGCGCTCGGACAGGATGCTCGCCACCTGAGCCAGAACGCCCGGATGATCCTTGGCCTGGATGCGCAGGTAATAGGCGCTTTCGCAGGCTTCGATCGGCAGGATAGGGTGAGCCGACAGCGAATCGGGCTGGAAGGCCAGATGCGGTACGCGCTTTTCAGGATCGGAGGTCATGGCGCGCACGACATCCACCAGGTCGGCGATGACCGAGGAAGCCGTTGGCTCCATGCCGGCACCGGCACCGTAGAACAGCGTCGAACCGGACGCATCACCGTTGACCATTACAGCATTCATCACGCCGTTGACGTTGGCGATCAGACGGTCGGCCGGGATCAGGGTCGGGTGCACGCGCAACTCGATGCCTTGCGCAGTGCTGCGCGCCACACCCAGATGCTTGATGCGATAGCCAAGCGCTTCGGCGTAATTCACGTCGGCGGTGGTCAGTTTGGTGATGCCTTCGGTGTAGGCCTTGTCGAACTGCAACGGGATACCGAATGCAATGGATGCCAGGATGGTCAGCTTGTGAGCGGCGTCGATGCCCTCGACGTCGAATGTAGGGTCAGCTTCGGCATAGCCCAGCGCCTGCGCTTCAGCCAGCACGTCCGGGAAGGTGCGGCCCTTCTCGCGCATTTCGGTCAGGATGAAGTTGCCGGTGCCGTTGATGATGCCGGCCACCCAGTTGATACGGTTTGCCGAGAGGCCTTCACGGATTGCCTTGATGACAGGAATGCCGCCGGCAACTGCCGCTTCGAACGCAACGATGACGCCTTTCTCGCGCGCCTTGGCGAAGATTTCATTGCCATGAACGGCAATCAGCGCCTTGTTGGCGGTGACCACGTGCTTGCCGTTTTCGATGGCCTTGAGCACCAGCTCGCGGGCGACCGTGTAGCCGCCGATCAGCTCGATGATAATGTCGATTTCAGGGTTGCTGGCAACAGCGAACACATCGCTGGTGGTAGGCGTACCGGTAATCTGGCAGTTAGGGTTTGGTGTACGAACCGCAATTTGCGCAACTTCGATTCCACGCCCGGCACGGCGGGCAATCTCCTCGGCGTTACGCTTGAGTACGTTGAAAGTACCGCCACCGACAGTACCCAGCCCACATATGCCTACTTTGACCGGTTTCACTGATGAACTCCCCGAAAAACAGCCGATCCTGAATCGGCTGTGGAAAACAGTCGCGTATCGCCACGCGACTACAATTTAGCGAGACGGCGGCAAAGCCGTTGTGTCACGACGCAGAGCCAGAACTGCGTCAGGTATTACTTGGCACCCAGCGCCAGCTTGGCGACCTGCGCAGCGGGCTGATAGCCCGGAATGACCTGACCATCGGCCAGAACGATCGCTGGCGTGCCATTTACACCGATGGACTGCCCCAGTTCGTACTGTTTGGTGACCGGGTTGTCGCACTTGGCAGCCTTGATGTCCTTGCCGTCGACCATACGGTCCATGGCGCCCTTGCGGTCTTTGGAGCACCAGACGGCCTGAAGTTGCTCGTCACCCGGAGAACCCAGCCCCTGACGCGGGAATGCGAGATAACGCACTTCGACGCCCATCTTGTTCAATTCGCCCACTTCCTCATGAAGCTTGTGGCAATAAGGGCACGTGGTGTCGGTAAACACGGTGATGTGCGATTTGGTTTCACCCACGGCCGGGTAAACCACCATCTCGGCAGCCGGGATGGCATTGATGGTCTTGGAGATCGCCAGACGCTCGGTTTTCTCGGTCAGGTTGACCGGCTTGCCGTTCTGGACCTGAAACAGGTAACCCTGAACCACGAACTGTCCATCGGCGCTGGCATACAGCACGCGACCACCCTTGAGCTTGACCTCGTAGAGGCCATTGAGCGGACTGGGTGCGATGCTTTCTACCGGAAGTTCCAGCTTGAGCGTATCGAGGGTCTTGCGAATGGCCTGCTCAGGAGCGGCATCGGCCTGGACAAACGTGCTGAACGTACCAGCCAGTGCAACGACGGCGGCAGCAAAAATCTGGGGCAAGCGCATGAAAACTCCTATCGACGGCGGACAGGGCGACCACTGCGCAAACGTAGCAGGTCGGCCTGGTTCTGCGAAACCGGCAAAGCCTATCACATAAGGCCCGTAACACCGACCCGGACAACGGCAAGACGCCAGGTAAATTGCAACCGGAACTAACCCCGCGGATGATGCCGGGCATGCAGATCCTGAAGCCTGGCACGTGCCACATGAGTATAGATTTGCGTCGTCGACAGATCACTGTGCCCTAGCAACATTTGCACGACACGAAGATCGGCACCGTGATTGAGCAGGTGCGTGGCAAATGCATGGCGCAGCGTATGTGGCGAGAGGGATTTATCGATGCCTGCGACCACGGCCTGATGCTTGATCCGATGCCAGAACGTCTGGCGCGTCATCTGTTCCCCACGCTGACTGGGAAACAGTACATCACTGGGACGACCGTTCAGCAGTTCGTCACGGGCACCGCGCATGTAGCGTTCGACCCAGACGATGGCTTCCTCGCCCATCGGCACCAGACGCTCCTTGCTGCCCTTGCCCATCACCCGCAGCACGCCCTGACGCAGATTGACCTGTTCCAGCGTCAGACTGATCAGTTCGGTCACCCGCAGACCGCACGCATAGAGCACCTCAAGCATCGCCCGGTCCCGCTCGCCAATGGGCTCACTCAGGTCCGGCGCCGCCAGCAGCGCTTCGACGTCAGCCTCGGACAGCGACTTGGGCAGCGGCTTGCCCAGTTGCGGCATGTCGACTTGCAGGGTGGGATCTATTGCAATCAGCTTTTCGCGCAGCAGGTAGCGATAGAAGCCTCGTGCACCGGACAGAAACCGCGCAGTCGAGCGCGGCTTGTAGGCTTGATCTACCCGCCAGGCCAGATGATCGAGAATGGCCTCGCGCCCGGCAGTCGCCAAATCCACGTTGCGCTCCTGCAACCAGCCGTGAAACAGGGCCAGATCACTGCGGTAGGCGTCGCGGGTGTTGTCGGACAGGCCTTTCTCCAGCCAAAGGGCGTCGAGAAACTGGTCAATCAGCGGGTGGTCGATGGCAGGCATGGGTACTCAAGCTTATGCAACAGAAAGAAGGTCCATCATTAAACACCAGACAATAAAAAAGCAGCCCGAAGGCTGCTTTTTTCATGCATCGAAAAACTGTATCAGGACAGTTTTTCCTTGATGCGAGCTGCTTTACCGGACAGGTCACGCAGGTAGTACAGTTTGGCCTTGCGAACGTCACCGCGACGTTTCACAGCCATGCTGTCGATTTGCGGGCTGTAGGTCTGGAAAGTACGCTCAACGCCAACACCGTTGGAGATTTTACGAACAGTGAAAGCACTGTTCACGCCACGGTTACGCTTGGCAATTACAACGCCTTCAAAGGCCTGCAGACGAGCGCGGTCGCCTTCCTTCACTTTCACCTGAACGACAATGGTGTCGCCCGGGGCAAAGGTAGGGATCTCTTTGGTCATCTGCTCTGCTTCGAGGGCAAGAATGATTTTGTTAGTCATGCTGGTGCTCCTAAGGTAATCCGTCTGGATCGACCATCGATACGTTAACTATCGTCCCGCTCGCGGATGTATTCCGCCAGCAGCTTCTTCTCTTCTCCAGAAAGCGAGCGGCTTTCCAGAAGATCAGCGCGTCGTTCATAGGTCCGCCCAAGGGACTGCTGTAAACGCCAACGCCGGATGTGCGCGTGATTGCCACTTAGCAACACGTCGGGAACACGCTGATCCGCATACACCTCAGGTCGGGTGTAATGCGGGCAATCCAGCAGACCGTCCGTGAAGGAATCTTCCTCCGCGGAGTCCACATGCCCTAAAGCTCCAGGCAGCAGCCGCGTAACCGCGTCAATCAGGACCATCGCCGGCAGCTCGCCACCGGAAAGAACATAGTCACCAATCGACCACTCTTCATCGACATGAGCCTCAATAAAGCGCTCGTCAATGCCTTCATAACGACCGGCGATGAGGATAATCGCTTCCTCTTGCGCCAGTTCGCGTACCGCAGACTGATCCAGCTTGCGGCCTTGTGGCGACAGGTAAATCACCTTCGCCGCATCCCCTGCCGCTTGCCTGGCCTGAACCAGAGCATCTTCAAGGGGCTTGATCTTCATCACCATGCCCGGACCACCGCCAAATGGGCGATCATCCACAGTGTGATGGCGATCAGTGGTGTAATCCCGCGGATTCCAACAGGTAAGCTGCAATAGCCCCTGTTTCACCGCACGGCTGGTAATGCCGTATTCGCTGATGGCGGAAAACATCTCGGGAAACAGACTGATGACTTCTATGCGTAGGCTAGCCATGGCACTCAGAAGTCCGCATCCCAATCCACCTTCATCTCGCCAGCACCCAGGTCGACTGCCAACACGCATTGCTCCGTATAGGGCAACAGGCGTTCACGATCATCCAGGCTGCCCGCGCAGGGCTTTACAACCATTACATCGTTCGAACCGGTTTCGAGCAGGTGATCGATTTTCCCGAGCAATTGCCCAAGTTGGTCAATGACCTTCAGGCCTTCAAGCTGGTACCAGTAGTACTCGCCATCGTCCAGATCAGGGAACAGGTTACGCGGCACGCAGATTTCGTAACCGGAAAGAAGACGGGCTTCTTCGCGATCATCGAGACCCTTGAGCCTTGCGACCAGAAACTTGCTTTGTAAGCGTCCGCTGACCAGCTCAACCTGCTTCTCAACGCTGCCTTCGCGCCGAAGCGTCCAGGTTTTGTAGTCCAACAGGTTTCCAATCGGATCAGTAAAGGAAAAAACCTTCACTTCGCCGCGAACGCCATGAACTGAGTAAATCTTGCCAATGACGATCAGATCGTCGGCAGGTGCAGGCGTCGCGTTCATAAGACTCAGGCCGCGGCCTTTGCCTTGTTGTGCTCTTTGAGCAGCTGTGCAACGCGCTCGGAAGTTTGTGCACCCACGCTCAACCAGTAGTTGACGCGTTCTTCGTTAACGGACAAACGGATTTCCTGACCACGGGCAACCGGGTTGAAGAAACCAACCTGTTCCTTGTGGGAACCGTCACGAGCGTTGCGGCTGTCGGTTACGGTCAAGTGGTAAAACGGGCGCTTTTTGGAGCCGCCAAGGGCAAGACGGATGGTTAGCATTGAACATCGTTCCTGTAGTCGGTGCTGCAAATCTAAGATGCACAGCGGGCATAGGTGCCCGAAAGGCCGCATATTCTAAGGAATATCCCGACTTTTGCAAATGTCTTTTTCCGGCGCCTATAGGCGTGCCGTCCAGATTTGCTGGAGCGCTGTCGTTGTGACAGCAGGTAGAAGCCCGCAATACGCGGGCTGAGCGGGGGTCACCCCCCATGCGGGACGCGCGCAAGACACTACGCGCGCGACACAATCACATCTTTGGCATGCCGCCGCCGGGGAACATTCCACCCATGCCGCGCATCATTTTCGCCATTCCGCCCTTGGCGGAGAATTTCTTCATCATCTTCTGCATCTGTTTGTGCTGCTTGATCAGACGCCCGATGTCCTGAACCTGGGTGCCGGACCCCATCGAAATGCGACGCTTGCGCGAGCCGCTGATCAGATCAGGATCACGGCGCTCGGCCGGGGTCATCGAGTTGATGATGGCTTCCATCTGCTTGAACTGTTTCTCGGCTGCGCCCTGAGCGTTGCCCATCTGCGACAGGTTGACCCCGCCAATGCTTGGCAGCTTGTCCATCAGGCCGCCAAGGCCGCCCATATTCTTCATCTGCTGCAGCTGATCGCGGAAATCTTCGAGATCGAAGCCCTTCCCCTTCTTCAGCTTCTTGGCCAGTTTGTCGGCCTTGTCCTTGTCCAGGGTCTGTTCGGCCTGCTCGATCAGGCTGAGCACGTCGCCCATACCGAGGATTCGCGAGGCGATACGATCCGGGTGGAACGGCTCGAGCGCGTCGCTCTTCTCGCCCATACCGATGAACTTGATCGGCTTGCCGGTAATGGCCCGCACCGACAACGCGGCGCCGCCACGTGCATCGCCGTCGACCTTGGTCAGGATCACGCCGGTCAATGGCAGCGCATCGCCAAAGGCCTTGGCGGTGTTGGCAGCATCCTGACCGGTCATGGCGTCGACGACGAACAGCGTCTCGGCCGGCTTGACCGCGGCATGCAGCGACTGGATCTCGCCCATCATCTCGGCGTCGATGTGCAGACGACCGGCGGTATCGACGATGACCACATCGATGAATTTGAGTTTGGCTTCTTTAATGGCAGCCTGGGCGATGTCCACAGGCTTCTGGCTGATGTCCGACGCAAAGAACGTCACGCCGATATCATTGGCCAGGGTTTCAAGCTGCTTGATGGCGGCGGGACGGTAAACGTCGACCGAGACCACCATCACGGTTTTCTTCTTGCGCTCCTTGAGGAAGCGCGCCAGCTTGCCGGCAGTCGTGGTTTTACCCGCGCCCTGCAGACCGGCCATCAGTACGACGGCTGGCGGCGTGACGTTGAGCACCAGGTCTTCGTTGGCAGCGCCCATCAGGCTTTCGAGTTCGGCCTGGACGATCTTCACAAACGCCTGGCCCGGCGTCAGGCTGCGCGACACCTCGGTGCCGACCGCACGTTCCTTGACGTTATTGACGAAGTCCTTCACCACCGGCAGCGCGACGTCGGCTTCGAGCAAGGCCATACGCACTTCGCGCAGGGTGTCCTTGATATTGTCCTCGTTCAGCTTGGCCTTGCCAGTTACGTGGCGAAGCGTCTGCGAGAGGCGGTCTGTCAGATTTTCAAACATGGGCGATCCTTTCAGGCTCTCGTCGAACCCCGGTTGATGCGGCCCGGCCCGTGATGCAGAAATGGCGCTCGGCGAGCCTGCGGCTTGAGCAGGTGGCGGATTATAGCGAAGACTCCGCTGCACGGACACCACGCAGACTGCTTCTGTGGTCTTTCGTGATTTGTCGGTTCTATGCCAAACTCAGCGTCTTTTCAGGCCCGTCCATCAGGATCTATGTCCCCTTTGCCACCCAGCCTGCTCCCCAGCCTCGCCGCCGCCATTCTTTACGCCGCTGCGACCGTCTATCAGGGCCTTCGTCTGAGCCAGAGCATCAGGCCTGACAAGCGCCTGCTGTATCTGCTCGGCACGCTTGCCGTGATCGCCCATGCCATCGGCCTGTTCTCGCAACTGGCGCGCCCGGCCGGCCTTGGTCTGGACTTCTTCAACTCGGCCAGCCTGATTGCGGCGTCGGTGATCGTCGTGACCCTGATCGCCACCACCCGCATACCGGTGGAAAACTTGCTCGTCCTGCTGTTCCCTCTCGGGATGATCACTGCTCTGCTGGCGCAGTTCGCGCCCAGTGGCACGGTGCAACCGATCGAGGAAGAACCCGGCATTCTCAGCCACATTCTGCTGTCGCTGCTCGCCTACGGCATGCTCACCATTGCAGCGTTTCAATCCTTGTTGCTGCTGGTGCAGGACTACCAGCTCAAGCACAAGCACCCACTGGGTCTGATCAAGAACTTCCCGCCCTTGCAGACGATGGAAAGCCTGCTGTTCGGTTTTCTGTGGGCAGGCTGGATACTGCTGTCGCTGTCGCTGATTTCCGGCTGGGTATTCGTCGAAAACCTGTTCGCTCAGCATCTGGCGCACAAGACTCTGCTGGCCTGTCTGGCCTGGATCGTATTCAGCGTACTGCTGTGGGGCCGTAACCGCCTCGGATGGCGTGGACACAAGGCCATCCGCTGGACGCTGGGTGGCTTCTGCCTGCTGATGCTGGCCTATTTCGGCAGCAAGCTGGTACGCGAATTCATTCTGCATATCTGACGGGCGACGATCATGGATAACCTGCCCATCGCCCCGCTGCTCGGCGTTCTGGCGCTATTGATACTCTGGTCCGGCCTGTTCACCGCAGTGGAAAACGCCCACCAGCAATTAAAGATAATGCGCGCAGGCAGCCGTCCCGGCGACTCGACGTTGCCCGAGCTGGCCTTTAACCTCAATAGCCTGATTCTCTGCAACACGCTGATCAGGGTACTGATCACCGTGATCGCAACGCTGATTGCCGCCGATTACTGGTTCTACAACGGTCCGACCGTTGCCTGGCTGGGCACCGCTGGCGTGATGCTGGTGTTTGGCGAATACATGCCGCGTCGTCTGGCCAGCCGCTATCCCGTTTCGACACTGCATTTGGGCAACGGCTTGCTGCGCCTGCCGATGATGATCGTCCGACCCGTGACCTGGGTGTTCAACACCCTCGTGAAAACCCTGCTGCGCCCGGTTCTCAAAGGCAACGTGCAGGATCCTGGCCGGGAGTTCGACGAAGAAGCACAGCAAACCCCTCATCACGATGGCGTTCAGGAGCATTACCCACGCGCAAACGTGCTGTCGGGCATTCATGCGCTGAACAGCATCACTGTGAATGACATCCTGATTCCGCGCAGCGAAGTGGACGGCGTCAACCTTGATGACACCATCGAGCTGATCATCGAGCGTCTGATCATATCCCGCCACACCCGCCTGCCGGTGTTTCACAATGACATCAATCAGGTGCAGGGCATTATCAACACCCGCGACATCAGCCACTTGCTACCCAAGGGCGCACTGACCAAGGAACAGCTTTTGTCGGTTTGCTATGAGCCGTACTTCGTCCCGGAAAGTACCCCGCTGCAGTTGCAGCTGCTCAATTTCCACAAGCAGCAGCGCCGTCTGGGCGTAGTGGTCGATGAATATGGCGAAGTGCTGGGCATCGTCACGCTCGAGGATATTCTTGAGGAAATCGTCGGCGAGTTCGAAAGCGAGCAGACCCTGGACAATCCGCACATCAAACGCCAGGAAGACGGCCGACTGGAAGTGGAAGGCGCCGCCTCCATTCGCGATTTGAACAAGAGCCTGGGCTGGCACTTGCCATCCGACGGCCCGAAAACCCTGAACGGACTGGTCACCGAGGCGCTGGAAACCATTCCCGAAGCACCGGTCTGCCTGAAGATAGGCCCGTACCGGCTGGAAATTCTGGAAACCGAAGACAACCGTGTCACGCGCGTGGCCATGTGGCAGAACGCGCCGAGCCTGGTGTTCAAGTAAAGAACGATTCAGCGCCGTGCAAACACTTGTTTCAAATCCGGTCCGCTTCCTATAATCGAGACGCTTATCCAGCCCGGCAGTCGTTGTGCTACCCGCACGTCAGACGATCAGCCTGTAGCCTGAACACTTCAATTTCTCTGGCCCGCGCCCTTACCCATGAGCGCGGCCATTGCCCTCCCGCCCAACCGGGCTACGCTGCTCAGCGCTGCGCCATAATGACGTAACAATCACAACAACGAAGACTTGCCGCCGCGCATGCCGTGTCGACAGGCAAGATGACCGTCAGGGATAACTGCATGACCAGCACCTCAGCCGCTCACGAAGACACCGCGGCAGCGCCACCTGCCAACTCTGCGACTCGCGTCGCCACGGCCAGCTTCATCGGCACCGCCATCGAGTTCTATGATTTCTACGTCTATGCCACGGCCGCCGCACTGGTAATCGGCCCGGTCTTCTTTCCTCAGACGTCCGGCACCGCACAGATGCTGTCGTCATTTCTGACCTTCGGCATCGCTTTCCTCGCACGCCCGCTGGGCTCGGCACTGTTCGGCCACTTTGGTGACCGTATCGGCCGTAAATCGACACTGGTCGCGTCGCTGTTGCTGATGGGCATCTGCACCACGCTCATTGGCGTACTGCCGGGATACGCAACCATTGGTGCCTGGGCGCCGATCCTGCTATGCGTGCTGCGCTTCGGTCAGGGGCTCGGTCTGGGGGGCGAATGGGGCGGCGCGGCGCTACTGGCGACGGAAAACGCCCCAAAGGGCAAGCGCGCCTGGTTCGGTATGTTTCCGCAACTGGGCCCTTCGATCGGCTTTCTTGCCGCCAACGGCCTGTTCCTGACGCTGGCCATGACCCTGAGCGACGAGCAGTTCCGTGCCTGGGGCTGGCGGATTCCGTTTCTGCTCAGCGCCTTGCTGGTCATGGTCGGCCTGTACGTACGCCTGAAGCTGGAAGAAACCCCCGTCTTTGCCGAGGCCATGGCGAGCCACAAGCGAGTCGGAATGCCCATCGTGGAAACATTCCGCGATCACTGGAGGCCCGTGCTGCTGGGTGCCGCCTCAATGGTGGTGTGCTATGCACTGTTCTATATCTCGACCGTGTTTTCGCTGAGTTACGGCGTCTCGACACTCGGTTATACCCGGGAGACCTTTCTGGGACTGCTGTGCTTTGCAGTGTTGTTCATGGCTGCCGCCACCCCTCTGGCCGCGCTGGCCAGCGACCGTTTCGGACGCAAACCGGTTCTGCTGGTCGGTGGTGTGCTGGCAATTCTGTCGGGCTTTGCCATGGAACCGCTTCTGACCCACGGCACCACATGGGGCGTGGCGTTATTCCTGTGCGTCGAGCTGTTCCTGATGGGTATCACCTTCGCACCGATGGGCGCGCTGCTACCGGAGCTGTTTCCGACGCAAGTGCGTTATACAGGCGCGTCGGCGGCCTACAACCTGGGCGGAATCGTCGGGGCTTCGGTTGCACCTTTCTTCGCACAGAAACTGGTGGCCATGGGCGGACTGAGCTGGGTGGGCGGGTATGTTTCGGCAGCAGCGCTGATCAGCGTGCTGGCAGTGCTGTGCCTTAAGGAGACACGCCATGAGGACTTGAATCGGGTGGGTTGAACACATTCACAATCAACCCTGATCGTGCCCATGGGCACGATCAGGGACAATGTTACAACTCGACTTTGACCGCCTGCGATGCGCGGGTGGCCTTGGCGCGAGCGGCCTCGATGGACTCGTCACGCGCAAGCGCTACGCCCATGCGGCGCTGACCATTGACTTCCGGCTTGCCGAACAGACGCAAGGCTGTATCCGGCTCGGCCAGTGCAGCACCGAGGTTGGAAAACGCGGTCTGCGTCGACTGGCCTTCAACCAGAATCACTGCGGAGGCCGAAGGGCCGAACTGACGGATCAACGGAATCGGCAGGCCCAGGATGGCGCGGGCGTGCAAGGCGAACTGCGACAGGTCCTGGGAAATCAGTGTCACCAGACCGGTGTCATGCGGACGCGGCGACACTTCGCTGAACCACACCTGATCACCCTTGATGAACAGTTCGACACCGAAGATGCCGCGACCGCCCAGAGCCTCGGTCACAGCCTTGGCCACCCGCTCGGACTCGTCCAGCGCTGCCGGGCTCATGGCCTGTGGCTGCCAGGATTCCTGGTAATCGCCCTTCTCCTGACGGTGGCCGACCGGCGCACAGAACGTGGTGCCGCCCACATGGCGCACGGTCAGCAGGGTGATTTCGTAATCGAAGTCGATGAACCCCTCGACGATCACGCGGCCTTTACCGGCACGCCCGCCTTCCTGTGCGTAATCCCACGCCTTCTGAACGTCGTCAACGCTTTTGAGCAGGCTCTGGCCTTTGCCCGACGAACTCATGACCGGCTTTACCACACATGGGAAGCCCAGATCCTCTACCGCCTTGCTGTAGGCCTCGAAGGTGTCGGCAAAGTGGTAAGGGGAAGTGGGCAGCTTCAACTCTTCAGCGGCCAGGCGACGAATGCCTTCGCGGTTCATGGTCAGCTGCGCAGCACGAGCGGTCGGGATGACGGTGAAACCTTCGGCTTCCAGCTCGACCAGCGTATCGGTGGCAATGGCCTCGATTTCCGGAACGATGAAATGCGGCTTCTCGGCCTCGATCACTGCGCGCAGCGCTGCGCCGTCGAGCATATTGACCACGTGGCTGCGGTGCGCGACTTGCATGGCCGGCGCGTTGGCATAGCGGTCGACCGCGATCACTTCGACGCCCAAGCGTTGCAGCTCGATCACGACTTCCTTGCCCAGCTCGCCGCTGCCGCAGAACAGTACGCGCGTCGCGGTAGGCGACAGTGGAGTTCCGATTTGAGTCATCTCAGGTCCTCGTGGAGCAGATATCGAGGGCAGCCCGCCGTGTGCGAGCGACCGCTGTGGAGAAAGGCGCGCAATTTACCATGAAGCCCTTGCGAATGGGGGCTCAACCCGGACAGGCGTTGTTGCGCGCCCGCCAGGCCATGATCATCCAGACGGCCGTCACCCCGGCAAACTTGGAGAGCAGCGCGGTCAGAATCACTGGCGTTGTCAGGGCATCGATCATGCCGAAGAAGATAAAGGTGTCCAGCGGAATGCTCAGCGCCGAGCTGATCCACAGACGGTCACGCAAGGGTCGCCTGGTGATGCTGAACACCAGCCAGTCGATGCACTCCGATACCGCAAATGCCGTGGCACTGGCCAAGGCAATGGTCGGATCGCTGGTGACATAGGAAAGCACCAGTGCCGCCAGCATGGCGAGAATCGCGCCATGGCCGAACCGGATCTGCACCATGTCGCGCAGCACGAACACCAGCCCGCCCCAGGCCGACCAGATAATGTCCAGATGCGGAGCGCTGGAAAACGCGAAGTTGATCAGCACGACGCTGCCGATGTAGGCAATCAGAAAAAGCATGGCGGTACTGCTGCCTAAAAAAATGGGGGCCAATGTTAGCAGCCGCGGACGCAGCGGTGGGAATGGTTACGGGCTGCTCCTCGTTCCTTGCCAGGCCCTCAGCCCTTGCCACCCAGCGTCCACATCATCCCGCTGGCCCTGGCGCGGTCGTCACACAGACCCAGCACGACACGACGCTCGTCATTGCTCATGCGACTCCAGCGGGTGATTTCGCTGACGGTGCGCTGGCAGCCGGTGCAGATATCGTCTTCGTCCAGCGCGCAGATGCTGACGCAGGGTGAACGGACCGGCTTCTCGACTATCGATTCAGTGCTCATCAATCTTCCTGCACCGCCAGGTCGCGGGCGTAGCGTTGGGCGTTGTGGACGTAATGGGCGGCGCTGGCTTCGAGCATCTTCATCTGCACATCGGTCAATTCGCGGACGATTTTACCCGGCGAGCCCATTACCAGCGAACCATCGGGAATGACCTTACCCTCGCCGATCAGCGAATTGGCGCCGATGATGCAGTATTTTCCGATTTTTGCCCCGTTGAGGATGACCGCGTTGATACCGATCAGGCTGTAATCGTCAACGCTGCAGCCGTGCAGCATCGCGTTATGGCCAATGGTCACGCCCTTGCCGATGGTCAGCGGCGAACCCATGTCGGTGTGCATCACCGTGCCATCCTGCACGTTGCTGTTCTCGCCGATATGAATCAGCTCGTTGTCGCCGCGCAGTACGGCGTTGAACCACACGCTGGCACCGGCCTGCAGCCTGACCTTGCCGATCAGCACCGCATTGGGCGCGACCCAGCTTTGCGGATCGATCTGGACGCGAGACTCTCCCAGTCGGTATTTCATGCGGTTTCCTCAGGCTGGTCACGCTCTTGGGCATGACTCTTTATGGATGACACACCGTTCAGGTAGTGGAGCGCTCGGGCGGATGATGCAGGCTGATCTGCGTGCCGTACATCACATTGACCAGCTCGACGATCATGATCGCGGTCAGCCCCCAGATCTTGTACTCGCCATAACGATAGCTGGGGACGTACCAACTGCGCCCTTCGTAGTCGATTCGGTGCGTATGTTCGCGGGTGTCCTGACGGAAGAACTCCAGCGGTACGCTGAAGACAGCGGCGATTTCACCATCATTGGGCCGGTACTCGACGAAATCGGGAATCACCCCTACGTAAGGTGTGACCTTGATGCCGTGCTTGGAGATCAGCGGGCTCAATGGCCCGACGATTTCCACCAGACCGGGCGGCAGGCCGATCTCTTCTTCTGCCTCGCGCAACGCCGTGAAAATCAGGTCCGGGTCTTCGGGATCGCGCCGTCCACCGGGAAATGCGACCTCGCCACCGTGGGTCGAAAGCCCGCTGGCGCGCAGAGTCAGGATCAACTCCGGCTCGTCACTGCGGGTGACAGGCACCAGCACTGCAGCCTCGGGAAAGAAGCGATCCGTCTCAAGGGTGTCCGGCGTATGACTGACTACACGGCGAAGTAGCTCATCCAGCATGGCAAATCTCGATCTGTTGCTTACCTGGCACTATGCACCAAAGCAGCGAAGTGCCCAAGCCCTTGTAGGACAAGTCGCCCCACATAGACGCTTGCTCATGGGCGGCGGGACAAGCCAAGATAGCGCCTGCATTCACTATCGACCGACACCATGAAATTTTGCAGCCAGTGCGGCAACTCCGTCATCCAGCGCATCCCCGAAGGCGACAGCCGCCTGCGGTATGTCTGCGAGCATTGCCACACCATTCATTATCAGAACCCCAACATCGTCGCGGGCTGCCTGGTGACCCTGGGCAACAAGGTATTGCTGTGCCGTCGCGCCATCGAGCCGCGCCTGGGTTTCTGGACATTGCCGGCAGGGTTCATGGAGAACGGCGAGACCATCGAACAGGCCGCACGGCGCGAAACGGTCGAAGAAGCGTGTGCGACCCTGCGGGAGCTGTATTTGTACTCAGTGATTGATGTGCCACACATCAATCAGGTGCATGTGTTCTACCGCGCAGAGATGGCAACCGAGGACTTCGCTGCCGGCATCGAGAGCCTTGAAGTGCAATTATTCGAAGAAGCCGACATTCCCTGGCAAGACCTGGCTTTCATGACGGTCAGGCGTACCCTAGAATGCTTCTTCGCGGATCGGCGTCGGCAGGTTTACCCGGTTCATACCAGTGCCCTCCCCCCGTCACGTCCAATGCAGGTTTCTTAATTCGGCTTCGCAATCGAGATTGGCTCTCTTGAGCCCTCAGGGAAATGGTAATGCGCTGGTTGCTCGCTTTCGTCTGCATGTTGTTCGTCCCGCTGTCCCAGGCTGCTTTCACTCAGACCATCGTGCCCAAGGGCAGCGAACAGAAGATCATCAACAATAAGGTGATCAACACCGAAAGCATTGCCGACAAGAAAATCGACAAGGTGCTGGTGCTCAAGTCAGTGCGTCAGTTGCAACTGATCAGTGGCGGTGAAGCACTCAAGACCTATCGCATATCGCTGGGCAAGAACCCCAAGGGCACCAAACTTCAGGAAGGCGACCAGCGAACGCCCGAGGGTTTCTACTGGCTCGACTGGCGTCAACCAAGCGGCAACTATAACCTCTCGATGCACATCTCCTACCCGAACATTTCGGACTCGGCACGTGCACGTCGCGAAGGCGTGAAACCGGGCAGCATGATCATGATTCACGGCACGCCGGTGGATGAAGAGTACCCGGAATGGTATTTCCACACCCTGGACTGGACCAACGGCTGTATCGCGCTGAAGAACAACGACATGCGCGAGATATGGGATCTGGTGAAAGACGGAACGATGATCGAGATAAGGCCTTAATCAAGCCAGACAGAGTCAGACCAGCCAGGCTCGCTGTTACCTAAAATAGGACGCGGAGCGTCCCATTCGGGCTGACACACAGGTATTTCAGCGACAGAACCTAGAAATCTTCCAGCCGCCATACTTCATAAGCTGGCGTTTCATAAGGGTGGCTCTGCTTGAGCGCCACCACTGCCTGCTGAATCAGCTCATCGGCCACAACCAGTTCGACCTTCCACTCCTGCACCTGTTCAACCACGCCGCCCTGCCCGATAAATGGCTGACTGCCATCCAGCGGGCGGAATTGACCGTGGCCGAGCACTTGCCAGCAGCACTGGTCATAAGCGCCGATTCGCCCTGCACCCGCAGCGAATACGGCGCTCTTGACCTCGTCCACATGGCTCGGCGGAACAAAAAAGGCAAGCTTGTACATGTTCCGCCAGCCCGCCTCAGTTGACCCAGGCGCGGGCGTTACGGAACATGCGCATCCACGCGCCATCTTCGTTCCAGTCCTCAGGACGCCACGAGTTCTGCACGGCGCGGAACACACGCTCAGGGTGCGGCATCATGATGGTGACGCGTCCGTCGAGGGTGGTCAGACCACCGATACCACGCGGCGAACCGTTCGGGTTGGCCGGGTAGGTTTCGGTGACCTTGCCATGGTTGTCCACGAAACGCAGCGCGACCGTTCCGGACACATCAGCTTCCAGCAGTGCGTCAGCATTGCGGAATTCCGCGTGGCCTTCGCCGTGAGCGATGGCGATCGGCATGCGCGAACCGGCCATCCCCTGCAGGAAGATCGACGGCGATTCCTGGATCTGTACCATCGCAACGCGTGCTTCGAACTGCTCGGAGCGGTTACGGACGAAGTGCGGCCAGAACTCGCTGCCCGGAATCAGTTCATGCAGGTTGGACAGCATCTGACAACCGTTGCACACGCCCAGGGTGAAGCTGTCGGTACGCTCAAAGAAGCTCTGGAACGCATCGCGGGCGCGGCTGTTGAACAGCGCCGACTTGGCCCAGCCCTCACCGGCACCCAGTACGTCACCGTAAGAGAAGCCACCACAGGCAACCATGCCCTTGAAGTCGTTCAGATCGACACGACCGGCCAGGATGTCGCTCATGTGCACATCGATGGCATTGAAGCCTGCGCGATCGAACGCAGCGGCCATTTCGACCTGACCATTGACGCCTTGCTCACGCAGCACAGCCACCTGAGGACGCACACCGGTCTTGATGTAAGGCGCAGCGATGTCATCGTTGACGTCGAAGCCCAGCTTGACGGTCAGGCCTGGATTATCTTCTTCCAGCAGTGCGTCGAATTCCTGATCGGCGCATTCGGCGTTGTCGCGAAGGCGCTGGATCTGGTAGCTGGTCTCGGCCCACTGACGCTGCAGCAGACGGCGCTGCCCCGTGAATACCGGCTCGCCCGCGAAGCTGATGACGACTTCATCGTTGTTCACCGGCTGGCCGATGACCGACACGCAATCTGCCAGACCGGCCGCGCTGAACTGAGCCAGCACCAGCGGCGTGGCGTCCTGACGAACCTGGATGACTGCCCCCAGCTCTTCGTTGAACAGAATCTCGTTCAGTTCGGAAGCGTTGTCAGCCAGACCGTCAAGGTGCAGTTTCAGGCCGCAATGACCGGCAAAGGCCATTTCCAGAGTGCTGACCAACAGGCCACCGTCGGAACGGTCGTGGTAGGACAGGATGTGGCCGTCGGCATTCAGACCCTGAACCACGGCGAAGAACGCTTTGAGGTCTTCAGCGTCATCGACGTCCGGGGCCAGGCGGCCCAGCTTGCCGTGAGTCTGGGCAAGAATGGAAGCGCCCATACGGTTCTGACCGCGACCCAGATCGATCAGGATCAGATCGGTTATGCCCTTGTCCATGCGCAGCTCTGGAGTCAGGGTCTTGCGAATATCCACCACAGGCGCGAAGCCGGTCACGATCAGCGACAACGGCGAAGTCACACTCTTCTCTTCGCTGTCGTCGCTCCAGCGGGTCTTCATGGACATGGAGTCCTTGCCCACCGGAATGGTCAGGCCCAGCTCGGGGCACAGCTCCATACCCACCGCTTTCACGGTGTCGTACAAACGTGCGTCTTCGCCAGGGTGACCGGCCGCCGACATCCAGTTGGCCGACAGCTTGATGTCGGACAGCTTCTCGATGCGCGAGGCAGCGATGTTGGTCAGGGTTTCGCCGATGGCCATGCGGCCCGATGCCGGAGCATCCAGCAAGGCCAGCGGAGTCCGCTCGCCCATAGCCATCGCTTCGCCGGTGTTGACGTCGAAGCTGGTGGCGGTCACAGCGCAGTCAGCGACAGGAACCTGCCACGGACCAACCATCTGATCGCGAGCCACAAGGCCTGTGATGCTGCGGTCGCCGATGGTGATCAAAAAGCTCTTGCTGGCAACCGCCGGATGACGCAGAACGCGCTGAACGCTTTCTTCGATATCCAGCGTGCTCGGGTCGAAATCGTCGCCCATCTCGGCTTCACGCTCGACCGAACGGTGCATGCGCGGGGCCTTGCCCAGCAACACTTCCAGCGGCATGTCCACCGGGTTGTTGCCGAAATGGCTGTCGGTCACGGTCAGTTGTGGCTCGGCAGTCGCTTCGCCCACCACGGCGAACGGGCAGCGCTCGCGCTCGCAGATCGCCTTGAAGCGTTCGAAGTCTTCAACGCCGACGGCCAGAACGTAACGCTCCTGGGATTCGTTGCTCCAGATTTCCAGCGGGGCCATGCCCGGCTCGTCGTTTGGCACGTTGCGCAGTTCGAAACGACCGCCACGACCGCCATCGTTGACCAGCTCAGGGAAGGCGTTGGAAAGACCACCGGCACCCACGTCATGGATGAAGCTGATCGGGTTACGGTCACCCAACTGCCAGCAACGGTCGATGACCTCTTGGCAACGACGCTCCATTTCAGGGTTTTCACGCTGAACCGAAGCAAAATCCAGATCGGCAGAACTGGTGCCGGTCGCCATCGATGAAGCAGCACCGCCGCCCAGACCGATCAGCATGGCCGGACCGCCCAGCACGATCAGCTTGGAACCGACCGTGATCTCGCCCTTCTGGACATGGTCTTCGCGAATGTTGCCCATACCGCCAGCCAGCATGATCGGCTTGTGGTAACCGCGGACTTCATCACCGTGCGGTGTGGTGATGGATTGCTCGAAGGTACGGAAGTAACCGGTCAGCGCCGGACGGCCGAATTCGTTGTTGAACGCCGCGCCACCCAGCGGGCCTTCAATCATGATGTCCAGCGCGGTCACGATGCGCTCGGGTTTGCCGTAAGGCTTCTCCCAGGGTTGCACGAAGCCCGGAATCTGCAGGTTGGAAACGGTGAAACCCGTGAGGCCAGCCTTTGGCTTGGCGCCGCGACCGGTTGCACCTTCGTCGCGGATCTCGCCGCCGGAACCGGTCGATGCGCCAGGGAACGGAGCAATCGCGGTCGGGTGGTTGTGCGTTTCGACCTTCATCAAAATGTGCACCGGCTCCTGCACCGCGCCGTACTGGCGGGTTTCCGGATCCGGGAAGAAACGACCGGCGACGTTGCCGACGATCACCGAAGCGTTGTCCTTATAAGCAGACAGGACGCCTTCGCTGTGCATCTGATAGGTATTTTTGATCATGCCGAACAGGCTTTTTTCCTGGCTCTGGCCGTCGATGTCCCAACTGGCGTTGAAAATCTTGTGGCGGCAGTGCTCGGAGTTGGCCTGGGCGAACATCATCAGTTCGATGTCATGCGGGTTGCGACCCAACCCGTTGAAGCTGGTGACCAGATAGTCGATTTCGTCCTCGGCCAGGGCCAGACCCAGTTCGACGTTGGCCTTCTCCAGCGCAGCGCGACCGCCACCCAGGATATCAATGGCCGTCAACGGCTTGGGCTGAGCATGGCTGAACAGACCGGCAGCCTGTTCATGGTCGCCCAGAACCAGTTGAGTCATACGGTCGTGCAGGCTGTCAGCGATGGACTGAGCCTCGGCCTCGCTGAACTGGCCTTCTACATAAAAGGCAATCCCGCGCTCGATGCGCTGAATCTTCGCCAGGCCGCAGTTGCGAGCGATATCGCTGGCCTTGCTCGACCATGGCGAAATGGTGCCAAACCGTGGCAACACCAGAAACAGACGGCCACTCGGCTCTTGAACCGGCACGCTTGGGCCGTATTTCAGGAGACGGTCGAGAACCTGCTGTTCTTCGCTGGACAGAGCGTCAGTGACGTCGGCGAAGTGAGCGAATTCAGCGTACAAGCCACTGACAGCTGAAACTTTTTGTTTCAGTTGTTCTAGTAATTTGCTGTGGCGGAAGGCAGAAAGGGCAGGAGCACCGCGCAGGATCAACATCTTCGGGACAGCCTCGGGAAGGGGGTGTGCTTTGAGGCCGCGTATTCTAGCCTAAACTGGGACGTTGATCACCCAAAACGGCAGCATTCCATGCGCCCGAATGTCACGCCACCGTCGAAAACGCGACAAATGCTATCAAAATGCCGTTGCCTATCAGACGCAAGCATCGCTGTCGAGATATGGCGCCCGGTGCGCTTTGCGTATACTGCACCGATGTTCTTCAGACCCGATTTCCGCACTCGTTGCGCCAAGTGGCTCATCGCAACCGGACTCTTCCTGATGCTCAGCGCCTGTGTGGATAAACCCAACACACTGGAGCGAGTCAAGGAGGACGGCGTGCTGCGCGTGGTCACCCGCAACAGTCCGGCCACCTACTTCCAGGATCGCAACGGTGAAACCGGCTTCGAATACGAGCTGGTGAAGCGCTTTGCCGAAGATCTGGGCGTGGAATTGAAGATCGAAACCGCCGACAACCTGGACGATCTTTTCGACCAGATGAACAAGCCGGGAGGCCCGGTATTGGGCGCCGCCGGTCTGATCGACACGGAAAAGCGCAGGCAGCAGGCCCGTTTCTCCCACTCCTACCTCGAAGTCACGCCGCAGGTCGTCTACCGCAACGGCCAGTCACGCCCGACCGATGCGGGTGATCTGGTCGGTAAACGAATTGTCGTGCTCAAAGGCAGCAGCCATGCCGAGCAGCTCGCCGCGTTGAAAGTGCAGAACCCAGGCATTGAATACGAAGAATCCGACGCGGTAGAAGTCGTCGATCTGCTGCGCATGGTCGATGAAGGTCAGATCGACCTCACGCTGGTCGATTCCAACGAACTGGCGATGAACCAGGTCTACTTCCCCAATGTGCGCGTCGCTTTCGACCTGGGCGAAGCCCGCGAGCAGCGCTGGGCTGTGGCTCCTGGCGAAGACAACAGCCTGCTGAACGAAATAAACGCCTATCTGGACAAAGTCGAGAAAAACGGCACCCTGCAGCGCCTGAAAGATCGCTATTACGGCCATGTCGACGTCCTTGGCTATGTCGGCGCGTACACCTTCGCACAGCATTTGCAGGAGCGCCTGCCAAAGTACGAGAAGCATTTCCAGACGTCCGCCAAGAAAGAACAGGTGGACTGGCGTCTGCTCGCAGCCATCGGCTATCAGGAATCCATGTGGCAGCCGACCGTGACCTCCAAGACCGGCGTGCGCGGCCTGATGATGCTGACCCAGAACACCGCGCAGGCCATGGGCGTGACCAACCGGCTGGACGCTCGACAAAGCATTCAGGGTGGAGCCAAGTACTTTGCCTACGTGAAGGAACAACTGGATGACAAGATAGAAGAGCCGGATCGCACTTGGCTGGCTCTTGCGTCCTACAACGTGGGCAGCGGCCATCTGGAGGATGCGCGTAAACTCGCGGAAAACGAGGGCCTGAACCCCAATAAATGGCTCGACGTGAAAAAAATGCTGCCGCGCCTCTCGCAGAAAAAGTGGTACAGCAAGACGCGTTATGGTTATGCCCGTGGCGGCGAACCGGTGCATTTCGTTGCCAACATCCGCCGCTATTACGACATCCTGACCTGGGTCACGCAGCCGCAACTGGAAGGCAATCAAGTCGCAGAGGGCGATTTGCATGTGCCCGGTGTAGACAAGACCAAACCCACATCAGACTCAACGCCCGAACCTGCCGCCAGCGACGACAAGAGCGCGCTCTAAGCCTTCCCCTTCTGCGCCGTATCCTTCGCAGCACGTCGCATCCTGAAGAACTCGCTCAGCATCACACCACACTCCTCGCCCAGCACGCCGCCTTCAACCAGCACGCGATGGTTGAGAAACGCCTGGCTGAAAAACTGCCCCTGGCTCTGCACGATGCCCGCCTTGGGCTCCAGCGCGCCATAGACCACGCGTGCCACACGGGAATGCACGATCAGGCCCGCGCACATGCTGCATGGCTCAAGCGTCACATACAGCGTGCTGCCGGGCAGACGGTAGTTGTCCACGGTTTTGGCGGCATCCCTGATGGCAACCATTTCGGCATGGGCACTGGGGTCGCTGCCACTGATCGGACAGTTATAACCACGGCCGATGATCTCGCCGTTCTGCACCACGACTGCACCTACCGGCACCTCGCCCAACGAGGCACCTTGTGCAGCGAGCGCCAGCGCCTCGCGCATGAAGTACTGGTCGTTGCTGCGGTCAATGATTGGCGGCTGCCTCATCACGACACCTCGATCGCGGCCATGAGACCGGTTTCCATGTGGTCGATCACGTGGCAGTGAAACATCCACACGCCAGGGTTATCGGCGACCAGAGCCACCCGCGCCCGCTCGTTGCGCCCCAGCAGAAAAGTATCGGTAAAGTACGGAATGATCTTGCGTCGATTGGACGCGATAACCTTGAAACTCATGCCATGCAGGTGAATAGGGTGCTGGTACTGGGTCATGTTCTTCAATTCGAAAATATAACTCTGACCCAGCTTCAGCTTGGCAATCGGCCGATCCGCGCAGGTCTTGTCGGTGATGTCCCAGGCTTCGCCGTTGATCTGCCACAGGCTCGGCGGCTTGCCGTTATCGGTGTTGGCCGACACAGAACCCACCCACTCGACATTGAAATTGATCTTCTCGGCGTTCTCCAGATCCGGCTCGGCGACCGGATTGGCCGGCAACTCCGGCGGCCATTCGCCCGGCGCGTCGTGGTTGGCGACCGAGCGGAATGTACCCAGCCGCACCGGTCCGTTGCGCAGCGAGATCTCTTCGCCAGCCGCTGGAGCCTTGATCGCCAGACAGATCCGCATGCCAGGCCCAAGCCAGTATTCATCGCCAAACGGACGCGGCGTCACCGGATTCCCATCCAGCGCATAGATCTGCGCCTCGGCATCTGGCAGATTGAGACGATAGGTCACGGTATTGTCGAGATTGAGCAGCCGCACGCGGGTGATCTGCCCGGCGGGCAACTCGATGACCGCCTGCGGAATCCCGTTCAACGTCGACAGCCGCCCCGCCGTGCCCTCGCGCGCGGCCTCGCGCAACACGCTGAACTCGGTGAACGCGCCCTCTTCGTCCACGTGCCAGCTTTTCAGACTGACCGTACGCTCGTGCCTGAAACCGGTCGGCTCGCGCTCTTCAACAATCAACGGCCCGACCAGCCCACGCCCCAGCTCTTCGCTGCTGCTGACGTGCGGGTGATACCAGTAGCTACCGGCGTCCGGCACCCGGAACCTGTAATCGAAATATTCACCCGGCTTGACCGGCAACTGCGAAACATACGGCACACCATCCATCTCCAGCGGCAACCGAATGCCATGCCAGTGAATGGTCGTCTCGACCGGCAACTGATTGATGAACCGCAACCGCAACCACTCACCCTGCCGCACCCGTAACTCCGTCCCCGGCGCAGAACCACCGAACGCCCAGGCAGGCGTCTTGTGGCCGGGCACCAGTTCAACATCCAGCGGCGCGGCAATCAGCACAAAATCCGAACCGGCTTCCGACTCCCTGCGCCCCAGCCAGTAACGCGAAGCCCCACCTGCACCCAGACCGACCACGGCAAGGCCAGCGATACCTGTGAGGAGTTGGCGACGGGTGAAGGACATAAAGCGAAGACCTCGAAACGACTGCGGGAGCGCGTCCGGAGGGCCGGTGCGCGGGGGCGAATACGATACACCTGCATTTGGGGAAAGATAAGGGTCAAGTGGCTCAGGCAGCCGTCTGGATTTTCTTAAATTCCTGAGAGTTGTCTGCATGTGAGATTACGCAGTGCCGACAAACCGTCAGCCCCCAAGAGCCGAAAAGTCAAAAGCCCGCAATTACGCGGGCTTCGGGGCATTTTTTGCTAGATCGTGCCGGGCTGTACCGGACGCGGGATCATTCCCACTCTATTATCAACTAGCCACCAAAACCCTTTCTGATAGCTTCTTATGAAGCAGGGTCAAAATAAATACCATGACAAGTGCCATGCCGCGATTTCCATCGCTCTGCCGGTAATTGGAGCAATATAAAGTCCTAAACACCTTCCTTCGACACACTGCATGAAGAATCTACTACAGCCTCACGTAGGGTTTCGTCGTGATAAGCGTACCCGGTTCCCTCAGCGCCATCAGTAATCCGGCGACTCCGGCGCAGTATGCACCGGAGTGAGGTCGACATATAGCTGAGTGGCTCCTTAAGACGATTCAAGCCGATGTAGCAGATAAGGTTCGCCGGTAACTTGCCGAGGGTCTACGGACAGCTCGAAGCGAAAGCGGGAGGATTGATCGTCCCAATCGCCCGGACGGTCGCAGGATGCGACGACATAACCAGCGGGATCGATCCAGCTGAGGCGATCGCCTGTTGCTAGCGGCAGGACGCTCACCTTGCGCGCAATATAGTCCCGTGCCGGTCGTTCCAGCCGGACGTTGAGCGTAATCTCACGCGATGCCATTCGCATCGGAATCACCGGTTGGCGTGTTTCGACCCAATCCCTTATACGACGAGGATCAAGCTTCTCATTTGACGCGGTGTCGGCACCGAGCTGCGCATAGTAAACCTGCGCCTCCGCTTCCGCCTGCGTACGATCGCGAGCATTGCCGCGCGCAAGCAAAAAGGCAGCAACCGGATCAAGCGTGCCCCAATTAACCAGTTCCTTGAGCCAAAAACCGATCCACGGCAGACCAGTGCGCGGCCAGTCGTCCATTGTGAGCGCATCGACCGGGCCAGCGGCGTCGCCCTGATCCATCAGCACGCCAATTAGGCTACCTAATCCCCAATTGCCGCGATAGATAAAGTTTTCGGAAACGAAGGCGAACCAAGGTCCGAGCTCCTTAGGCTTTGGCTGTTTTGGGAGGGTAGCTTTAAACAGCCACCAACGGAGCAACTTTTCCCAGTCTTCGAAAGGCTTACGCATCTTTCCAAGCTTGGTCGAGATGCGGAACGCCGGCACTTTACTAAGAAGGGCAATGACTGCACTGATGAACTGGAACCGTTGCTCTGCTGGCCAATCGGCATAATCAATGCCGCCCACCAAAATTGCGCGAATGTCATCGACGTGGTCGAGGAGAATCGATCCCGAGCGTGGCGGCAGGCTTGTTTTGTAGAGCTGACGGCGCCGATTCGCGTCAGGATAGAGGCTGGTGATCGCCTGCCCTCGCTGGAGCCAAGTCTGTGCCAGGCGATCTTCCTCCTGCGCCGCGACGTAGGCGTAAGTCCGTCGCCACAGCGACGACAGTTCGGTTTCGAGATCGGCGGCACTAAGATCCGCGTTGCAGGTCTGTTCGATCTCTTGCACTGCGGTTATTAGCAATCCGTCGAGCGTATCTAGCAGTTTCTCACTTTCATCTTCATCGGTGTCCTCGTTGACAACCGCAGTTTCCTCGAGCCATTTGGCAAATTCATCGTCATCGTCGCTTCCACTCAGATTTTCCCACGCATCGCGTAGCCGCTCTAGCAACATAGCGAGCGCGCTATTTGCGGTCCCTTGCTCAAGCGACAGTTCACCATTAGAGGCAAGTTCGGTGGCTTCCTTCAGCTCTCTAACGAGCTTCTCATAACCTTCCCAAGTGCGGTTCCAGACATATGCGCGGCTGCGGCTGCGATATTCACGCTCAGGCAGTACGACGAAGGCATTGCCTTCAGTGGCGACACCCGGCCGCCCAGCGCGGCCAATGAGGTTCGAGAATTCATTGGTCGTAAAGACTTTGTTCGCACGATGGACGCTTGGGATCAGCAGCGTATTTACCGGGATATTGACACCTTCAGAGAGCGTCGAGGTCGCGATCACCACTCGGACAATGCCGCGATCGATCGCCACCTTGAGTCGCCGTGCCAAGAGTCCCGGCATCTGGCCGTGATGTACCGCGATCCCGTGGACCAACAGGCGATACTCGAAGGACGCTGTCGTGAAATAGTCCTCGGCTGCGGCTAGGCAGCGCTGCCAGTATGGGTCCTCATCGGCGACAGACCAGTAATTGGGGAGTGCGACTTCTGCCGCGATCCAGCTTTCAACCAGATCAGCGCAGTCCTCGGCAAAGGAACTGACGTTCTGCGTCAACGAGATCATCACAGTCGGCCGGGTACCGTCTGGTCGCTCGGCAGCAAGGTGGAGAGCGGCCCAGAGCGTCGGCCCACGCAACGATTTCTCGACACCTAGCGCGCTGTTAACGCCGTCGGGGACCGATGGAAAAGGACTAGGGACATAGGGGCGATCATCGGTACGCTCATCCTCGAACTCAAGAGTGCGCCCGTCCATTAAGTCGTAGCGAATGTCGAACCTGCCGCTCCGCGCGACTTCGAGCCGACCGAGCATCTGCCGCGTACTACGATATGTCGAACTGATCGGACCGCCGCCTTCGTCGCTCGACAGCCAGGATGCAATTGCCGGTGCGGCTTTGGCAGCGACAGCCGAGAGCGCGATTATACGGAAGCCCTTGCTGTCCTGCGCGTGCAGCAGACGAGCGCTGAGCTGCTCGAGCCTGAGCGCGCGAGACGTGCCATCGGTGACGGCGTCTGATCGATTCGGATCCTGCTCCACCATATGCGCTTCGTCAATGACGACGAGGCGAACGCGATCAAGAAACAGTGTTCCAAGATAGCGCAACAGCGCGTCAGCCTTTTCAAAGGTACAGATGACGACAGTAGGCTGATTGATTTGGACCCAAGCGTCGGTAGGGCCCCAATCAGCGCCCCCGTAAAGCCCGGTGACAACCACGGGTTCCGCGGCAATATCGCGAAGGTCTTCGGTGAACCGAGTTTCGACCTCGGCAGCTAGCGCGCGAGAAGGCACGAGATAAAGCACAAGATTCCCTGCGAGAAGCGGATCGGGGCGAGTCAAGAACAGGCCTTGAACGGCGCCAAGGGTGGCGATGGTTGTCTTGCCCGATCCGGTTGGAGTGCAGAGAACGAAGCTGTTGTTGGCCGCTAACCGATCAATGCCGGCCCGTTGCGCAGGCCATACCAAGGCGCGTCGGTTAACAAATGCCGCACGTGCGAACTGCATTAACGCCACGCGGATGCTTGGGTTCGCCTCATCAGCGAGTCTTTCAACGTGGGGCCATAGGCTTGAATCTATGAAGCGGTGAGCTGCACCGGCGCAGAGCCGCGCCAGCAAGTAGGAGTAGGAATCGCGGCTGTGCAGATAACTTTGCGCCAACGCGTCGAGCTTTACTAAAGCACGATCGACCAATGCTATCTCGCCTGTGCGAAGATAGGAGCAAATAGTACCGATGCACATGATGACGTGACGAACAGTTGACACTTCAAGATCCACAAGTCGCACATCATCGTCCTCGACACCGTCATCAATGGATGTGGCTCGTGGATCACGGTTTTCGTCAAGCTCGTGCTGCACCTTCCAGAACATTTGCACCGCAGTCAGTGCTGCATCGAAATCGCCCCGCAAAAATTCGCGCAGAATCGTTGAAAAGGCCTCACCCGCTGGCATCATACGCAGATGGCCGAGCGCCATAGCTGGATAGCCAGCCACCTGATAAGCAGCCGCCGACAGAAGGTGGATCGGGGCGTCTGCAGGCTTCAGGGCTGTGTGCGAAACCCATTCGAGAACCTCGGCGGCACGCTTTGCAGCAGTTATCCAGGCACGGCCATCATCGGCTGATCGCTCGATCCAGGCCGTCTCCAGCAACAAGCAAGCTTCATCGAGTCGTGACGCGAGTTCTGCTGGGGTGAACGAAGGTAGGCCATTTGCGCCCATGTCACGACGAACACGCTGGCTGTAGAGTTTCGCTTGCAGCGGGGATAGAGCCGAGCCGGCCAAATCCGCTCTGACCCGCTCTGCGATTTTGAGTACGGCGTCGCTTGGCATCAAGCCCCCCGGTAAAGTGTTTCGACCAGCGCCCTGAGTTCCGAGAGCTGGAACTCCATGGCAACGAGCCGGCGGTCCACATTGTATGACGTGTGTGGCGCATCAGCCTGCAGCCAGCTCAACCGAGTCTTTGGGCTAACTGGAAAGTGTCCGACGGTATAGGCAAGCCCGTCGCTCCGGTTCGCAGTCCTGAAGCCATCTCGATAAAGTTCGAGTAGCCGGGCAACCCATGCCTGGGCTTCGGTGGTCTCATAGTCCGAGAGCAAAGTGATCAGTTCGCGAATGCCGCTGGGACGCCGCGATCCAGCGGCCAGCTTGCCGTGGGCATCGGCAATAGTCGCAGTATTACTAGTAGCCAAGCACTTTGCCTCAAGCGCGAGAATATGAGTGATGTTGCCATTGCCGTCGAGCCGGAAGGCCAAAGCATCATCGCCAGTCCGCCCAGGACGCTTTTCGGCTTCAGCATCGCGATCGTGCGGCTCGCCCATAATAAAGCGCTCATTAATGAGGTCGAGATGCTGGAATTCTTGGTCGTGGAAGCGGAACAGAAAGGCAGGCACCTGCCAGTCGATCTCCCCGAAGGCACCAAAATGTTCGACCGCGAGACCAGCTAGGGTTTCGCCGAGATAGCCCTGTAAAGTGATGCGATTGAGCATCGCTGGATAGTATGCAGCAGGATCATCGACAGGATCTGAAAAAGGGGAGAGGTTATCCTCGAAGCCCTTGCGTATGCGGACTCGTGCATCCTCGAGGGCTTCCTGAGCATAGGCGACCAGTTCGTCGCGCAGCTCCTCAAAATTGGCGTTGTCCTCCCGCCACACGCGCAGTTCATATTTGCTGTGGGTGCCGGTCGAGGGTTGGGCAACCAGCCACGCGCTGAGTGGCTGTAATGTCACACGACGGAAGCGAATCATCTTGCGAGCACTCGTTCACGCGCAAAACTACCATTAGTTATCAAGTACGCCATCCGTCAAAATCCATGCTGATCGGTTCCTGGATAGGGGGGATAACTAGTATCTTCCTCCATATTTAAAATGTCCTGAGGCTCGATCATCGGCAGCCTGATACGGCTGTGTCAGGTAGGACCTCGCTTCCACTTTTTCAAACTGCGGTAAAAAAACTCAAATGCGTAGGCCGCTGGGTTTCCAACCGGTCTCAGCTTAGCGCAACAGTTCGATGAGCGAAGGCCGAATTGCAGACGGTCGCTCTCGACTGCAGATGCTCCGTTTTATCGGGGAGCGGACTGCCCCGTAAAGATACGGATGCAGCTTTCACTGAATCGTATCTTCGATGCCCGCGAGCCCGCGAGCGGTCAACTATCGCCAACAATCACTCACGCTCGATAAAGTCGCCGATCGACGCCTTCCCTGCAACCATTGAACTGAGCACATCCGTCATGACTTGCTCAAAGGCATGAACCACCTTGGCTGGCGTCTCGACTAAAGTATGCTCGAATAGCAAGGCATCATGCATCGGCAAAACCACTCTAACGTCGCTGATAGAGGCGACCGCCAACAACGAGCGCTTGAATATCAGAGACGCTGTCCCTTGGACTACCTGGCTCACAGCCGAACGCTGTTCTTTACTGGTGAGCTTGCCCTTGCCAGACCTTCGATAGTGATTACCAAAAACTGTAACCACGCGTCCGGTGCTCTGAAACTCGGCCCATATCGATTTCTTCCAATCCTCGTAACGCTGAAACAACCGGAATGCTGCTTTCGCCTTCTGTCGATCTACACCGAGCGAGAAAGCAGCATCGATCAGTGCTTTTTGGCTCATTCCATACGCGTAAGAAAGAAACAATTGCTTGGCGGCTTTCCGCTTGCCGGTAAGCCCCAAATGCGTGTTTGCAAATAGATCATACATGTCACCCTCAGCGTACAGACGCTTCAGCTCGTCGTCACCCGAGAGTGCAGCCATTACACCTACCTCGAACTGATCAAAATCGACGTAGCAAAGCTCAGCGTCAGCGCGGGCAGTGATGATAGAGCGGTACAGCTTCGGAACGTTCTGGAGACTAGGGCTGCGCAGTTGGATACGCGACGTGCGCGAGCCGAATACATCCACAACCGGTCGAGTTTTGTTGGTCGATAATGTTAGGGAACCGAGCACGCGACGTGCGGTGTCAAGAGCGAGTAGTGACATAGTGTCACCGCCGAAGTCGAGCTCGCTTGGTACGAACTCCAGAAGGTACTCAACAGATACTTCGTCCAGTTCGAATCCGTCCAAAAGCAACTTCGTCTCTATGGCACGCCTGCTTGGCGCCTCAAGCGGCATGTCATGCTTGGCAGAATAGTTCTTCAACGATAGGAAGTAATCGTGCTCCGCTTGTGACCGTTTTTCTGAGAGTCCGGCTGCGTTGATTGCGATTCCGGCTGACATGGAGAGTTGAAGAAGGCGGTATGTTGGGACTTCAACAGTAAAAAAGCGCTCCAATTCGTTATCGATAGATGCTTGATTACAGAGCTCGTGATACATCGTTTCAATTGCAATCGCAGCCTTGGCGGCAATGGCCAAATCGAACGGAGCGCCCTTGTTGAACATTTTCTGGTATGTGATGCAGACTTCCTGCTCCGCACCGTAACGCTCCAGGTGTGTAGTCACGTCGCGCTTATCGCGTGCGAGCCGGTCCTCTGGGACACCGCTAATCGAAATACGGAACTCGTCTAAGTCAACGATTATGCCCGGCAAACTTCCTGTTTTGTCGAATAGGGCATCGCGAATCATCCAAAAGTCGTGGCATACGACTATCCCTGCAAACTCCACGACGCTCACGGCATCGGTTTCCCGGAGTTGGCCATCTTGGAACCAGTAAAACGAATCTGCCCCTCTGCCGGTGAAGTCCCTAACGAAGAGCATCAGCCTGAAAGGCAGATCAATCATACCCGCTGACCTCGTCGACAAGATTCATAAGATCGGTGCTTTCGCGTACTGCGAACGGAAGACCGTCCTTGTTGCAGTGACGCTCGGCCCGAAGGCTAGTCTCCCGCAAGCTGATTGGAACTTGGCCATAGAGAGGACGCAACGCGTCTTTACTAAGAACGGAAGAGGCAATTAGAAGGTAGCGAGCGTTCTGGTAAGGCAGAGAATCGAACTCCCCAATGCACCTTTCGATTAGAGCTGCTTCACCAACACAACGTAGCCAGATGAGAATTGCGGCTGCCTCACCCGACTTTACGTCCTCTCGTAGCTTACGGTCTGCAAGCACCAAGAGCTCCTCGGATCTGTATCTTCGCATCGCGAGCAGCATCCAGATGTTATAATTCTGCCAGTCGTGTATGGCACCGTCTTCTGCGACAAGAAATTTTTCCAACGCTGGTATACAGCGACCGTCGCGATCCAGCGTGGCTATTAGCCGGCAGTATTGGTCGGTCGTGACTGCATGCTCGGAAAGGGAGCGTGACAGGGTGTCAAGCAGGTTGGTCGCTAAAGCATCCCCCACATCGAATAGCCCAGACTCTACTATCTTCGCCACTCGGTTTACTGCGAAACGGAAGGTCCGTGTCTGCGAGTCTCCGGCCGCGATGCATTGGCTAAGAATATCAAATATATAAGTCACCGATTTAGTAACGATACGCCGACTGCGGGATTGCCACATTTGGTTGATCGCAATCGTAGCGCTATCCTGCGAAGGGAAATATTCCGCAACCTTCACGCTTGTTACATCCGGGGAGAGAATCTCAGTTTTGTTGGCGTTAATGTTGAGACCGACCGACCGCAGTTTCCTGATCAAATCCTGCAGTGCGCGGCGTGCTTGGAGTTCGGATTCGGCGATGACGCGGATGTCGTCCACGTAGCGATAATAGTCATACCCCTTCTTCGTCATCTCCCTATCAACGGACGAAAGCAGAATATTGGACAAAAAAGACGAGGCGTCGCGGTTTTGCGGAAGGCCGTGATCTTGGCTGAAGGTCCATTGGGTCAGTAATCGATCGAGTGTGGCGATTGCGTTGCGGATCTGTAGCTTTTCAGGGCCGGTCGCCACGAGATCAGGAATAGCTTCTTCGAGTGCGTTTATGATCTGAAGGCGGGACACGTTTTCGAAAAAATTGCTGAGATCGGTCACCAGAAGATGCCGTCCAGATCTGCGGAATGTCAGCGTCACGCCCTCAAACGTGAACCAACGATCAATTTTGTTTTTGAACAAATACTTCGAGTTCAACGGTGCTGGATCGTATCGGTAGCTAAGCACCCGATGACCCAGGAGCGGGTCGTAGAAGGGGATAAGGAAGCTGCAAATTGCTTGATAGACGAAGCGGTCGAAAAAGTCCGTCTCTAGACCGTAGCGCTCGCCGTATCCTTTCTTCGGTATATTTCTGACAACGCTACGAGTACCGCGATACACACCGTTCCATTCCTTCAGGAGTGAAATGATCACCCGCTTTGCCTCGGCTGGATGCTTGAAGAGATCATCGTACTGAAGACAATCGAAATACCAGTCGTCACGCATATCTTGGCGAAGATGCTTCAGCACAAGGTCGAACTGCACCGGAAATCCAAGCGCCTGGCCGTTTAACCAGAAAGCGGGATTGAGCACATAATCCGTTTCGTCACTGCCTTCCATTCGCGCTATTCCCTTAGTCCCACTTTTCCCGACTTCAGCACCTACGGATTGCCTCAAACCACCGCCAAAGCTGCAGCCTGCCGCAACACCTTCACCGCCTCCGGCGCTAGGTCTGGCGGATAGCCGATAAGCTCCTCCTTACGCACGTACAGGGACGTTGAAACGCAGACGGGCATGTTAACTCGACCATTTCGATTCAGATAGCCTCGGATGTCGAATCCCCATGTGTCCAGAAAACCACTGTCTGGTGCACACCCAGCCCTTAGAGCCCCCAAAAAAAACGGCAAGCATACGGAGGCGACTCGCGGGAAGAACGAGAAGGCTGGAATAAGCACCTGTTGAAAAAGATGAAGGGATGATGCACCGCCACTAGTCGTGCTTGGTTTAGTCGTGCAGGCCAACCGCGAGGGCTAACTGTCGTAGCAAAATAACCAGCTCTGCTGGATTGCCTTCACGTATCACGTCAGCGAGTAATTCAGCCGCGTATGCAGGGTCTTTTCCGAACTGCTCGGACATCGCGTCATCGTGCGATCGATCTCTCATTTGGACCTACCCTCTCGTTTCGACACACATGAAATAAGGCAATCCAGCATAAATTGAGTAATGGGTGGACGGAATCGAGCTCAAGACAGTCGAGCGAAAGGCTGCAAACCGACTATCGGTTTTTTGAGGTTGCACGTCCCGAAAACCGATCAGAACTAGGAGGTCAGTTGTGAGTTTTGACAATTTCCCCCATTTTCATTCCTATGGCCACCTGTAACCTCCGGAACTCCATCATTACACTCTCCACATCAACGGCGTTCGCGCCTTCGCCGCGTCTCTCTGCAAGCCATAGTTTTAACAACCCGGCAACCCGTCCGAGGTCGCCATTTACCTTCACAAGGTCAGTCACTGCGCCCAGGTGAACGACTGACTTCAAAGGCGTATTCAAACCGAGAGCTCGCAGATAGGCCGAGCGTGCCAGCCCAGCCTCCTTAGCCCTAGCAGTAATTGTCGCCTTCTCTTCATCGTTGACCCAAACCTCGATGGGCCTGCCGCGTCGGCGAGCCGTTGTGTTTCCTTTGGTGCCGCCTGTCATGGGTGCTCCTGCTGTTGCTGTGCTTTTGCTCTTAGACGCGGCAGCGGCTGTGCGCCTCGCAGAGCAAGATACGTTGAGCCGAAGGCGAATAAGTGGTGGTGTTGGTAGGGTGCGGGCTTGCCCGTACCCGTACAACACACATCTTGCCGTCCGATTCGACGCAAATACATGCGTATCTTTGCTAACGGTTCACACCTAGCATACCTACGCATACCTACGCATCTATAGGCTAGATTACGCATGGCAAATAGACAATTTTTTGCGCATACTTGCGTCACTATGCTTAAGCGGAGGTTCGGTGATGAAGACACCAAAAGAAGGGCTTACTGGCGCAGGGCGGGTGGCGTTTTTAGCGCGCCTCGATGAATTTCGGGGTCTCATTCAAGCCGGTTGGCCGGTGACGGTCGTTTATGAGAACCACGGCGGAGATAACACGGGGCTGAGCTATAGCCAGTTCGCTCGATACGTAGGAAAGTACATCCGCAAGCCGACCAAACGTGGCGCCCAGCAGCCCACAATTCCTGACGAAATAACAGTTCCGGTAGCGTCGGTGCCAGAACGAATGCAGTCCGCCCTCCCAACGGTACCAGCCCCTATGTCGAAGCCCCGACCTGGGTTCCGGCATGACCCAAGCAGCGGAAACAACCGTGATGATCTTATATAGCCTTCTAAGGGTTTAACCTTTGCGAATTGAACAAATAATCGCCACGAATTGATCTTCCCTATGTCAACCTAATTAGCCAATCATTCCATCGATGCAACCGGCATGTCCGGGCACGATCAGGCACTGACCAAAGTGACTGATAGAGGCCGGGAAATGCACCAAAAAATCATAACGTTCATTATCGCCAAAACGCCGCTGGCAACAATTCCCCTGCGCGAAACGACCGTTTCTCCTGCTCGGAAACTCCGTCGACAGGCGGACTATGGTGCCAAAATTGCCGTAGCCGTCTTTTTCGGATTGGCCATGTACATCGCCCCACCCCCGGCTTACGCCATCTATTGCTCGAACTGCTCGACGTTCTATCAGCAGATGTTCGAGTACGTCGAGGCCGTTAATACCGCCTTGAACACCGCCGAGACATTACAGACGCAAATTCAGCAGTATCAGAACATGGTCACTCAAGGCACCGGCTTGCCCAGCTCAATGTTCAGCAGCGTCGCGGCCGATCTCAAAAAAGTGGCCAACATCTACACCCGCTCGCAGTCTCTAGGCCGCCAGATCCAGAACATGGACTCGCAGTTCAATACGGCTTTTCCCGGCTTTCAATCCTATCTGAATCAAGCTGCAAACTCGGCAGAAGTACCGGCGGGTGAGCGCTATCAGAAGTGGTCAGAGCAAAACCGCGACAGCGTGAAAATGGCGCTTGAGGCGGCGAACCTCAACACCAGCACTTTCGAGTCTGAGGATACCCAGCTCGATCACATGGTGGCTCGCTCACAGTCGGCCGTGGGCCGGATGCAAGCTATTCAGGCAGGCAACGAGATAGCCTCTCAGAACGTTCAGCAGTTGCAAAAGCTGCGCGATCTACTGGCCACCCAAATAACCATGCAAGGCAACTATATGGCTCAGCAGGGCGACCGGAAGGCTGCTAGCGAAGCCGCCGAGCAAAAGTTTGAGGCCCGTAAAAATAACTGGGGGCCTTCCGAGGATTTCTAACCATGTTCATATCTAAAAATCTGATCGTTGGGTTATGCATCGCCTCTGCTCTTGGTGGCTCTGCTCTATCTGGATTCATTGTTTCTATCCGCACCGATTGCGTGGCTGTTGAGCGGTCGATGCAATCAGACACAGATAAGAAATTTGAAGCACGGAAAAACAACTGGGGCCCGTCTGAGGATTTCTAACTATGCACCGCTCAGCATTTATAGCACTGGTTAGTGCAACACTCTTGCTTTCGGCCGGTAGCGCGATGGCAGCAGGAGATGTAACTCAAAGCAATGAAATGAACGGGCTTTTGCGGATGCTCTATCAAGCCGCAAGTGAATGATCACCACGGCTACAGGGTTATGCACTCAATTTACTAGCATCTCTCGCTCTCATCCAATTGGTTTGGACATTCATGCCTTTAGTGATGAGACAAGCTGACTTAGGCGAAATTGTCGGCGAGCTGATCCGCTTCTTCATGACCATTGGCTTTTTCTACGCAGTCATTGAACATTCCGTGCTATGGGCGACAGCCGTAGTGGACAGTTTCCGAGAAGCTGCGGGCACGGCTAGCGGTTTGGGCCGTGCGCTTCAGCCCGGTGATATGTTCGCGGTGGCTGTCAACTTCTCACGCACCATCGTGGAAGGCATTTCACTTTTTTCTCCGGGTAAAGCAATTCTTATCGCGCTTGTTGGCTGCTTGGTTTTACTGTGCTTCGCCTTTATCGCGGCATTTATGTTTGTGACGCTTGTAGAGTCATACGTCATCATTAATGCCTCCGTACTTTTCTTCGGTTTCGGTGGTTCGCAATGGACACGCGATTTTGCAATTGCACCACTCCGCTTTGTTATTGCAGTAGGTGCCAAGCTGTTCGTCTTAACCTTGATCGTAGGAATTATTGTCACGTCGGCTAAGTCCTGGTTAGCGGCTTATACCAATGACGAAGCATCTCTGATGACATTGGCAGGTTTGGCTTTGGTATGCGCCTACCTGACCAAGACTATTCCCGAACTGATTGGCGGGATGATCAGCGGCACGTCAATGGGTGGAGGTTCGGCCATCGGTGGAATGGCAGCGGCTGGCGCTGCCGGTGCTGCTGCCGCAGTCGCCACCATCGCCACGGCCGGTGCCGCTGCGCCCGCCGCCGCTGGTGCGCTTGGCGCTGCCGGTGGTGGTGCAAGTGCCGCAGGGGCGGCTGGTAGCGGAGGATTGGCTGGCTCTATTAACTCCAGCTTTGCCGGTGCGGCAAACTCCGGCATCGGTGCAGCGGCTTCAATGGGCAACGCCGCGTCCTCTGGAGTGGGTGCCAGCACTGGTGGCGGTGCAGCCATCAAAGTCCCTACATCAGCAGGGTCGAGCGTAGGTGGCAGTGCCGCTAAAGCGACGCCCAGCCCTGCCCAACCACCTAACAGCGGCGTGCAGCAGGCCGCCAAGCAGGCTGGAAAGATAGTGCAAGACAACGACGACAAAGACAAACAACAAGAGACATCAAAAATGGGTACTGAAGTGTCGGGAAATTCCCTTTCTCAAGCGGCGAATGGAGGTGCGAAGGTGCTCGGGGTGATGGCTTCAATGGCTATACCGGGCATGGAGAATTCGCACGGCTTATCCCTTGGTGCTGGATCAACCTCACCTTCAAATAGCGCGGCCAATTCGGCCGCTCCAAACAGCGGCGGAGAGTTAGCCGCTAATTCCGAGCAGGGTGATTCCAACGTGATCCGTCCAGCCTCAGACGCAAGCCCTACTAATGGTCGCCTAGCCTCGCTGAGTGTGCCGGGTACGGCCTCCAACAACGAAAAAACGGAGAAATAATCATGATGGGATTTCTGATGCTCGCTGGATTCGCAGTATTCGCCTTTACGTTCGCCGTCGGCATGTGGGCACTAGGCCGGTGGCTGCGAAGCAAAGGTTACGGGCCGCAGCTAGATAAGCTGGATCGGCAGTACACGGCGCTGCAGCTTCGCGTTAGCCCGCTCGCAATGTCGGCTTCGTATCGCATGTTTGTCGGGGCAGAGGCTCTAAATCGACTACCTTTGCTGGGCAGCAAGACTAACGCGAACTTGAACCGGCAAGTTTTGATGGCCATCCAAGCCGCGCAGCAAGCACAGCAGCAGGAAACCCCAGCCAATCGCTAATCACTACCCTGCCCTACAGAAAACCCCGCTCAAGTGCGGGGTTTTGTTTGCCTGCTGCACATCAAGAAGGCATATGTGCTGCGCTCGGAGCGATTTTCGCCTCTCACCGGCGTGCACCATTACTAAACAACTGAAAAGCGGCTCACCGCCTCCTGAGGCCTTTCGGGGGAAGTCGATAGACAAACCAGCGCCCTGACTTTCTTTTTGGTGTCCACCGGTCAGGGGGGTATCCCTCTCGACGCCTCTCGCGTGCTGATCCATTTACCAATAAAATTACGACGAATACTTGGCCGATACTGATCGTTGACGCTTTCTCAACTGGCGAGGTGGTCACCCTGGCTTGAAAATACAACCTTGTTTTAACTGACTGAACAATTGAGCGGACGAACGTGCGCATTAAAGAAAAATCAAAGAAGCAGGAATCAGAAACATCTCCTCCCGAATCAGCAGACCGGAAAAAAGGCGGGATCAAGGCGCTATGGATTGCCTTTCTATCCGCTACCGGCGGAGCGTTGATGGAGTCTTACACAAGCTTCCTTTCTCAAAACATCGGCCCCCTGTGCTTGTCGTTTATCGCGTGGGCTCAGGACCACGTCATGCCAATGCCAGCAGACCAACAGATAGTCGCGCAACTCACCTTCTATATGCCGGCGAAGCTCACCACTGATCATTCCGCAGAGATCATGGGCGTCTCACTACTGGGCCGAGACTGCCGACGGCCTGGTGGCAAAAGCGACATCGGGACCTACCAGTTTGGGGACAGTGAAACCTACACGGACGCCGTTGTCCGGGCATCATGTCGTCCATCAGGCAAGACCCGAGTCACAATCACACCGAGGAACGGCAGCCCTATCGTTCTTCACGATGGTTTTTTCAACAGTGGGGATCAGATTGAATTCGGTGCAGTACCCGGTAGCTACGAGCACGGAGTGCTAACCATGCTGTATGTCGGGACGAACCAACCGAGTGGACCGTGGGTGCCGGTGAATGAGACCCCGCCGCAATGAAACAACTACATCGAGCTGCCAAGCGATGCGAACTCGCGGCCAGAAGGAGTACATTTCTGCGCACTGCGAAACCACAGGCTTTCGATTAGTAATACGCACGGACATGGAACAGCTATTGCGGGGGCCATCCCCGTTACTAGCATAGGCGCCTTGGGACACATCTAAGACCTCCGCCTTCAGTGACTAGATCTGCCCCACCACCTAGATCACCAACAACAGATCCGCAGTCAACAACGCGGAGGCTTCGCCATTAGTAATACGGACGGACATTGAACACCTACACGGGATCGGGAGCTTCGCCATTAGTAGTACGCACGGACTCTGAACACTTCACAAGCTTCACCTTGAGGTAGCCGGAAACGGCCCCCACCGAGATGCCCATTTGCCTAGCAATCGCTCGCACGCTCATGCCTTCCGCTCTGAGCGCTTGAGCCTTTGCCAGCTTGCCGTTAGCCACTTCGATATAGGCTTCGCGGCTAACCGCACCGGCGGCGCGCCTGCGGATCTCGTGGCGCTTCCTGTCACGCTCCTGGGCCATCCCCGAGCCGATGATCGTCTTGAGCTGCCGCTGTTCATCCACGGTGATCATGAAAAGGTTGATCAGGGTTTCGTTCCTGGGCGTGTAGAGCGGCGTGTAATCCTTACCTCCGAAGCTAACCCTTTCCCCAGACTCGTACGCCTTGGCCTTACTGAACAGCGTCATTAGTTCCTTGGAACGGCTGCTCCATTTCGGATCTAGCTCGCGAGCCAGCGCTGAGGCTTCGTGATACATCTGCTTGCTGTTGGTCGCGCCGGACAGTAGCAGGAAGTTCAAGCGCCAAAATAGGTGCTGCATCCGGCTGCCTTCGTTGACGCCACCGCGCAGCTCGGCGAGCTTGCGCAGGTCTTCGAGGCGATCCCAAGCAAGCTGGCGGCCGGAGAATCCGCGGAGATTGTCAGCTTTACCGCCGGGCACCAAAAGGAAGGGCTTAAGCTTGCGTTTGACCCGCTCGGCCTGGTCCTGCCGCTGTTGCTCGATTGTCCAACGGGAAGTTGGTAGCAGGGCCTCGGCCATATACTCGAAGTTGTAGCGGACGGGCTGGCCATCGGTGTCGTTCGTGACGTGAACAACGCGACAGACTTCGCCACTCTTGCTGTTGACTGTCTGGATGGTTCGCAAAACGCGGCTTGCGTCTTTGGCCATCGGATCGGCCCCGACATGTGCGAGGCGATCCACTAGGTAGCGTTGGCAAGCATTCCAGCGGGGCAATGCCTGACGCGGGATAGTACCGTCGAGTAGCCATTTCGCCTGGATACCCCGGCCGCTGTAGATCAGTACGGACGGTGCCGGTAACCCTTCTTCAGTGCAGAAATACAGCACCGACATCGCCAGTTGGTCAGGCGTGCGACCGGCGAGAGAAGGTATGCGATAAGTGTCAAGATCGGTGAACAACAGCCCCAACCGGGCAAGGTTCACGACCCGCCGGTTGGGCCGGATGAACTCTGCCTGAGACATCCATGTGTCGCGGTTTTTATCCACCAAATTGAGAATGGTGGGCATGTCCGCTAACCGGTGGGAGGACTGGCGTTTTTCGCCACGTACGTCAACCAACAGCGAGAAAAACCCGCTCCTGTTGCTGTCGTGGTACATCTGCGCCTCGTCCTGAGAACTGAATAGCGCAAGCTGTGGACATTGGTGGCGACCGCAAGCCGTTCTAGCATGCTGCTGCGACATGGGCCCTGCGTCGGGCCCGATCTGCACCGCTCAGACTCCAATTCCGGGCCTGGGCGCAGGGCCGGAGTCCTTACATGCGTCAATCCAATCTTCGACCTCAGCCAAATCCCATACTACTTTGCGACTGCTGATCGCAATGCGACGCGGGAACTTACCTTTGATTTCAAAGTTGTAGATCGTCCGCTCACACAGCGGGATCATCGCTAGAAGCGTCTTCTTGTCGATGAGAGTTCTGTTCGTCGATACGTGCATACCTCGGCCTCTATCAGTCACAGCAAATGTGTGCCTGATCGTGCCCCTATGTGCCGCTTGCTTCGACGGAATGATTGGCTAAAATGGTTGACATGAAAAATAGCTCAGCCATCGCCATTTGGAAGGGATGCGACCCCACCGTCGCAGATGCCATCAAACGATTTCGAGATTGCTGGGAGCCGTACTCCGCAGCATCGAAGCGTTACCCCATCGCTCGCCTTGTAGAAGAACTCATCGACCCCGTTGTTGCTACGTATACAGCAACACTCCCGTCGCGCTATCTGGGGCACGTACCAGGAGCCGGTACCGGCGTAGCATTCAGTGAGATCATGCGATTGGTTGGTGCTGAAGCCATGGTTCGCGTACAGCGCCGATTGCTAAGAGCTTTTGTCCTAACAGAAGACCAGCAGTCCAAGAGAGATCAGCGATTTATCGCCACACTCGAAACGCTCATCGAGCTGGTATGGGCATGCAAGCGCAAGCAACCGGCGAACAGAAATGTTCGCGGCTTAAATGGTCAACGCTTAAAAGTTTTTTGTAGATTTTGCGGCTCGCTTGCGGAGCTGGCCTCATTCGCCGAATCCGTCAAAGACGAAGGCCAACGCGGCATCGATGAAAAACTACGCCTAAGCAACCTGTACTGCGCGGCTCATCGCCCTAAGTTGCCGGATGACGATTGGAATCCCGAGTACAGGAAAGCAAAACGGTCTGTAGCGCAGTTTGACCTCGAACTAATTAGGCTCAGCCGACAATGCGCCTCGCGAGGCACCCCGCAAGCGAAATCAGGTGACGAGTTGGTTGACAGCTACATACACAACTACATGCTTGGCCAAACGCTAACGCTAGCAGAGGAAGCAGAGTTACGGGACCTAGCGCGGCTCATGGTGGACTCAAGATTATCTGATAGAAAAAAACAGATACTCATGCTCCAACGGCTTGGTTTCAATCAATCAGCGATTGCGCGCAGGCTGGGTATCGAACGCCAAGCGGTATCCAAAGCAATTGCCTCAATCCCAGAGATATTTTGGTTGAGTCAGCCACACCGATCCGGTTAGGTGGCTCTTTTTAGTGTCAACCCAAATACACAAGCAATAGAGGTTCACGCGGCCGAACCGGACTCTTAAATCAAACCTTCGCACGTGGTTTTTTTAGCGTCCATTCGTCAATCATATCCGCCCAATCCTGCAACATCGCCCGACGCTGATCGCGGTATTCAGCCTTGTTGTAAACGGCCCGTACCCCCTTCTGCTCGTGCGCAAGGCACTTCTCAATCCAGTCTGAGTTGTAACCCGCCTCATGCAGCAGCGTGCTCGCTGTGCGCCTCAAATCATGCGGGCCGAACTTGCTTAGCGGCTGCCCTTCTTTCTGCGCAAGCCGATAGGTCAGCGTCAGCACCTGATTGATCGTCGCGGTGCTCATTGGCAAATCAGAATCGTACCGGGAGGGAAAGACGTAATCTGAACCACCGGCAAACGTCTTCAACGCGATGAAGAAATCCAAAGCCTGCTGAGATAAGAACACCAAATGGGGGTTGCGGCGCTTCATCCGCTCTTTCGGAATGGTCCACAAGGCTTCGCTGAAATTGATCTCATTCCAGGTAGCGTTGGTCAACTCACTTTTGCGAACCATTGTCAGCAACAATAACTTAGCGGCCACCCTCACGGATGAGGCGGTGCCGATGCGGTCCAGGTACTGATACATCAACGCGATTTCGTCAGGCCCTAAAGCGCGGTCACGTGGCTCGAATTTAGCGATGCTTGCAGGACGTACCAAATCAGCCGGGTTCTCGACCTTCTGGCCACGCTCAATCGCCCATCGGAACACTTGCATCACGATCTCGCGGGAGTGCACGGCCGTAGCTGGAGCTCCTCGCTCCACGATTGCATCAGTCAGCGTTCGCAGATCTTCATGATTGATTTCCACCAGTTTCTGATTACCGAAGCGCGGCTTTAGCTCGCGCTCGTAAACAGATCGGCGCATGTCACGGGTCGAGTCAGCCATCTGATACCCGCGCAGCCATTTCTCAGCCCACGCCTCAAACGTCTCTGCCCCTTTGGTGCGTGCCTTGGCGCGGGCTTTCTCTTTGGCAGGTGACTTACCCGCCGAAACCATCTTTTTAGCCTCTCCCAGGCGCTCTCTGGCTTCAGCAAGTGTGATGCCACCAACGCCATAGCGACCGAACGTGATGGTCTCCTGACGGCCGTTGATGGAGTAGTTGTAGCGAAATGAGATGGAACCGGCAGCAGTAACGGCCACGTACAACCCGTCGCGGTCGTTCACTTTGTAGAGTTTTTCTGTCGGTTTGAGGTTGCGCAGCTTGGTATCGGTCAACATGGCAGTTATGGATTCCATGGAAAAAATACCATGCTCAAAAAAGCACTCATGCACCACGTTAAAACCCAATGAAACCGGGCTAATGATGAAATTTGATACCATGCCCTTCCCTACTAAGGCGACATGGTATCGAGCACTAAGCATGGCATTTGGCTTAGTCAATGCCCCGTACCATGCCACATAAACACGGTGCTTGGCGATGCACAAAGCTGCCAGAATTTGCCAGACCCAAAAAGCCAAAAGCCCGCAATTACGCGGGCTCCAGGGCATTTCTTGCTAGATCGTGCCGGACAATGCCGGACGCCCAATCATTCCCACTCAATCGTCGCAGGCGGCTTGCTCGACACGTCATACGTCACGCGGGAAATACCCTCGATCTCGTTGATGATGCGGCCACTTACGGTCTCCAGCAGCTCGTAAGGCAGGTGCGCCCAGCGTGCGGTCATGAAGTCGATGGTTTCTACGGCGCGCAGTGCGACAACCCAGGCGTAGCGACGGCCGTCGCCGACGACGCCTACCGATTTGACGGGCTGGAATACGACGAAGGCCTGGCTGACTTTGTGGTACCAGTCGGCCTTGCGCAGTTCTTCGATGAAGATGTGGTCTGCGCGACGCAGCAGGTCGGCGTATTCCTTTTTCACTTCACCCAGGATGCGCACACCCAGGCCCGGGCCCGGGAATGGGTGGCGGTAGACCATGTCGTACGGCAGGCCGAGTTCGAGGCCCAGACGGCGGACTTCGTCCTTGAACAGTTCGCGCAGGGGCTCGACCAGTTTGAGGTTCATTTCTTCCGGCAGGCCGCCCACGTTGTGGTGCGACTTGATGACGTGTGCCTTGCCGCTTTTCGCGCCAGCCGACTCGATCACGTCCGGGTAGATGGTGCCTTGCGCCAGATACTTGATGTTGTCCAGCTTGCAGGATTCGGCATCGAACACGTCGATGAAGGTGCGGCCGATGATCTTGCGCTTCTTCTCTGGATCGCTCTCGCCTTCCAGGTTGTTCAGGAACTGCTCTTCGGCGTTGGCGCGGATGACCTTGACGCCCATGTTCTCGGCGAACATGGCCATGACCTGCTCGCCTTCGTGCAGGCGCAGCAGACCGTTGTCGACGAAGACGCAGGTCAGCTGGTCGCCGATGGCCTTGTGCAGCAAGGCGGCGACCACCGATGAGTCGACGCCGCCGGACAGGCCCAGCAGGACGTTGTCAGTGCCGACCTGGGCACGAATGGTGGCGATGGCGTCGTCAGCGATGTGCGACGGCGTCCACAGGGCTTCACAGCCGCAGATGTCGAGGATAAAGCGCGACAGGATGCGACCGCCCTGCTTGGTGTGGGTCACTTCCGGGTGGAACTGCACGCCGTAGTAGCCGCGGGTGTCGTCGGCCATGCCGGCGATCGGGCAGCTCGGGGTGCTGGCCAGGACGTGGAAGCCGTCCGGGATTTCGGTGACCTTGTCGCCGTGGCTCATCCAGACGTCGAGACCGAACACGCCATCGGCGTCAATGTGGTCTTCGATGCCGTCAAGGATGCAGCTCTTGCCGACGACGTCAACACGGGCATAACCGAACTCGCGCAGGTCGGAACCGGCAACGCGGCCGCCCAGTTGTTCAGCCATGGTCTGCATGCCGTAGCAGATGCCGAAGATCGGAACGTTGAGGTCGAACACGGCCTGCGGCGCGCGCGGGCTGTTGGCTTCGTGTACGGATTCCGGGCCGCCAGCGAGGATGATGCCGCGCGGGGCGAATTCGCGAATCGCTTCGTCGTCCATGTCGAACGGATGCAGTTCGCAGTACACGCCGATTTCACGCACGCGGCGGGCAATCAGCTGGGTGTACTGGGAACCGAAGTCGAGGATCAGGATACGGTGGGCGTGAATGTCGAGGGCCATGACTCAATCTCGTCAAAAAACAGAAACGACACGGGGCTGCGTCAACAGCCCCGGCCATGAAACTTGCTGAACGGCATCGCGGCGTGAGCCACGGTGCAATCCGGATCAACCAACGCGATAGTTCGGCGCTTCCTTGGTGATCTGCACGTCGTGGACGTGGGATTCAGCCATGCCGGCACCCGTGATGCGCACGAACTCAGGCTTGGTGCGCATTTCTTCGATGGTGGCGCTGCCGGTGTAGCCCATGGAAGAACGAAGACCACCCATCAACTGATGGATGATGGCGGACAGCGGGCCTTTGTAGGCAACGCGGCCTTCGATACCTTCCGGTACCAGTTTCTCGGCACCGGCGGACGAATCCTGGAAATAGCGGTCGGACGAACCTTGCGCCTGGGACATTGCACCCAGCGAACCCATGCCGCGATAAGCCTTGTAGGAACGGCCCTGGAACAGCTCGATTTCGCCCGGTGCTTCTTCAGTACCGGCAAACATCGAACCCATCATCACGCAGGAAGCGCCAGCCACGATGGCCTTGGACAGGTCACCGGAGAAGCGGATACCGCCGTCGGCGATCATCGGCACGCCGGTGCCTTCGAGCGCAGCGGAAACGTTGGCGATGGCGCTGATCTGTGGAACGCCGACACCGGCAACGATACGGGTGGTGCAGATCGAGCCAGGGCCGATACCGACCTTGACTGCGTCGGCGCCAGCAGCAACCAGCGCCTTGGCCGCTTCGCCGGTGGCAATGTTGCCGCCGATGACCTGCACTTCCGGGAAGTTGTCTTTGACCCAGCGAACGCGGTCGATCACACCTTTGGAGTGACCGTGTGCGGTGTCTACAACCACCACGTCAACGCCAGCGGCAACCAGCGCAGTGACGCGCTCGCCGGTGTCCTTACCCGTGCCGACTGCGGCGCCGACACGCAGACGACCCTGGTCGTCCTTGCTGGCCAGCGGGTAGGCCTTGGCCTTTTCAATGTCCTTGACGGTCATCATGCCCTTGAGGGCGAATTTGTCGTCGACGATCAGGACCTTTTCCAGACGGTGCTTGTGCAGCAGCTCACGCACTTCGTTCTTGTCAGCGCCTTCACGCACGGTGACCAGACGCTCTTTAGGCGTCATCACTTCGCGGACCGGGACATCAAGACGGTTTTCGAAACGTACGTCGCGAGACGTCACGATGCCGACGAGGTCGCCATCATGCAGCACGGGTACGCCGGAAATGTTGTGCATGCGGGTGAGTTCGAACAGGTCGCGCACCGTGGCGTCGGCTTCGATCGTGATCGGGTCCTTGACGACACCGGCCTCGAACTTCTTGACCTTGCGCACTTCGGCAGCCTGCTGTTCGATGGTCATGTTCTTGTGGATGATACCGATACCGCCTTCCTGAGCCATGGCAATTGCCAGACGGGCCTCGGTGACGGTGTCCATTGCAGCGGAGACCAAAGGAATATTCAGCTCGATGCCACGGGTCAAACGGGTTTTCAGACTGACTTCGTTGGGCAGTACCTCGGAATAACCGGGCACAAGGAGAATGTCGTCGAATGTAAGGGCTTCTTGACTGATACGCAGCATCGCGGGGGCTCCCGGGCGGGAAAATTGGAAGCGCGCCATTATACCTACACACCCCGCCCGGCTCAATGTAAACCTCAGTCTATTATTGAGGCCGTTTATAGACGCACTTTTACGAAGGACACCGGGCGATCCAGACGTTCGGCGAAGTCGTCGAGAAAGGTCTGGGTGAAGGACGCGTCGAGCCAGTTGTTGAAGATGAATCCCAGGTTGGAAAAACCGCAGGCGTCCAGAAACAGAAAGCCGTTGATGTCGTCTTCATGACGGCATTCCGGGCAGGTGAAGTTGTCGGTGTGCCCGGGCATCCAGTCTTCAAGGCTGTCGAACAGCGCCTCGCCGATTTCACGACGGCATTCCGGACAACCAGCTTCTTCGGCGAAGTTATCGAGTGGCGTAAAGATGCAGCGCTTGGTCACGATCTCCAGGCCGTTGATGACTTCCCCGAACGGCAAGGCCTCCGGATTCTGCACCACGCGCCTGGCCCCCGGTGCCACGGCGTAGGCCATCTTGTTGCCCGTGCGTCCGCAGGTAGACAGCTCCGGCTCGACCACGTTGAGCTTGGTCAGCCAGCGCAGGATCAGCCGCGCTCTGGCTTCATGGGCCGGGAAGGTAGAGATTTGCGGGACGATGATGCTTTGGGTGTTCATGACTGAGTGTCGCTTGAAACCGATTGAGGCCGCAGCTTAATCGGCCCTGCTTTCAGGTCAAGCGTGAAATCGGCATTCACCCTGCGATGTAACGGCCAATCAGGGCGATGCCGCTCACCAGCACCAGCCACGTCACCAGACGCACAAAGGTTTCGCGGGACAAGCGCTGGGTCAGCGCCCTCCCCACCCAGGAGCCGATCAGCATCGCTGGCAACAGACAGACACCGAGCACCAGCAGCGGAATTTCGGCGTAGACCCCCGCGATCATAAACAGACTCAGGCGCACGACGGTGCTGCAACTGATCAGAGCGCTTTGCGTAGCCCTGGCCTGCTCTTTCGAGGTCAGGCGACTGTTGAGGTGGATCGCGTATAAAAAGCCGCCACTGCCAAACAAGGCACCAAACAGACCGCCAATGGTGCCCATGGGAATGGCCCAGCCTGCGGCAAGCTGGGTGGGCCGTACCTTCACCGCCAGGCTGTACAGCGCGTAAGCCGTGACAAAGATGCCCATTAATAGAAGTAGAAGATCGGACTTCAGATTGAGCAGGAACATCACACCCAGCGTGCAGCCCACCGCCATACACGGAAGCAGACGCAGCAGTTCGGATTTGACCACTGAGTGTCGCGACGGCAGCAGATTGCCAAAGGCGGCGAGGAAATCGAGCATGACCAGCAACGGAATGATGCGTGACAGCGGCATGAAGTGAATCAGGACGGGACCTGCCACCAGCGCCGTGCCGAAACCGGCGATGCCGAATACGAGATAAGCAGCAGCCACACTGAGCTCGATGATCAGCCAGTCGAGCGGTGTGAAGCCCAGTTGAGTAAACACTGCGAACGCCTCGATATCGCCCACGATGCTTCCTTTATGGAGGGACTGCAGGGACTTTAGCAAAGGCACTGGCAGGTTGCTTTAACGTTCAGAGTTGCCTGAAAGACCGGAGGTGGAAGGTCCTGGGCCATACGCCCAAGCTGCAGCGCTCATCGCTGCACACGTCATGCGCCCGGCTCATTGATTCCTCAATCTGTACCCCTTCTTGAGCGAACGCAGACCTCGTGCGCTCAGCCAACATTGCCTTTATGATGCCCGACATGATCAAAGACCCATTCGCAAGACTCGGCCTCGACCGGGAAGTCCTTACTGTCAGCCAGCTCAACGGCCGCGCGCGGGTGTTGCTGGAGGATGTGTTCAGCAGCATCTGGGTCGAGGGCGAGATATCCAACCTCTCGCGTCCAGCCTCGGGCCATGTGTACTTCACCCTGAAGGACTCAGGCGCTCAGGTGCGTTGCGCGCTGTTTCGCCAGAGTGCGGCGCGAGTGCGCCAGGCGCTCAGGGATGGGTTGCAGGTCAAGGTGCGCGGCAAGGTGTCGCTGTTCGAAGGTCGTGGCGACTATCAGTTGATCCTCGACACCGTTGAGCCTGCCGGTGACGGCGCGTTGCGTCTGGCGTTCGATGCGCTGAAAGCCAAGCTCAGCGACGAAGGCCTGTTCAGCGCTGAGCGCAAGGTCGCCCTGCCCTTGCATCCACAGCGTATCGGCATCATCAGTTCGCCGACCGGCGCAGTGATCCGCGACATCATCAGCGTGTTCCGCCGCCGCGCACCGCGTGTCGAACTGACCCTGATTCCGACCGCCGTTCAGGGACGCGAGGCGATCAATCAGATCGTCCGCGCCCTCAAACTGGCCGACTCCCGAGGCTTCGATGCGCTGATCCTCGCTCGTGGTGGCGGATCGCTGGAAGACCTGTGGTGCTTTAACGAAGAAGCCGTGGCCCGCGCCATTGATGCCTGCGTGACACCTATCGTCAGCGCGGTCGGGCATGAGACCGACGTGTCGATCAGCGACTTCGTGGCCGATGTCCGTGCGCCAACCCCGTCAGCCGCAGCCGAACTGCTGGCTCCGGATTCCAGCGACCTGCACCGCCGCGTCGACAACCTGCATCGCCGACTGATCAGCCGAATGCAGGATCGCCTGATGCGCGAGCGCCTGCGCCTCGACGGGATCTCCCGACGCCTGCGTCATCCCGGCGAACGGCTGCGTCAGCAATCCCAGCGTCTCGATGACCTGGACATGCGCATGCGCCGCGCTTTCGAGCAAAGCATGCACAAGCGTCAGGTTCGTCTGGCTCATATGGAAAGCCGCCTTGCCGCCCAGCATCCGGGACGCACGCTGGTGTTCCTGCGCCAGCGCCTGGATGTGCTGGCCGAGCGCTTGCCGCGCGCCATTCGAGAACAGATCAAAGCCCGTAAACTGCACCTGCAAAGTCAGGTCCAGACTCTCAACGTCGTCAGCCCGCTCGCTACTCTGGGTCGCGGCTACAGCATTCTGCTCGACGAACGGGGCCACGCGATCCGCGATGCCGCACAAACCCGCCCCGGCCAACGCCTGACCGCGAAGCTGGATGAAGGCGAGCTGCAAGTACGGGTCGAAGACAATCACCTGACGCCCGTGACCCTTTCCCTTCTGGACTGACTGCCTGATGCTACGTTTTATCGCCCCGCTGTTCGCTCTGCTGCTGTGCCTGCCTGTTCAGGCCGACAGTTTCATCACCCGTGCACTGAACAAGCCCGTTCCAGGAGGCGTCGCCGTCATCGACCTGGGCACTGGCGCACAGGCACCGACCGCGACCTATCAGGGCAAGCGGGTGTTGGTGGTCAAGGAGCAAGGCACACGCTGGCTGGCGATTGTCGGCATTCCACTGACTGTCAAACCGGGTACAGAACAGGTCGTTTCGGGCGGCCGCTCGCTGAGTTTCACTGTCGGCACCAAAAAGTACCCGGAGCAGCGCATTACCCTGAAGAACAAGCGTCAGGTCAATCCGAACCCTGAAGACAATAAACGCATCGAAGGCGAACTGGCCGAACAGATACGCGCCTACCGTAGCTTCAGCCCCGGCACGCCGAGCAACCTGATTCTCGACAAGCCGGTCAACGGTCCGCTATCCAGCAAGTTCGGGGTTCGCCGCTTCTTCAATGGAGAAGAACGCAACCCGCACGCCGGTCTGGACTTCGCGGTACCTGCAGGCACACCGATCAAATCCCCGGCAGCCGGCAAGGTCATCCTGATTGGCGATTATTTCTTCAACGGCAATACCGTGTTCGTCGATCACGGTCAGGGCTTTATCAGCATGTTCTGCCACATGTCGAAGATCAATGTGAAACAGGGCGACCTCGTACCGCGTGGCGGCGTCGTTGGCGAAGTAGGCGCAACCGGCCGCGCGACGGGTCCGCACATGCACTGGAACATCAGCCTGAACGATGCCCGGGTGGATCCGGCGATCTTCATCGGCGCGTTTCAACCTTGATGATCCGTGCTGCGCTTCAGGCAGCCTTCGCGAGCTTGCTCGCGAATGGACACGAGCGGGACGCACCGAACCGAGTATCGCCAAACATCATCTTGCGCACATCACAGATCACGAACAATTACCCTGAAAAAAACGCAACAATTGTGCGATAAAAAAGCCAAAAATCAAAAATAACAAGAATTTATCCCAATTATTTTCAAGTGCTTGCCATCGTCCACCTCAATGGTTACGGTTGGCCTCATGAACACCTCTCAAACCCTATTCCTGTTGCGCCAACATCGGTGCCTCAGCCTGGTCAGTGCACGACTGCCGGGCTGGATTGCAGTGCCTCGACCATAGTTAGCGATAACGGTGGCCGCTTCTTTCCGGCCTATAAGTACAAAGGACTATTTACATGACCATGCTCAAAGATCCCTCGAACAAGTACCGCGCGTTTCCGACCATTGATCTGCCTGACCGCACCTGGCCTTCCAAGACCATCACTGCGGCGCCGATCTGGTGCAGTTCCGACCTGCGCGACGGTAACCAGTCGCTGATCGAGCCTATGGATGCTGCCAAGAAGCTGCGCTTCTGGAAGACGTTGGTCAGCGTCGGCGTCAAGGAAATCGAAGCCTCGTTCCCGTCGGCCTCGCAGACTGATTTCGACTTCGTGCGTACCCTGATCGAAGACGGTCACATCCCGGACGACACCACCATTCAGGTGCTGACCCAGGCGCGTGAAGACCTGATCGCCCGCACGTTCGAGTCGCTGCGCGGTGCCAAGAAAGCCATTGTTCACTTGTATAACGCGACCTGCCCGTCGTTCCGCCGCATTGTGTTCAATCAGGACAAGGCTGGCGTGAAGGACATCGCAGTGAACGCTGCCAAGCTGTTCGTCAAATACGCCGCCGAACAACCTGAAACCCAGTGGACCTTCCAGTACTCGCCGGAAACCTTCAGCGCCACCGAGCTGGAGTTCGCCAAGGAAGTCTGTGACGCAGTGATCGAAGTCTGGAACCCGACGCCGCAGAACAAGGTGATCCTGAACCTGCCTGCGACCGTTGAAGTGGCTACACCCAACATTTACGCCGACCAGATCGAGTGGTTCGGTCGCCACATCACGCGCCGTGACAGCGTGCTGATCAGCCTGCACACCCACAACGACCGTGGCACCGGCGTCGCGGCCACCGAGCTGGGCCTGATGGCGGGCGCGGACCGTGTCGAAGGCTGCTTGTTCGGTAACGGCGAGCGTACCGGTAACGTCGATCTGGTGACCGTTGCCTTGAACCTCTACACCCAGGGCATCAACCCTGAGCTGGACTTCTCGGACATCGACGGCGTGCGCAAGGTCGTCGAAGAGTGCAACCAGATTCCGGTTCACCCGCGTCACCCATACGTGGGCGACCTGGTTCATACCGCATTCTCCGGCTCGCACCAGGATGCCATCCGCAAGGGCTTTACTCAGCAGAAGGAAGGCGAGCTTTGGGAAGTGCCTTACTTGCCGATCGACCCGGCCGATATCGGGCGCAGCTACGAAGCCGTAATTCGCGTCAACAGCCAGTCGGGCAAGGGTGGCATCACCTACCTGCTGGAACAGGAATATGGGATTTCCTTGCCGCGCCGCATGCAGATCGAGTTCAGCCAGGTGGTTCAAGGTGAAACCGACCGTCTGGGCCTTGAGATGACTGCCGAGCAGATCCACTCGTTGCTGCGTCGTGAATACCTGCAGGCCAACGCGCCTTACGCGCTGATCAGCCACAAGCTGCAGGAAGAGAACGGCAACAGTTCGGTCGATGCCGAAGTACACGTCGATGGCGAAACCCAGCACTGGCGCGGCAAGGGCAAAGGTGCTCTGGAAGCGCTGGTGGCCGGCCTGCCGATCTCCGTAGAGATCATGGACTACAACGAGCACGCCATCGGTTCCGGCACCACAGCCAGGGCCGCTGCCTACATTGAGCTGCGTGTGAATGGTGACAAGGCCGTCCACGGCGTGGGCATCGATGAAAACATCACCACCGCCAGCTTCCGCGCATTGTTCAGCGCACTGAACCGCTCACTGAGCCAGGCACAAGCCAAAGCGGCCTGAGTGAAGGAATGTGGCAGCGGACGCTGATCCGCTGCCATTTCGGTTGGACAATCCCTCCCCGACTCCGCCACATGCCCTCTAGGGCTATTCCATTTAGCGCATGACCCTGTCCGTTTCGGCATAATCTTTTTTATTGACGCTGTGGTAGCATGCTGCCCTTGGCTTGGACCGGCCTGAATCGAACAGCCATTCATAGGCTGAAGATGCCCGTCCCAATTGACCTGCCCGCTCCATCTTCCTATAAAAAACAAGACGACTATTGCATTGTTTCCCCGACGAAAAAAATGCACGGGCAGACCTTCCGTGCATTGAAAACAGCTTTGGCGTCGTCAACGCCGAGCTGATCCAATCACATTTGGAGCGATTATGCCCAAGGCTTCCCATCAAGACCTGCGCCGCAGCTTTCGTGAGCTGACCTCGTCAAAATCCTGCTTTCACACCGCTTCGGTATTCGACCCGATGTCTGCGCGCATCGCCGCTGACCTGGGCTTTGAAGTCGGCATCCTTGGCGGCTCGGTCGCTTCGCTGCAAGTACTGGCAGCGCCTGATTTCGCCCTGATCACACTCAGCGAGTTCGTCGAGCAGGCCACGCGCATCGGCCGTGTCGCACAGCTTCCCGTCATTGCAGACGCAGACCATGGTTACGGCAACGCCCTTAACGTCATGCGCACTGTCACTGAGCTGGAACGCGCCGGTATCTCGGCCCTGACCATCGAAGACACCCTTCTGCCCGCGCAGTTTGGCCGCAAATCGACGGACCTTATTTCCACAGCAGAAGGTGTGGGCAAGATTCGCGCTGCCCTGGAAGCACGGGTCGATCCTGAAATGTCGATCTTCGCCCGCACCAATGCGGCGATCATTCCGGTTCAGGAAGCCATCAGCCGCGTGCAGCAGTACCAGAGCGCAGGCGCCGATGGCATCACCATCGTCGGCATCCGTGATTTTGATCACCTGGCGCAGATTTCCGAAGGCCTGACCGTGCCGCTGATGCTGGTCACCTATGGCAACCCTGAGCTGCACGACAATGACCGCCTGGCGGAAATGGGCGTGCGTGTCTGCGTACATGGGCACGCTGCGTACTTTGCGGCAATAAAAGCGACTTATGACTGCCTGCGCGAGCAGCGCCAGATTCTGGGCAGCACTTCAAACATGAGCGCGACCGAACTGACCCACACCTACACCCAGCCTGAGGACTACGTCGAGTGGGCGAAGAAGTTTATGAATGTGAACGAATAAGTACTGTAGCGCTGAACTGAAAAAGCCTCCCTCTCGTAGAGAAAGGGAGGCTTTGTTATATGAGCTTCGTGGAGTCGTCCGCGAAACTCGTTTCAGGCAGTGGTTTTCACGCCACCCTCAGTCTCAAGCTGCAACAACGCACCCTGAAGAGTCTGCAGGTTGGAGCTGGTCGCCATGATCTGCGCCTGGATAGCCATCGCCTTCATGGCCTTCTCTTCAGGCGTGCCTTGGCTGGCCTCAACAGAAGCCAGTTGAGCCTGCTGTTGAGCCAGTTGCTTCTGAGCCAGCTTGATCTGCTCTTTTATCTTTTCTTTGGTTTCATCGAGCGCACTTTTGCTTGATCCACCGACGCTGCCGCCGTCGGATGCACCGGTTGCTTTGGCACTTTCCGGATTCACTTCCGTGGTCTTCTTATCATCGTCCGTGGTAGCAGTAGCAGTACCTGTAGCCTTCTGCGCCTCCTGATTCTTCACTGTTAAAGACAGCGAGTTCGAGTAAGCGGTCAACGTGGACGTATTGATGGTAACCATGGCGCTCTCCTGATTGTCTGCGACACGCTATCGGCAGACTCGTAACATTCTGAAGCATTTAATTGATGATAAATGAGTCAGCGTCCAATTCTGCCGGGAAACGCGTGCGATAGGCCTGAAGATCAGTAGCGCTGAGAGCCGCATGGAATACCCCGTCGGCCTCGCCAGCGCTAAGCAGGTTTTCACCCTGGAAATCCAGGACCTGACTGTCGCCTGTGTATGCGAAGCCCTTGCCGTCGGTTCCAACCCGATTCACTGCCGCCACATAGCACAGGTTTTCGATCGCCCTGGCAGGCAACAGCCGGTTCCAGTGCAAACGTCTGGCGCCCGGCCAGTTGGCGGTGTACAGCAGCAAATCGGTGTCCTGAGCGTCGCGGCTCCACACGGGGAAACGAAGGTCGTAGCAAATCAGCGGACGAATGCGCCAGCCCTTGAGTTCGAACCTCACCTGACGCTCCCCGGGCGTGTAATGCTCATGCTCCCCGGCCATGCGGAACAGATGGCGCTTGTCGTAATGCAGCAATTCGCCGTCGGGGCGCGCCCACAACAGACGGTTACGATGACTGCCATCGGCGGCACGAATGATCACACTGCCGGTGATCACTGCATTGATGCGCCTGGCTTGCTGCAACAGCCACTCCGATGTCGGTCCGCCCTCGGCCTCCGCAAGCGCTTCGGACTCCATCGAGAAGCCGGTGGTGAACATCTCCGGCAGGATCACCAGATCAGCACCCTGCGTCTGACTCAGCAGCGATTCGAAGTGCTGGAGATTGGCATCACGGTCATGCCAGGCCAGAGTGGTCTGGATCAAGGCAAGGTTCAGGTTCGGCAACTGGCTCAGATCGCGCATAGTTTTTCCGCTGCCAGACGCAGCGTCTCCTCTTGCTTGGCGAAGCACAGGCGGATCAGTCGCTGGCCTTGCGGCGGACTCTGATAAAACACAGAGATAGGGATGCTCGCAACACCATGTTCGCGAGTCATCCACAGCGCCATGTCGACGTCATTGAGGTCAGGGCGGATCTGCGAGTAGTCCACCAATTGAAAATAGGTACCGCCGACCGGCTTGAAGGCGAAGCGTGAAGCTTTGAGTTGATCGCAGAAATAGTCGCGCTTGACCTGATAAAACGCCGGCAGCTCGTCGACATGCTCAGGGTGCGCAGCCATGAAGTCGGCCAACGCGAATTGCAGCGGGGTCACGCCGCAAAAGCTTACGTACTGATGAACCTTACGCATTTCGGCAGTCAACGCAGGCGGTGCGACCACATAACCGGTTTTCCAGCCGGTGACGTGATAGGTCTTGCCGAACGAGCTCACGACAAACGCTCGCTGATACAGCGCCTCATGGTCCAGCACGCTAACGTGTCGCTGGCCGTCAAAGACCAGATGCTCGTACACCTCGTCGCTGAGCAGATAGATATCACGCTCCGCAATCAGCGTCGCCAGCCGATCCAGCTCGGCACGACTGATCAACGCACCGCTCGGGTTGTGCGGGCTGTTGATGACGATCATGCGCGTGCGCGGGCTGAGCGCGTCGGTGAGCTTCTGCCAGTCGATGGAAAAATCATCCTGCCCCAGTTGCACATGAACGCAGTGCCCGCCCGCCAGCTCGACCGCAGGCTCGTAGCTGTCGTAGCACGGATCGAAAATAATCACTTCGTCGCCGGGGCGGATGACCGTCTGGATCGCGCAGAAAATACCTTGAGTCGCGCCAGGCGTGATGGTGATTTCAGTGTCAGGGCTGACCGTGCGCCCATAGCTGCGGGCGATCTTGGCCGCGACCTGTTGACGAAGCGCGGGCAGACCGGTCATCGGTGAATACTGATTGTGGCCCTGCATGACATGACGGCACACCGCATCGCGCAGCGCCTGCGGGCCATCAAAATCGGGAAAGCCCTGAGACAGGTTGATGGCGCCGGTTTCGGCAGCCAACTGTGACATGACGGTGAAGATGGTGGTGCCCACATTAGGCAGCTTGCTGTCGATCATGGAGCCCTTTCCCTGCAATCCCCCGGCACCAAGGCGGCACGGGTCAGGCAGGATAGCCCATGGAGCGCGCATAAAAAAAGGCACCAGAGGTGCCTTTTTCGTACATTTCCTACAGACGATTCAGCGCTTGTCGCGGCGCTTCTTGTCGGCTTTCTTGTGGTGCGACATCATCCGACGCTTCTTGTTGACCTGACGGTCAGTCAGCGTGTTCTTGTTGCCTTCGTACGGGTTCTCACCGCCCTTGAACTCGATACGGATCGGCGTACCGACCAGTTTGAGCACACGGCGATAGGTATTTTCCAGGTAGCGTACGTAGGACTTGGGCACCTTCTCGACCTGATTGCCGTGAATGACGATCAACGGCGGGTTGGCCCCCCCCAAGTGAGCGTAGCGCAGCTTGATGCGGCGGCTGCCGACCATGGGCGGCGCGTGCTCGCTGACGGCGTCTTCGAGAATCTGGGTGAGGCGGCTGGTCGGCCAACGGGTCACTGCAGACTTGAACGAGTTCTGTACCGACTGATACAGGTTGCCCACGCCGGTGCCGTGCAAGGCCGAAATGAAGTGAATGTCCGCGAAGTCGACGAAGAACAGACGACGCTCCAGCTCGACCTTCACGTAATCACGCTCGCCCGGTGTCATGCCGTCCCACTTGTTCAGTGCGATGACCAGTGCGCGACCGGCTTCCAGCGCAAAGCCCAGCAGGTTGAGGTCGTGATCGACGACACCCTCGCGGGCGTCCATCACGAAGATCACCACGTTGGCGTCCTTGATGGCCTGCAGCGTCTTGACCACCGAGAACTTCTCGACTTCCTCGTGGATCTTGCCGCGTTTGCGTACACCGGCGGTGTCAATCAGCGTGTACTTCTCTTCGTTACGCTCGAAGGGAATGTAGATGCTGTCACGGGTGGTGCCTGGCTCGTCGTAGACGATAACCCGGTCTTCACCAAGCATGCGGTTGACCAGCGTCGACTTGCCGACGTTGGGGCGGCCGATGATCGCGATCTTGATGCCGTCTTTCTCGCTGGGGCCTGGAATGCGCTTGGCTTCCTGACCTTCGGCGACTTCTTCGACTTCTGCGTCTTCCTGGTCGTCCTCGTCACGCGGGAATTCGCGCAAGGCGATTTCCAGCATCTGAGAGATGCCGCGACCGTGGGCACCGGCCACCGGAATGGCGTCGCCCAGTCCCATCGGACTGAACTCGGCACGGGCCAGGTTTTCGTCGATGTTGTCGATCTTGTTGGCGACCACGTAGGAACGCTTGTTACGTTTGCGCAGGTGCTCGCCAATCATCTGATCGGCAGCGGTATAGCCTGCACGGGCGTCTACCAGAAACAGCACCACATCGGCTTCTTCAATAGCCAGCAGAGACTGCTCGGCCATCTTTTCGTCCATGCCATGCTCGTCACCGGAGATACCGCCGGTGTCGATCAGAATGTAGGAGCGCCCCTGCCACTTCGCCTCTCCGTATTGGCGATCACGGGTAAGACCGGACAGATCGCCGACAATAGCGTCGCGGGTCCTGGTCAGGCGGTTGAACATGGTGGACTTGCCGACGTTCGGTCGACCCACCAGGGCGATTACGGGAACCATTAGGCTCTCCACTTCGTTATTTCAGAAAATACAAAAGCCGCTGCAGGGCAGCGGCCGGAGTTCGGGGCGGCACCCAGGGGCACCGCAGCCTTGCCTGAGCAAGGTCGCCAGAGGCCTCAGGCCCCCGGCTTCATCAATCATTACTTGATGGTCAGGGCTTCCAGTTTGCCGCTGTTGCCATACACGTAAATCATGTCACCAACCACCAGCGGACGAGCACGCAGGCCGTCGCTGTCGATCCGCTGACGACCCACGAAACGGCCGTCTACCTGGCTCAACAGGTGGAGATAGCCTTCCATGTCGCCGACCGCGATATAGCTGGAATACACTTCCGGCGCGCCCAGTTGACGGCGGGCCAGAGACTCGTTGCTCCACAGTGCGGAGGAAGAACGCTCGTCGATACCTTCGACGGTGCCGGAGGCCAGGGTCGCGTAAACACTGCCGAAGCCCTGGGCAACGCCCGAGTAGCTCGACGCGTCACGCTGCCAGAGCACCCGACCGCTTTCCAGTTCCAGACCGGCAACACGACCCTGGTAGGTCGCGACGTACAGTGTACCGCCAGACAGCAGCAGACCACCGTCGATATCGACCACACGATCCAGTTCCGAACGACCTTGCGGAACCGCTACACGCTGCTCCCAGATCGGTACGCCGTTGGTGATGTCCAGCGCGACCACTTTACCCGTGGACAGACCAGCCACCGCAAGACGGTTGGTTGCCAACGGAGCGCCTGTACCGCGCAGGGTCAGCACCGCAGGCGTGCTTTCGTAGATCCAGAGCTGGGAACCGGTGGAGGCATCGAAGCCGACCACGCGGTCATCCTGGGTCTGAACCACGACAACGCTGCCGTTGGTGGCAGGCGGGGCCAGCACTTCGCTGCTCACACGAGCGCGCCATTTTTCTTCGCCGGTGGTGGCGTCCATGGCGACCACTTCACCTTTGAGGGTGCCGATCATCACCAGGCCGTAACCCACACCCACCGCACCGGAGACCGGCAGCTCGAGATCCTTCTTCCAGATCACGTCGCCGGTGAGGCGGTCCAGCGACACGATTTCGCCCGTGACGTCGGCCGCAAAAATGCGATCGCCGTCAATGGCCGGAACCAGCATATTGTAAGTCTTGCCCTGACCGTCTCCGATGGAGCGGCTCCACTGCTTCTGCAGGACCACTTCTTCTTTGAAGTCGGTCAGCTCGGCTGGCGGCAGTTCTTTCTTGCTGTTGCTGCTGCAACCCGCGGCCAGAATGGCCAGAGCCAGCAATGCTGCATGTTTCCAACGAATCACGTCACGCATCCCCTTTCGCCAGATCGTCGAGCTTCATTTGCAGACCACCGACCGCTGCCTCTTCAGACAGAGCGGATTTGGCCTTTTGGTATGCAGCGTGTGCCTCGTCGGTACGACCCAGTTGAACCAGCAGGTCACCCTTGAGTTCTTCACGGCTGGCCAGGAACGACTTTTCAGCATCGCCTTCCAGCAGTTTCAGCGCATCATCAGCCTTGTTCTGTGCTGCCAGTACGCGCGCCAGACGCTGACGGGCAATTTCGCCCAGCGTGTCGTTGGCAGGCTTGTCGGCAACCGCTTTCAGCTCTGCTGCTGCGTCGTCGAGTTTACCGGTATCCACCGCCACCTTGGCGACGAAAAGACTGCCGTACTGCGCATAAGTCGTACCGCCGTATTCGCTTTTCAGCTTGCCGGAGATCTCGGCGACACGCGTGGTGTCTGCCTGACCACTTGGCGTCAGTGCGGTTTCGAGCAACTGCTGGTAGAGCATCGAGGCGCCTTGCGACTGATTAGCCTGATATCTATGCCAGAACTGCCAGCCCAGGACCACGATCAGCGCGAGCAGGCCACCTGCAACCAGGGGTTTGCCGTTGCGCTGCCACCAGTCCTTGACTCCCGCCAGCTCATCATCTTCAGAACTCGACACCCCAATACTCCTATTCGCTAAAACGGCTGTTAATCAGCTTCAACCCTGCACGACGCAGGAGGCCAGGTGCTCTGACAGAGCATCCCAGGCAATATTTTGTTGTTCACCCTGACCACGCAGGGGTTTGACGCCAATGATCTTCTGGGCAAGCTCTTCGTCGCCGAGGATCAGAGCATACAGCGCGCCGCTCTTGTCGGCTTTCTTGAACTGGCTCTTGAAGCTTCCTGCACCGGCATTGATCTGCAGACGCAAGTTCGGCAGACGGTCGCGGACCTGTTCGGCAAGCGTCAGCCCCGCCAGTTCGGCAGCTTCGCCGAATGCGCAGAGGTACACGTCGACCTGGCGGGAAATCTCTTCCGGGATCTGCTCCAGGGTTTCCAGCAGCAGAACCAGGCGTTCGATGCCCATCGCAAAGCCGACACCCGCTGTCGGCTTGCCGCCCATCTGCTCGACCAGACCGTCGTAACGACCGCCCGCGCAGACAGTACCCTGAGCACCCAGTTGATCGGTGACCCACTCGAAAACGGTCTTGCTGTAATAATCCAGCCCGCGCACCAGTTTGGGATTGATCACATAAGGAATGCCGGCAGCGTCCAGACGGGCCTTCAGGCCTTCGAAGTGAACGCGGGATTCTTCATCGAGATAATCAGCCAGCTTCGGTGCATCCACCAGCACCGCCTGAGTTTCGGGATGCTTGGTGTCGAGCACGCGCAACGGGTTGGTCTTCAGGCGGCGCTGGCTGTCTTCGTCCAGTTGGTCGAGACGCGCCGACAGAAACTCCACCAACGCCTCGCGATAACGTGCACGGGCCTCGCTCGTACCCAGACTGTTGAGTTCAAGCTTGACCGCATTGCGAATACCCAGCATGCCCCACAGGCGCCAGGTCATGACGATCAGTTCGGCATCGATGTCCGGACCGTCAAGATTGAAGACTTCCACACCGATCTGGTGAAACTGGCGATAACGGCCTTTCTGCGGACGCTCGTGACGGAACATCGGCCCGATGTACCACAGTTTCTGAACCTGCCCGCCACCCGTAATGCCATGCTCGAGCACTGCGCGCACGCAGGCCGCCGTGCCTTCAGGGCGCAGGGTCAGCGAGTCACCGTTGCGGTCGGCAAAGGTGTACATCTCTTTTTCGACGATGTCGGTGACTTCGCCGATGGAGCGCTTGAACAGGTCGGTGAATTCGACGATAGGCATGCGAATCTGCCGGTAACCGTAGTTATCGAGCAGACGCGAGACGGTGCCTTCGAAGTGACGCCACAGCGGCGTCTGCTCGGGCAGGATGTCGTTCATGCCACGAATGGCTTGCAGAGACTTACTCACAAAAAATCCTTAGCAATACGGGTTAGCCGCGCACGATGACCGATGCGTCGGCTTCGGCCTTTTCAGCCGCTTTCTCACGAATCAAGCGTTCCAGCTCATCCACGAGATTGTCATTGGTCAGCTTCTGCGCAGGCTTGCCATCGATGTAGATCAGGTTCGGCGTACCGCCCGTGAGGCCGATATGCGCCTCCTTGGCTTCACCAGGACCGTTGACCACACAACCGATGACCGCCACATCCAGCGGCACCAGCAGATCTTCGAGACGACCTTCAAGCTCGTTCATGGTCTTGACCACATCGAAGTTCTGCCGCGAGCAACTCGGGCAGGCGATGAAATTGATACCACGTGAACGAAGGCGCAACGATTTGAGAATGTCGTACCCGACCTTCACTTCTTCGACCGGATCAGCGGCCAGTGAGATGCGGATAGTATCGCCAATTCCTTCGGCGAGCAGCATACCTAGGCCGACGGCCGATTTCACTGTACCTGAACGCAATCCACCGGCTTCGGTAATGCCCAGGTGCAACGGCTGGGTGATCTGCCTGGCCAGCAGGCGGTAGGCTTCGACGGCCATGAACACGTCGGAGGCCTTCACGCTGACCTTGAAGTCCGGGAAATTCAACCGGTCCAGATGCTCCACGTGACGCAACGCGGATTCTACCAGCGCGGCGGGTGTGGGCTCGCCGTACTTCTTCTGCAGGTCTTTTTCCAGGGAGCCGGCGTTGACGCCGATGCGGATCGGGATGCCACGATCACGGGCGGCATCGACCACGGCACGTACCCGGTCTTCACGACCGATGTTGCCCGGATTGATGCGCAGGCAATCGACGCCCAGTTCAGCTACCCGCAACGCAATCCTGTAGTCGAAATGGATGTCGGCCACCAGCGGCACCTTCACCAGCTGCTTGATGCGGCCGAACGCTTCAGCGGCATCCATGTCGGGTACGGAGACCCGCACGATGTCGACGCCGGCCGCTTCCAGTCGGTTGATCTGCGCGACCGTGGCCGCCACATCATTGGTGTCACTGTTGGTCATGCTCTGCACTGCAATCGGGGCATCGCCGCCGACAGGAACAGAACCAACCCATATTTTTCGGGATTCGCGACGCTTGATCGGGGATTCGCCGTGCATGACTTATTGACCTAGTTTCAGGCGAGCAGTCTCGCCGCTGGTAAAAGGTGCCACGTCTACAGGCTGACCGTTATAGCTGACTTGCGCACCGCGGGCGAACCCCAGGCGCAGGGTCAGCGGCGGCTTGCCGTTGACGTCAAGGCTTTCGCCCTTGCGCTTGAGTCCGCTGACCAGCACCTTCCCGTTGCCATCTGTTACCTGAGTCCAGCAATCGGCCGTGAATTGCACGTTGACCTGCCCGGCACCGGCTACGACTGGAGCAATCTGCTCGGCGGCTGGAGCGGTCGGCATGGACGGAACGGATGGCGCAACTGCGGAAGCCTGGGCCGAAGCGGCCGGTGGCGTAGCAGTAGCAGGTGCTTGCGTGTGCGCAGGTGCTGTAACGGCAGGAGCCGAGACTTCAGGCGCAGCGCTCTGGGTTTGCGTGGACGGCGTACCGGTGTTCAACGGCAGTGAAGTTTCGCCGGTTGACTGGTTCTCGACGACCGCCTGGTCCTCGGGCTCGTCCAGCGGGTGAATCTGGGTAGTGCCATCGGCGCTTTCGACTTCTACGTGTTCAAGGTTGAGCCCTGAAAGATCCTTGCCACGCATCGAGGCCTGGTCCTGCCACCAGAGAAAACCCCCACCGATCAGCACTATCAGCAGCAACAGGCTGACGATGCGCAGAATATTGTGCGACAGACGCACGGGCTCCTCGATGCGACCCAGTGCGTGCACCGGGCTGCCCTTGCCGTCAGTGCCGGTGAACTGATCGAACTGCTCGACCAGCGCGGCCTGATCCAGCTCCAGCAGTTTCGCATAGGCACGCACATAGCCCCGGGCGAAGGTGTGCCCGGGCAGCTTTTCAAAGTTCCCGTTCTCCAGATGACTCAGTGAGGTCACGGTGAGGTTAAGCCTCAAAGCCACATCAGGCAGCGACCAGTTTTTGCTCTCGCGAACCTGGCGCAGAGTCTCTCCAGGATTCACGCGGGTGGTTGCTACAACTTCGGGATGCGCCGCTTTCATCATTGCTCCGACAGGTATTGCTGATATTCCGGCGTACCGGGATAGAGTCTTTTTAATTGCAGACCAAAACTGGCCGCCTTGTTGCGGTCTTCATACACTTTAGCCAATCGCGTACCGAGCAATAGACTACGTGCATTTTGCTCGCTCAGCTGGCTAAAACGGTCGTAATAGTCACGCGCCGGCACATAATGCCCGTCTTCGTAAGACAACTCAGCCATTTCCAGCAACGCTCGCGGTTGCTGGCTGTCCAGCCGCAATGCCTTGGTGAACTGCTCGCGGGCCTGCTCGCGATTGCCCAGCTTGATCGAGGTCATGCCCAGGCTTTCGAAAACCCGCGAACGCTCAGGGTAGAGGTTATCGGCGGCAGCCTGCTCGAAACGCTCATAGGCTTCCTTGTAGCGCTTCTGCTCGTAGAGGAAACTGCCATAGTTGTTGACGATGCGTGTGTCGTTGCGGCTCGCCGACAGCGCCTTGCGAAAGTACTGGTCGGCAAGTTCCGGTTCCATTTCGGCCTGGAAGACCAGCGCCAGTGCCGCGTTGGCTCCGGCATCCAAACCATCCAGTTCAAGTGCTTTCTTCAGAGGTACCTTGGCGCGCTCGGTCTGGCCTTGCTGCAGATAGCCGATTCCGAGCTGAACGTATGCCTTGCGCGCCTCTTCACGTCCCTGGGAGGTGGAGAGCGGATTGACATTGCCGGTTGATACGCAGCCCGCGAGCAACATGACAACACACAGCAGCAACGGGGCGCGCACAGACATGAAGTCCCTCTTGGTCAGTTTCGCGTTCGGTTTGGCAGTCAGGTTCGGGTTGCCGTGCCTGGCACTGATTCGGCCTCGACACTCAACTCACGCACTGCGATGTAGCGTTCGCTACGACGCGTGCGGTCCATCACCTGGCCGACCAACTGGCCACAGGCAGCATCGATATCTTCACCACGCGTGGTACGCACAGTGACGTTATAGCCAGCCTGATGCAACAGGTCCTGGAAACGACGGATTGCGTTATTGCTCGGACGCTCGTAACCGGAGTGCGGGAACGGGTTGAAAGGAATCAGATTGATCTTGCAAGGCGTGTCCTTGAGCAACTCGATCATTTCAACAGCGTGCTCGACCTTGTCATTGATGTCCTTGAGCATGGTGTACTCGATGGTGAGCACACGCTTTTCGCCCAGGTTCGACATGTAACGACGGCAGGATTCGAGCAGCATCTTCAGCGGGTATTTCTTGTTGATCGGCACCAGTTGGTTGCGCAGCGCATCATTGGGCGCGTGCAGCGAAAGGGCCAGCGATACATCGATATGCTTGGACAGCTCATCGATCATCGGTACCACGCCTGAGGTGGACAGGGTCACCCGGCGCTTGGAAATGCCATACCCCAGGTCATCCATCATCAGATGCATGGCGGCTATGACATTGTCGAAGTTCAGCAGTGGCTCACCCATGCCCATCATCACCACGTTGGTGATGGCACGGTCGACGGTCGCCGGGACACTGCCAAAGGATTTGTTGGCAATCCACACCTGACCGATGACTTCGGCGGCGGTGAGGTTGCTGTTGAAGCCTTGCTTGCCGGTGGAGCAGAAACTGCAATCCAGGGCACAGCCCGCCTGGGAAGACACACACAGAGTGCCGCGCTTGCCTTGCGGAATATAGACGGTTTCGACGCAGCTGCCGGACTCGACGCGCACCACCCATTTACGGGTGCCATCGCTCGAAATGTCCTCGCTGACGACTTCAGGACCACGAACTTCGGCACAGGCCTTGAGCTTTTCGCGCAAGGCCTTGCTGACGTTCGTCATGGCGTCGAAATCATCGACACCAAAGTGGTGAATCCACTTCATGACCTGACCGGCACGGAAGCGCTTCTCCCCGATAGAGTCGAAGAATTTCTCCATTTCCAGCTGAGTCAGACCCAACAGGTTGGTTTTACCAGTCGATGCAATCATGAATTCACCCTTCACTCGTTAGTCGCAAGACTTAGCGAGCGGTTACCTCGGTAGCTGCGAAGAAGTACGAGATTTCACGAGCAGCGGCTGCTTCGGAATCGGAACCGTGAACAGCGTTGGCATCGATGGAATCAGCGAAGTCGGCACGGATGGTGCCGGCAGCAGCTTCTTTAGGGTTGGTAGCGCCCATCAGCTCGCGGTTCAGAGCGATAGCGTTTTCGCCTTCCAGAACCTGAACGACAACCGGACCGGAGATCATGAAAGCAACCAGGTCGCCGAAGAAACCACGAGCGCTGTGCTCAGCGTAGAAACCTTCAGCTTCGGCCTTGGACAGTTGCTTCAGCTTGGAAGCAACAACGCGAAGACCGGCTTTTTCGAAACGAGTGGTGATCTCGCCGATTACGTTCTTTGCAACGGCGTCAGGCTTGATGATGGAGAAAGTACGTTGAACAGCCATGGTGAAACTCCAGAAACAGTGATTGAAGCGAAAAATTAAACCCGCGAATTATACGCGGGTTCTGGTGTATTGCCTAACTGCGTAAGTAACTGAACGTCAATCCGCCTCTTCTTTCCAGAGGGTCTGGATCGCTTCGAGGACTTTCTCCCCGCCACGATCTCGCTCATCCTCGAAGTCGGGAAGCGCCATGACCAGATCGCGCAATTTGACGAAATTCAATGAAAACGGATCGGTATCCGGGTATTCCTCGGACAACTGAATAGCAATTTCCTGCACATCGACCCATTTGAGACTCATGAGCGTTCCTTGAATCAATGCGGCGCTTCGGCAGCGTGATTGAGCGAATATTTGGGTATTTCGACGGTCAGGTCCTCGGTGCCGACAATTGCCTGACAGGATAGACGCGATTGCGCCTCAAGGCCCCAGGCTTTGTCGAGCATGTCTTCTTCCAGCTCGTCGGCTTCATTCAGCGAATTGAATCCCTGACGAATGACGCAGTGACAGGTCGTGCAGGCGCACACGCCGCCACAGGCGCTTTCGATCTCGATGTGATGCTCGTGAGCAAGCTCGAGGATGGATATACCGGGTTCAACTTCTACAACCAGCCCGTCCGGGCAGTGCTCGGCGTGGGGCAGAAAAATCACCTGCGGCATCAGTTATTCCTCAATCTCATTCAGGTTGCGTCCAGCCAGGGCGGCTTTCACCGTGGAATCCAGGCGGCGGGCAGCAAATGCATCGGTTACTTGCGACAGACGCTTGGTCTGCTGCTCGATCGCGTGTCCATCGGTGCCGTTCATCAATTCGCGCAGTTCATCCATCTGCAGGTTGATGACCAGACGTTCTTCTTCATCGAGAAGACGCTCGCCATCGGCATCCAGCGCGCCCTGCACCGCTTCGAGCAGACGCTCGGCATCGACCTGATGCTCACGCAATACGCGGGCAACCTTGTCGTCACCGGCGTAGGCAAAGGAATCCTTGAGCATGCGGGTGATTTCGCCATCGGTCAGACCATAGGAAGGCTTGACCTGAATGCTCGCCTCGATACCCGAGCCCAGTTCACGCGCCGAAACACTCAGCAGGCCGTCAGCGTCCACCTGAAAGGTGACACGGATCTTGGCCGCACCCGCCACCATCGGCGGAATGCCACGCAACTCGAAGCGCGCCAGAGAGCGGCAATCGCTGATCAGCTCGCGCTCGCCTTGCAGCACATGAATCATCATGGCCGTCTGGCCATCTTTATACGTGGTGAAGTCCTGACCGCGCGCCACGGGAATCGTGGTGTTGCGCGGAATGACCTTCTCCATCAGCCCACCCATGGTTTCCAGCCCCAGCGAGAGCGGAATCACATCGAGCAGCAGCAATTCTCCGCCGTCACGCTTGTTGCCGGCCAGAGTGTCGGCCTGGATCGCAGCCCCGATGGCCACCACCTGATCCGGATCGATTTCCGTCAACGGCTGGCGACCGAACAGCTCGGCAACCGCTTCCCGAACACGCGGCACGCGAGTCGACCCACCGACCATGACGACCGCTTCGACCTCTTCAAGCTCGATGCCGGTGTCGCGCACGGCGCGGCGGCACGCCTTCAGGCTGCGGGCAACCATTGGCTCGATCATGGCGTTCAGCGCTTCGCGAGTCAGCACTGCCTTCCAATCACCGTAGGTCACGTCGACGGCGGCGGCATCGGTCAGCGCTTCCTTGGCCGCGCACGCCGCCTGCAGCAGGCTGCGCTGGGCAGAAGGCGCGAGATCGGCGCAAAGGCCGGCTTCGGCAACAATCCAACTGGCAATCGCATGATCGAAATCATCGCCGCCCAGCGCAGTGTCGCCGCCAGTCGCCAGCACTTCGAACACGCCGCCCGTCAGCCGCAGAATCGAGATATCGAACGTGCCGCCACCCAGGTCATAAATGGCGACCACGCCCTCGGCTTTCTGGTCCAGACCATAAGCGACCGCAGCGGCAGTCGGCTCGTTGAGCAGGCGCAGCACGTTAAGACCTGCCAGCCTGGCAGCATCCTTGGTGGCCTGACGTTGAGCGTCATCGAAATAGGCAGGAACCGTGATGACCGCACCGACCAATTCACCACCCAGCGCCTCTTCAGCACGCTGACGCAGCACCTTGAGAATGTCGGCAGAGACTTCCACCGGGCTTTTCGGCCCCTGGACAGTCTCAATGAACGGCATATGCGACTCACCATCGACGAAGCGGTAAGGCAGTTGCTCACCCAGTTGCTTGACGTCGGTCAGTCCACGCCCCATAAGACGCTTCACCGACAGCACGGTGTTGAACGGATCCTGGGAAGCGGCGACTTTCGCCGACTGCCCCACTTCGACCCGATCAGCGTGATAGCGAACGGCAGAGGGCAGGATAACCTGACCTTCTGCGTCGGCCAGTGGCTCGGACAGGCCGCTGCGCACTGCAGCAACCAGAGAGTTGGTGGTGCCCAAGTCGATCCCCACAGCCAGACGGCGCTGATGCGGTTGAGGACTGAGGCCGGGTTCGGCTATCTGCAGTAAGGCCATGCGTTTCAGAATAATCACTGGGCGTGCGGCCAGGGCAGCACGGGGTTAATCGTCGAGGCGCTCTTCTAACTGGCGCACTTCGTGAGAAAGCTTGTCGAGAAACTGCATACGCCGCATCAGCCTTTCGGCGTGCTCGCGCTGTGCAGCATCACTCCAACAGGCAGCAAAGCTCTGATTCAGTTCATCCTGAGCCACCTTGAGCCGACGTTTGAACGTCGCGACCCCGGCGAGATCAGCTTCATCCTGCAGATCCTCGAGTTCTTCGCGCCACTGCATCTGCTGCAGAAGAAAGTCCGGATCGTGCACGGTGACCTCGAGCGGCACCTCGTTGCCGTTCATGGCCAACAGGTAGCGTGCCCTTTTCGGCGGGCTCTTGAGTGTCTGATAGGCTTCGTTGAGGCTGGCGGAACGCTCCAGCGCCGTGCGCTGCTCTCGCTCGGAAGCGTCGGCAAAACGGTCTGGATGGACGCCACGCGCCAATTCGCGATAACGCGTCGCCAACTGATCAAGGTCAAGCTGGAAATCAGGCTTGAGCTCGAACAGGGCGAAGTGACAGGGAGTACCCACAATAAAAGCCTCAGACGTTGAAGCTTTCGCCGCAGCCGCACTCACCGCGCGAGTTGGGGTTGTTGAACTTGAAGCCTTCGTTCAACCCTTCCCGAACGAAGTCGAGCTCGGTGCCATCGAGATAGACCAGGCTTTTCGGGTCGATAATCACCTTCACGCCGTGCATTTCGAAGACGGTATCTTCGCTGGCCGCCTCATCGACGAACTCGAGCACATAGGCAAGACCTGAACAGCCTGTGGTGCGAACACCCAGACGAACGCCATCACCCTTGCCACGCCCCTCGAGGGAGCGTCGTACGTGGTTAGCGGCAGCTTCTGTCATGCTGATAGCCATCGGAACTCCTTACGCGTTTCTGAAAAAGGACTGCTTACAGCAGACCTTTCTTCTGCTTGTAATCGCGAACGGCCGCCTTGATGGCGTCTTCGGCGAGTACCGAGCAGTGAATCTTTACCGGCGGCAGAGCCAGCTCTTCAGCCAGCTGAGTGTTCTTGATGGTCTCTGCTTCGTCCAGAGTCTTGCCTTTCATCCACTCGGTTGCCAGAGAACTGGAAGCGATTGCCGAACCGCAGCCGTAGGTTTTGAACTTGGCGTCTTCGATAACGCCCTGCTCGTTGACCTTGATCTGCAGACGCATCACGTCGCCGCATGCCGGAGCGCCGACCATGCCGGTGCCAACATCAGGGTCTTCCGCGTTCATCTTGCCGACGTTGCGCGGATTCTCGTAGTGGTCGATGACCTTTTCGCTGTAAGCCATGATTCTATTCCTCTCACATCAGGGAGCCGCTCTTCAGGTCGTGCAGCAGATGCTGACCACGACCTGTGTTGGAGGCGACTTTAAATTAGTGCGCCGCCCACTCGATCTTGGAGATATCGACGCCGTCTTTGAACATGTCCCACAGCGGCGAAAGTGTCCGCAGCTTGGTAACGGCCTCGCAGACTTTCTGCGCGGCATAATCGATCTCTTCTTCGGTGGTGAAGCGGCCGAAGGTAAAACGGATCGAGCTGTGTGCCAGTTCGTCGTTGCGGCCCAGAGCGCGCAATACATACGAAGGCTCGAGCGATGCAGACGTACAGGCCGAGCCGGACGATACCGCCAGATCCTTGAGCGCCATGATCAGCGACTCGCCTTCAACGTAGTTGAAGCTCAGGTTCAGGTTGTGCGGTACGCGGGCGGTCAGGCTGCCGTTGACGTAGAGCTCTTCCAGATTCTCGACCTGCTTGTAGAAACGATCGCTCAACGCCTTGATGCGCACGTTTTCAGCGGCCATTTCTTCTTTGGCGATACGGAATGCCTCACCCATGCCGACGATCTGGTGGGTGGCGAGCGTGCCGGAACGCATGCCGCGCTCGTGACCACCACCGTGCATGGCTGCTTCAAGACGAACACGCGGCTTGCGGCTCACGTACAGCGCACCGATACCTTTGGGACCGTAGGTCTTGTGGGCAGAGAACGACATGAGGTCAACCTTGAGGCTGGCCAGATCGATTTCAACCTTGCCGGTCGACTGAGCGCCGTCAACGTGGAACAACACGCCACGCGAACGGGTCAGCTCACCGATCGCGGCGATGTCGTTGATGGTGCCGATCTCGTTGTTCACGTGCATGATCGAGACCACGATGGTGTCGTCACGCAGTGCAGCTTCGATCATGGCAGGCGTGATCAGACCGTCTTCACCCGGTTCGATGTACGTCACTTCAAAACCTTCACGCTCCAGTTGGCGCGTGGTGTCCAGGACAGCCTTGTGCTCGACCTTGGAGGTGATGATGTGCTTGCCCTTGCTGGCGTAGAAGTGCGCAACGCCCTTGATCGCAAGGTTGTTGGACTCGGTGGCACCGGAAGTCCAGACGATTTCACGCGGATCAGCGTTGACCAGGTCGGCGACCTGACGGCGGGCATTCTCGACCGCTTCTTCGGCTTTCCAGCCAAAGACGTGGGAGCGCGAAGCCGGGTTGCCGAAGTTTCCTTCGACTGTCAGGCATTCGATCATTTTCTGCGCGACGCGCGGATCGACCGGGGTCGTCGCGGAGTAATCGAGGTAAATCGGCAATTTCATTGAAGCTCTCCTATCAGGCAGGCGCACCGCTCATTCATCTGCGTTCATTCAACGGCGGACGTTTCGATCTTACCCAGTTGCGACGTATTGCAATGGCTACGGCGCATGTCCTGGCGCTGAGCGACTTCTTGTACCTCACGGCGAGTGACAAGATCCGCCAAGCTGATACCGCTTAGAAATTCGTGAATCTGCTGGCTCAGGTCACACCACAAGTGGTGGGTAAGACAGGTGTCGCCGGCGTGGCAATCACCCAATCCCTGACAGCGTGTGGCATCGACCGACTCATTGACCGCATCGACGACCTGCGCGACCTGAATACCTTTCATGTCGCGAGAAAGCTGATAACCGCCACCAGGACCACGGACACTGGAAACCAGATTGCCACGGCGCAGCTTGGCAAACAGCTGCTCGAGATAAGACAGGGAAATACCCTGTCGCTCGGAGATATCGGCCAGAGACACTGGCCCGTTCTGCGCGTGCAAGGCCAGGTCAAGCATGGCTGTTACAGCGTATCGGCCTTTTGTAGTCAGTCGCATGGCGTGTACCGCAGAGGATCGGAATGAGCGTGAGTATGCTATTCCCGAGTAAATGAGTCAACTATTAGACCGAGTAAAACAGTCGGGTTTAGCAAAAAGTGCGGGCTGCATCATAGCAAAGGTGCGGCGCAATGACACGCCCCAACCCCCTGCCCTGCCTAGCCGATCTTGTCTTTCAGCGTCTCTTCGCGCTTGTCCTTGACGCAATCGAAGACTTCGTCGCGCAGCTCCGGCAAATCTTTGGCGCAGTAGTCACTGCCCAGCCGACTTAGGGCACCGCACATATCTTCGAGGCGACCGTCCACAGCCTGCAGATGGTCTAGCAACTGGCCAATGGCCCGCGCGACCGGGTCCGGCATATCGGCACTGACGCCGTAGGCATCGAAGCCCAGCTTCTCGGCCATCGCCTTGCGCTTGGCTTCGGTTTCATCGTCGGACTTGACGATGATGCGCCCCGGAATACCCACCGCCGTCGCGCCTGCCGGCACAGCCTTGGTCACAACCGCATTGGAACCGATCTTGGCTCCGGCACCGACAGTGAACGGACCCAGCACCTTGGCACCCGCCCCCACCACGACGCCGTCTTCCAGCGTCGGATGACGCTTGCCGGCATTCCAGCTGGTGCCGCCCAGGGTTACACCCTGATACAGCGTCACGTCATTGCCGATCTCGGCGGTCTCACCAATCACGATGCCCATGCCATGATCAATGAAGAAGCGGCGACCGATGCGCGCCCCGGGATGAATTTCGATCCCGGTCATCCAGCGACCGAAATTGGAGACCACCCGCGCCGGCCATTTCCAGCCCTTGCCCCACAGGATGTGCGCGAAACGGTGCAGCCAGATCGCATGCATTCCTGGATAGCAGGTCAACACATCGAACGCGTTGCGCGCGGCCGGGTCACGATGGAACACACTTTGAATATCTTCTCGCAGACGTTCGAACATCACTGATCCTTCCGCTTGTAGGGTTCACCGCGCGCAGCTTTCTGGGTTTCGGTAAGGATCCCGCGCAGAATGCTGAGCTCGGAATGCTCCACTTCGCTGCGACCAAAAAGCCTGCGCAGGCGCGCCATCAGGTGCCGGGGCTTTTCGGGATCAAGGAAACCGATGGCCACCAGCGTGGTTTCCAGATGACCATAAAAGCCCTCCATTTCGTCCATGGTCGCCAGCTCGGCGTTATGCGCCATTCTGGAGGATTCGTCATGGGCGGGCTGCTCGGACGCCGCCAGCCAGGACATGCGCACTTCATAGCTGAGCACCTGTACGGCAGCAGCCAGGTTCAGCGAACTGAAGCCGGGGTCGGAAGGGATATGCACATGGAAGTGACAACGCTGCAGCTCTTCGTTGGTCAGGCCTGCATGCTCGCGACCAAAGACCAGCGCGACCTCGGCACCCTGTCCGGCCTGCTCGACAACCTTCACGCCCGACGCACGAGGGTCCAGCATCGGCCACGGCAGACTGCGATCACGGGCGCTGGTACCGAGCACAAGACGGCAACCTGCCAAGGCCTCTTCCAGCGTGGCGACAACCTGCGCACCTTCCAGAATGTCGGTGGCTCCGGAGGCCCGGGCATCGGCGTCAGGAGAGGGGAAGATCCGCGGATCGACCAGCACCAGGCGCGAAAGCCCCATGTTTTTCATGGCGCGAGCAGCCCCGCCGATATTTCCGGGATGGGTAGTGCCGACCAGGACAACACGAATGTTCTGCAACAAAGCGAACGCTCACTGACGCGAATTAGGGGGGCAAATCTTACAGAAACGCCCCGACTAACGCTATTAACCCGTTCAAGCCGGGCACCCTCCGAGCACACAGGAGCGCAGTGGAAAATGGGTTGAAACCCGACAACCGTTACAACGCAAGGCTGGAAATAATTCGACGCACCCAATAGAATGGCCGGCTCTCTTTAACAACCTTAGGTGAATTGTCCATGCAGCCCATGCTGAATATCGCGCTGCGCGCCGCCCGCAGCGCCAGCGAATTGATTTTCCGCTCCATCGAGCGCTTGGATACCATCAAGGTCGACGAAAAAGAAGCCAAAGACTACGTCTCAGAGATCGACCGTGCCGCCGAACAGAGCATCATCACCGCTCTGCGCAAAGCCTACCCGACCCACGGCATCCTGGGTGAAGAAAGCGGCATGCACGAAGGCAGCGGCGAAGGTACCGACTACCTGTGGATCATCGACCCACTGGACGGCACGACCAACTTCGTACGCGGCATCCCGCACTTCGCGGTCAGCATCGCCTGTAAATACCGCGGTCGCCTCGAACACGCCGTTGTCCTCGATCCCGTCCGCCAGGAAGAATTCACCGCCAGCCGTGGCCGTGGCGCCGCCCTGAACGGTCGTCGTCTGCGCGTCAGCCAGCGCAAAAGCCTTGAAGGCGCGCTGCTGGGTACCGGCTTCCCATTCCGCGACAACCAGATGGACAATCTCGAAAACTACCTGGGCATGTTCCGCAGCCTGGTTGGCCAGACCGCAGGCATCCGCCGCGCAGGCGCCGCCAGCCTGGACCTTGCCTACGTCGCAGCCGGTCGTTTCGACGCCTTCTGGGAGTCGGGCCTGTCCGAATGGGACATCGCCGCAGGCGCTCTGCTGATTCAGGAAGCAGGCGGTCTGGTCAGCGACTTCACAGGGGGTCATGACTTCCTGGAAAAAGGCCACATCGTTGCTGGCAACACCAAATGCTTCAAGGCTGTGCTGACTGCAATCGCACCGCACCTGCCGCCTTCGCTCAAGCGCTAAGCGACAGGCATAAAAAAACCGGCGAAAGCCGGTTTTTTTATGCCTTGCAGAAACTCGGCTGACTTACTGGGCCTGACCCAGAATCAGCTGACCATTCTTGTCGACAGGAATCTGATTGCCTGGATCACGTTCCATGCGGACCTGACCCACTTTCTCATTCAACTTGTACTTGACGTTGTAACCCACCACCTTGTCGCTCACGTCGTTGACTGTCGTGCAACGGTTCTGCGTAGTGGTGTAAGTGTCACGCTCCTGCATGCCTTCCTGAACCTTGTTGCCGGCATAACCACCACCGACCGCACCTGCAACGGTCGCGATCTTCTTGCCGTTACCGCCACCGATCTGGTTACCCAGCAAACCGCCAGCAACTGCACCGATGACGCTACCCACGATCTGGTGCTGGTCCTTGACAGGCGCCTGACGGGTAACGGTTACGTCCTTGCAAACTTCGCGAGGGGTTTTGATCTGCTGGTTGATCGGCTCGACAGCCAATACGTCCGCATACTCAGGACCACCCTTGACCAGGCTATAGGTGGCAACGGCACCGCCAGCAGTTACGACAGCAGCACCTAATACAACACCAACAAGCATAGACTTGTTCACGTGAACCTCCTGACCCAATCGAAACGCAGCATGACTGCGCAATGCCTAGCCTTGGAGCATAAAAAAAGGCGCGAGTTCATCACTCGCGCCTTTTTTATGACAACTGGCTATCAGGGCAGATCATCCGCCTTCTCGACCACGACCGGAGGAATGAGGTCCTCGGTGGTCAGGTTCAGCCAGATCAGCACCACGTTAGCGATGTAGATCGACGAGTAGGTACCCGCCAGTACACCGATGAACAACGCGATGGAGAAGCCTTCCAGGCTGTCGCCACCAAACGCCCACAGCGCGACGATCGCGAGCAGCGTGGAGATCGACGTCGCCATGGTGCGCAGCAGCGTCTGGGTAGTGGAGATGTTGATGTTCTCGATCAACGACGCCTTGCGCAGCAGACGGAAGTTCTCACGAACCCGGTCAAATACCACAATGGTGTCGTTCAGCGAGTAACCGATGATCGCCAGCACCGCCGCCAGCACCGTCAGGTCGAAGGTGATCTGGAAGAACGACAGGATGCCCATCGTCACCACCACGTCGTGGATCAGCGAGATGATTGCACCGACCGCGAACTTCCACTGGAAGCGGAACGCCAGATAGATCAGTACACCGCCAAGCGCCAGCAGCATGCCGATACCGCCTTGGTCACGCAGCTCTTCACCGACCTGAGGACCGACGAACTCGACGCGCTTGACCACCGCAGGGTTGTCAGCACCCGACTTGCGCAGCGCTTCCGCCACCTGAGTGCCCAACTGAGGGTCTTCACCCGGCATGCGCACCAGCAGGTCGGTGGTTGCACCGAAGCTCTGCACGACCGCCTCGTGATAACCGGCCTCGACCAGTTCCTGACGGACCTTGCCCAAGTCGGCCGGACGCTCGTAGGTCAGCTCGATGAGCGTACCGCCGGTAAAGTCCAGACCAAAGTTAAGCCCTTTATGGAACCAGCTGAACAACGCCAGTGCGGTAAGGAGCATGGTAATGGCGAACGCAACGTTGCGAACGCCCATGAAGTTGATGGTACGTTTCATGGCAGCCCCTTAAATCCACAACTTCTTGAAGTCACGACCGCCATAGATCAGGTTGACCATTGCGCGGGTCACCATGATGGCTGTGAACATCGAGGTAAAGATCCCGAGCGACATGGTCACCGCAAACCCTTTCACCGGGCCTGTGCCCATTGCGAAGAGAATGCCGCCGACCAGCAGCGTCGTCAGGTTGGCGTCGAGGATCGCCGTGTAGGCACGATCGAAACCTTCGCTGATTGCGCGCTGAACCGTCATGCCGTTGGCGATCTCTTCACGTATCCGCGAGAAGATCAGCACGTTGGCGTCCACCGCCATACCCATGGTCAACACGATACCGGCGATACCCGGCAGGGTCAGCGTTGCACCCAGCAGCGACATCAGTGCCAGCAGCATGACCATGTTGAAGGCCAGCGCCACGGTAGCGATCAGGCCGAAGAAACGGTAGATGGCTATGATGAACAGCGACACGAACAGCATGCCCCACAGGGAAGCGTCGACACCCTTGGTGATGTTGTCGGCACCCAGGCTCGGACCGATGGTGCGCTCTTCAGCGAAGTACATCGGAGCGGCCAGACCACCGGCACGCAACAGCAGCGCCAGCTCGGACGATTCGCCCTGACCGTTCAGGCCCGTAATACGGAACTGGCTGCCCAGTGGCGACTGGATGGTCGCCAGGCTGATGATCTTCTTGTCTTCCTTGAACGTCTGGACCGGCACGTCTTTCTCGACGCCGTTGACCATCTGTTTGGTGTAGGTGGTGGTCGGACGCTGCTCGATGAAGATCACCGCCATGCTGCGACCCACATTGCTGCGGGTTGCACGACTCATCAGCTCGCCACCGTGACCATCAAGGTTGATGTTCACCTGTGGACGACCATGCTCGTCGAAGCTCGCCTTGGCGTCGGTTACCTGGTCACCGGTGATGATCAGGCCACGCTCCACCGCTGCTGCCGGACGTCCGCCTTCGCGGAATTCGAACATTTCGGTGGTGCCTTTCGAATCCTCGGGACCTGCGCCCAGACGGAATTCGAGGTTGGCGGTCTTGCCCAGAATACGCTTGGCTTCAGCCGTGTCCTGCACGCCCGGCAGTTCGACCACGATACGGTTGGCGCCCTGACGCTGAACCAGCGGCTCGGCAACACCCAGCTCGTTGACCCGGTTACGTACGGTGGTCAGGTTCTGCTTGATGGAGTATTCACGAATCTCGGCCAGCTTGGCCGGCGTCAGCGCCATGCGCAGTACGGGAATCCCGTTCAGTTCGGCAGGCGTGATTTCGAAATCGGTAAAGGTTTTGCGTACCAGCGCACGAGCCTGCTCGCGCTCTGCGTCGTCGGTAAAGCCCAGCTGAATCACATTACCCAGCTGCGGCAGACTGCGATAACGCACCTTTTCCTTGCGCAGCAGCGCCTTGACTTCGCCTTCATAGACTTTCAGACGGGCATCGATTGCCTTGTCCATGTCGACTTCCAGCAGGAAGTGCACACCACCGGACAGGTCGAGACCGAGTTTCATCGGAGTTGCGCCAACATTGCGCAGCCAGTTCGGCGTGGTGCGAGCCAGGTTCAGCGCGACGACATAGTCATCACCCAGCGCCTTGCGCACGACATCCTTGGCCGGCAACTGGTCTTCCTGCTTGCTCAGACGCAACAAACCGCCTTTGCCATTCTCAGCCAGAGAAGAAGCCTTGACCGAGATACCGGCATCAGTCAGCGCCTTGGCTGCACGATCCACATCTGCCTGAGTGACCTGCAACGCAGTACTTGCGCCACTGATCTGAATGGCCGAATCGTCAGGGTAGAGATTGGGTGCGGAATAAATAAAACCGACCACCAGCACCGCCAGGATCAGTACGTATTTCCACAGAGGGTATTTGTTCAGCATCACGCCGCCCGCTTAAAACGCGGGGCGCCTTGCGCGCCCCGTCGATGGGTAAAAGTTGGTACTCAGATCGCTTTCAGGGTGCCTTTTGGCAGAGTGGCTGCGATTGCGCCCTTCTGGATTTTCAACTCAACGGTGTCAGACACTTCGATCACGACGAAATCGTCGGTCACTTTGTTGATCTTGCCGGCGATGCCGCCGCTGGTCACGACTTCGTCGCCTTTCTGCAGGTTGCCCAGCAGGTTCTTCTGCTCTTTGGCGCGCTTGGCCTGTGGACGCCAGATCATCAGATAGAAGATGACCAGAAAGCCAACCAGGAAAATCCACTCGAAACCGCTGCCCGCAGGACCGGCAGCCGGTGCAGCAGCATCCGCGAAAGCGGGAGAGATGAAAAAGCTCATGTGTCGCTCCAAGTTACATAATTAGTATAGAAAAGCAGGAAAAACTCGTTCTGTTTCAACCCAGAGGCGGCGTGGGAATTCCGCGTTTGGCATAGAAGGCATCGACAAAGGCGGCCAATGTACCCTGTTGAATAGCCTCGCGCAAACCAGCCATAAGCAGCTGGTAGTGCCGCAAATTGTGGATCGTATTGAGCATGCTCCCCAGCATTTCGTTGCACTTGTCCAAGTGATGCAGATAAGCGCGCGAGAAGTTCTTGCAGGTGTAGCAGTCGCAGGTCGGATCCAGCGGCGAATTGTCATGCCGGTGAAACGCGTTACGAATTTTCAGCACACCGGTGTCAATGAACAAATGACCATTGCGGGCATTGCGGGTCGGCATCACGCAGTCGAACATATCCACTCCGCGGCGGACACCTTCGACCAGATCTTCCGGCTTGCCTACTCCCATCAGGTAACGGGGTTTGTCTGCCGGCATCTGGCCGGGCAGGTAATCCAGCACCTTGATCATTTCGTGCTTGGGCTCGCCCACCGACAGACCGCCGATGGCCAGGCCGTCGAAACCGATCTGGTCAAGACCTTCCAGCGAGCGCATGCGCAGGCTTTCATGCATGCCCCCCTGAACGATGCCGAACAGCGCAGCGGTATTCTCGCCGTGAGCGATCTTGGAACGCTTGGCCCAGCGCAGCGACAGCTCCATGGAGATGCGCGCCACGTCTTCATCGGCGGGGTACGGCGTGCATTCGTCGAAAATCATCACGATGTCCGAACCCAGATCACGCTGAACCTGCATGGACTCTTCCGGCCCCATGAACACCTTGGCGCCATCGACCGGCGAGGCGAAGGTCACGCCCTCCTCCTTGATCTTGCGCATGGCACCGAGGCTGAACACCTGAAAACCGCCGGAGTCGGTCAGGATCGGACCTTGCCACTGCATGAAATCGTGCAGATCGCCGTGGCCCTTGATGACCTCAGTGCCCGGACGCAGCCACAGGTGAAAGGTGTTGCCCAGAATGATCTGCGCGCCCGTGGCTTCGATGTCCCGTGGCAGCATGCCCTTGACCGTACCGTAGGTGCCCACCGGCATGAACGCCGGGGTCTCGACCACACCACGGGGAAAGGTCAGGCGACCGCGACGGGCCTTGCCGTCGGTGGCCAACAATTCGAAAGACATACGACAGGTGCGACTCATGCGTGATCCTCTGGTACCGATTCCTGTGGGGCCGTCGGCGCGGGATTGCGGGTGATGAACATCGCATCACCGTAACTGAAAAAGCGGTACCCGTGCTCGATGGCAGCCGCGTAGGCCGCCATGGTCTCGGGATAACCGGCGAACGCCGAAACCAGCATCAGCAGCGTGGATTCGGGCAAATGGAAATTGGTCACGAGGGCATCGACCACATGAAACGGTCGGCCTGGATAGATGAAGATATCGGTGTCGCCGCTGAACGGCTTCAGCACCCCGTCACGCGCCGCACTCTCCAGCGAACGCACGCTGGTGGTCCCGACCGCGATCACCCGTCCGCCACGCGCACGGCACGCGGCCACGGCATCGACCACGTCCTGACCGACTTCAAGCCATTCGGTGTGCATGTGGTGATCTTCGATCTGCTCGACGCGCACCGGCTGAAACGTACCCGCCCCGACGTGCAGCGTGACGAACGTCGTCTCGACGCCCTTGGCGGCAATCGCCTCCATCAACGGCTGATCGAAATGCAGCCCCGCCGTCGGCGCCGCCACCGCACCGGCGCGCTGAGCGTAAACAGTCTGATAGCGCTCGCGGTCCGCGCCTTCGTCCGGGCGGTCTATATAAGGAGGCAACGGCATGTGCCCGACACGGTCGAGCAATGGCAGCACTTCCTCGGCGAAACGCAGCTCGAACAGCGCATCGTGCCGCGCCACCATCTCGGCCTCCCCGCCGCCGTCGATAAGGATCGACGAGCCCGGCTTGGGCGACTTGCTGGAGCGCACATGCGCCAGCACGCGATGACTGTCCAGCACGCGCTCGACCAGAACCTCCAGCTTGCCGCCGGAGGCTTTCTGACCAAACAGACGCGCAGGAATGACGCGGGTATTGTTGAACACCATCAAATCGCCCGGGCGTAAATGCTCAAGCAAATCAGTGAATTGACGATGTGCCAGCGCGCCGCTCACCCCGTCCAGGGTCAACAGACGACTACTGCGACGCTCGGCCAGCGGGTGACGAGCAATCAGGGAATCCGGGAGATCGAAGGTAAAGTCAGCGACGCGCATGATGGGGTTCGTTTAGCAGGGCCGGGAAGTTTATCCGGTTTGGCGGAATTAGTAAAAAACCAGCGCAAATCCCTGTTGACCAACGGAAAACCGATCCCTATACTTCGCCGCCATTGAGCCCTGATGGCGGAATTGGTAGACGCGGCGGATTCAAAATCCGTTTTCGAAAGAAGTGGGAGTTCGATTCTCCCTCGGGGCACCAAAATTGAAAAAGACCTTGAAATTCAAGGTCTTTTTTTTCGTCTGGTGGAAAGTGGCCATGGCGCAATCACAGGCTTGTCCGCCTCTGTAAAACTGCCAGGCAATTCCCGATGATGCTTGCAGTGCCCGACCGGGAATTTTCGACAGCTTGTTAAAGGGAAGGGCAAGACATGGATGCCAGGCAAATCGAATTTCAACTGCCCGAAGTCATTGTGGATCTTTGGAAAGCGCAGCAGGCACTGGCTGCTCACTATGTCAGCACAGGCTTGAAGTTCACGCTGGATGGACGTCTTGTAGGCGATATCGCAGAAGCATTGGCCTTGGAGCATTTCGATCTACTCATTCCCCAGAAACGCACAGGTGGAGTCGACGCGCTCACTCGATCCGGGAAAACCGTGCAAGTGAAAGCGACCGGCAACGCAAGATCAGGCCCGGCCTTCACGCCGGGCAAAGGCTTTGCCGATTACCTGCTGTTTTTCAGAATCGACTTTGAGTCCAATACCGCCATGGTTGCTTACAACGGACCCGAAGCGCCCGTGCGTAGTTTGCTGCCGGAAAATGGATGGAACGGCACCAAGGTACTGAGTCTGGCCACTATTCAACGATTGGCGCTGGAAGTGTATCCGCGGGATCAGCTTCCGCTAAAGGCCCATGCCAGCCTTCCGAATACTGACATGACGCGCTGACCTGTTGCTCTGCCCAATCGTCCGTTCTATTCATGACATTGCCCATCGGTATAATCGCCGCAGAATGGACCTCAGGACAGCCCAGTGAACAAGATCGTTTATGTAAAAGCCCACTTCCGCCCTATCGGTGAGGAAGTCACCGTCAAAGTGCCCACGGGTGAGATGACGTGGGGGCTGTTCGGTACGAAAGAAGAGACCCGAAAAGAGAAACAATGGCAGCAAACCGGTTGGTCGGATTGCGAGGTTGATGGCGAGCGGCTTTCGAAAGACATCGAAGACGCGGTTGCCTTGCTCAATGCTGACGGTTATGAAATTCAGACCATCCTGCCGATCCTGTCGGGTGCCTATAACTACGAATTCAAGCACAAGGACGTAACATTCCCCGAACAAATAGGCGCTGCAGGCGGAGGCTGGGGATATGGCTATGGGTATGGTTTCAGCTTCACCGAAGGCGTTACCTTGATCGCCAGGAAAATTCAGAATCCTTCCGCATAACGATCAGACCATACAGTCACCCTGAAAAATGCGCTTGCCCCGATGACTGGCAAGCGCATTACACCCTCAAAGAGCTGATCGCTTAAGGCACAGCCCAACCAAACCCTTTCAAACGCCGAATAGATCCAGAGCGCTATTTTTTCGCGTGTGGCGGCGCTCCGACATTGTATTTGTCCGTGCTGTGGTCATTGTCCTGATCGGTGTCGCTACCACCAAACGCAGCGTCGGTGCTGTGATCGTTGTCCAGATCCTTGTCATTACCGCCAAACGACGCGTCGGTCTTGTGATCGTCGCGCTGCAACTTGTTATCTGCTTTTACTCACATCGCTAGCCCCTGAAAACCGGTTGTTTGTGTTCCGGGGCATCGCGATTGATTTGACCGGCATTCCGGCAAATTGCTTGCGCGACAGGCGATGAGTTTTTATTGCCTGTAGAGCAAATAGATACATTTATCAGCGTGCGGCTTGCGCGCCATAGAAAAAGCCAGTCCGCACGGGTGATCGGCATGAATGGTTTCGGGATGAAGACCTGACACTGCGCACCTGACCATTGCTGAGCAAAACTCAAGTCTGCATGAGCTTTTGAGTGGGTAACCTTTACGTGGAAAAGCCAGTAGCCTGTTCGCATACCTGGCAACGGTCCAATGCGTAGTCACCAGGTACAGGATCAAGCATTCGACAGGCAGCAAAGGTTCAAGCGCATGACAATCACCTCAATCAATACTCTGGAGATCAGTTTCCTGGAAAGTCCGAGGCATGATGTCGAGGCATTGTTGCTCAAGCACATCGAGCAATTGAAAAACGCGCCGGGCTGTTTGAGCTACGCGCTGAACAGGAGCACAAAAGGCACGGCGCGCTGGATCGTCAGCGGTTACTGGTCAAATGAAGAGCAGATGACTGATCATTTCTGTACGGCTGCAATGACTGGATTCATTGATGAACTCATCGGCGCCGAAGCCAGTATTGCCTTCGCTCGCTTTGCGGCCAATATCGATATTCCAGCCTGACCCAGTTATACCCGATAACCCAAGCGGATCGACCAGGCTTTGACACGCCTGTCAGGAACGCACGCGCCCTTGAAAAGTTACTTATTGCTATACCCCACACTCATATAAAGGTTTTCCCATGAAGTTCTTGAAACTTGCAGCGTTCGTTGTAGCCGTATCAGGCCTGGCTGGATGTGCGACCGGAATGCCTGTGCCTGACAAAGGCAATGCCATCGTTCATATTGAAACTCAGGTGGGTGATGAGATGATCGCCAGGCGCCTTGATACGACACCTGCCGAAAGCTTGAATCACTTCGAAGTGTCACCCGGCAAGCACTCGATGGAATTGGGTATTGTCGCGAGGGGTTATCAGAAGAGTCAGCGACGTTGCGTAGCGACGCTTGAGTACAGCGAATTTGCTGCCGATGAGCTTTATACATTGGTTGAAAGCAGGTCGGGGACGGAAGTCAAAGTAACGCTGATCGACAACAAGGGGAAGGCGCTGGCGCAGACGGACAAGGTACCTTGCCTGTGATCTTGCCCAGATTCCTCGCCTGGAAAACCGTTTGAAGAAGGCACGGCCCTTTCCTACGACACTCAGCGAATCAGCCTCTATTTTCGGTTAGCCAGAAAGTCCAATCTTCCCGCCGTTCGCTGCCCCATCAGCAACCGGATTTAGCGATCCGTTCTATCCAGGCGTATTATCGCTCTCCCCTGCATCAAGCCAAAACTTGAAGCAAGTGTTATGGCGGCTGTGCGTCGGAGGCCTTCGGGCCTGCCGGTTTCCTGGATACCGGTTCGCTAACCTTCGCACAGCTGCCACCTTTTCGTTTAGCGACGTCCGGTGGCAGTTCTCTATTCAGGAGCCGTACCCATGTTGAACATTACCCCTTCCGAGCCCTGCACCGCCCATTTCGAAGCCATCCTTTTCTTTCGTCACCATCGCATGCTTCGGGCTGCTGTTTCTGAAGCGCAGGCCTGGTTCTGTCTGGCCGATCTTGCCCGCCTGATGGGCAAGGCGCTGGATGAGCGCGCCACGCTCAAGCTGGATGCAGACCAACGCCGGGTGGTCTGGCTGCAGGCCAATGGCGAGTGGTGCAGGCAGTTGATGGTCAGTGAATCCGGCGTGTTCGCGCTGCTGGTTCATCACTACGTGCCGGAAAACCGGGCGCTGCGGCAATGGCTGACCCATGAAGTGCTGACAGTACTCCGGGATCAGCACAACGTGACGCTGGATAATCCGAAAGTCAGTCAGTTGAGATGGCCAGGGACGTCCCTGAGTGTCCTGCACTGGCGAGACGAGTCATGGATCCGGTTGCGGGATATGCCGAATGTGGTGGCCGAAACTGCGCCTCGTTCGAAAAGAAGTCTTTGGAACAATGCATTCAGACGCCATACCCGAATGACCGACCAGTCATGAATTAAGCGAGCGTTAAGCGTCGTGCCGTAGGTTTGTGTCACGGCTTGTTACAACTATGTGGCGAGCCATTCACCCACCTCGGGCAGGAGTTTCGCCATGACCGGTCTCTTTGAAAAGAAATGGAAGTGCTTCAGAAGGACGCTGACCTATGTAGGTTGGTCGCTGTTATGGCTGTTGCTTTGGGACGTGGGCGTGACGATGGATTTCATGCTGATGGACGGCATTGGCATCGATTTCCCGCTCATGCCGTTGACACTGCTGTGCTCGGCGTTGATTGTGCTGATCAGTTTTCGTAACACCAGTGCCTATAACCGCTGGTGGGAAGCGCGCACCTTGTGGGGGGCGATGGTCAACAGTTCGCGCAGTTATGGCCGACAGGTTCTGACCCTGATCGATGGCGAAGGCCGTGCTCGGGAAAACCCGGTGAAGGGTGAGCTGTTTCGTCGTCACGTGGCGTATCTGCGAGCGCTGCGTGCGCACTTGAAGGGTGACGTCAGCGAAGCCCGGCTCGACGGCCTGCTGCCCCCGTTCGAAATAGAACGGGCGCGTGACAGCAACAACTTCCCCAACGACATTCTGAGCGGCTCGGCGTCGATCATCGCCGACGAATTCGCGCAAGGCCGGCTGGACAGCATCCGGTTTTCACGGCTGGAAACGACGCTGGTGGATCTGTCCAATTGCCAGGGCGGCATGGAGCGGATTGCCAATACGCCACTTCCCTACCCTTACGTTTACTTTCCCCGACTGTTCAGTGCGTTGTTCTGCGTGATCATGCCGCTGAGCATGGTGACGACCCTGGGTTGGTTCACGCCGCTCATTTCGACGGTGGTGGGCTGCCTGTTGCTGGCCATGGAGCGGATCGGCACCGACTTGCAGGCGCCGTTCGGCAACAGCCAGCACCGGATCCGCATGGAAGACCTGTGCCAGAACATCGAAAAGAACCTGTGCTCGATGTACAACGAGCCGGAACAGGGCCCGTTACTGGCACACCTGAAAGCGATGATCGGGCCGATTGCGCCCTCGGTTCGTCAGGCGACGGCGTGAGCCGATCGCGGGGTGGTGGCTCCCATAATCCTGTGAACGCTCCCCAAGGGCCTGGCTCTAAACAGCAAATCGGAAACGCGCTCGAGGAGAACACATGACCACTTCATTCAAGGTTGGCGATGCCGTGCGCTGGAATTCGGAGGTTGGCGAGATACGGGGCAAGGTGACCAAGGTGCACGTCAAGGACGTGGAGTTCATGGGCAAGCATCGGCCCGCGTCGAAAGACAGTCCGCAATATGAAGTGAAGAGCGACAAGACCGGGCATCTGGCGATGCATCACGAGGACGCCTTGCACAAGGTCTGACGCCCGGCTCAGAACACGAACCCGTGCCCCAATTCGTTTTCCATCCACTCCAGAAAGCGCCTGACCCTCGGAAAGCTGGAGTGGGCCTTGGGAAACACCAGATGATGCGCCGCCACCGGTGAACTCAACAGGTGCGGTACGACTTCCAGCAGCGCGCCGCTTTGCAGGTATTTCTGCGCCAGCAGCGTGCTTTCCAGCGCAAAGCCCAGGCCGTGACTCGCGGCCTCCAGCGTCATGTAGGAACGGTCAAAACTCAGCGCGTAGGGTTTTTCCGGGCGCGCCAGGCCGTGCTGGGCGAACAGCTCCGGCCACTTCAATAATGTGGCTTCGGACAGAATCAGCTCTCTGTTCAGCAGGTCCGCTGCGCTGTTGACCGGGTATCGCTCCAGCAGCTTCGGCGACGCCAGTACCGCAAAGGTTTCGTGGCGCACGGTGCGTACTTCATAGCTTGGCCAGTTGGGTCGGCCGTGACGGATGTCGACGTCGATCTTGTCACGACTGAAGTGCAACGATTCGTAGGAACACGACAGGTTGATCTGGATATCCGGGTGGCTGATTCGAAAGGCTTCCAGGCGTGGCATCAGCCATAACAGCCCGAAGCTGGGTGACGAATGCAGGCGCAGGCAATCGAGGCTGACGTCGCTGGCGGCGCGCTCGGTTGCCACGGCCAGGCTGTGCAGCAATCCGGAAACCTCTTTCAGGTACTGCTCACCCACCGGCGTCAGGGTGACGCCGCGTGCCGCGCGCACGAACAGTTGCCGACCGATCATCGCTTCCAGTTTGGCCAGTTGATGACTGACCGCCGACGGTGTCAGGTCCAGCACTTCGGCAGCGCGGGCCAGGTTGCCGAAGCGTGCCGTCTGCTCGAAGGCCTGAATGGCTTTCAGGGGTGGCAGGTTCGAGTGTGGATCGTCATCGGCACGCACGGCAGCTCCGAAGCTTCAGGAAGATTGAGTTTCTGGCATTCAAGCACTGCTCAGCGGAAATGACGAGAGGTGAATTTTTTTCATCGACCAGTGATGGTTGCGTTATTGCTCGCGGGCAGCACCGGGAACACTCTGAGCCCATCGATCACTCGAATCGAACCCATAAAAACAATCAGAGGACTCCCCTCATGCTGCTTCAAGGCAAAATTGCAATCATCACCGGTGCTGCCTCCGAACGTGGAATCGGCCGCGCCACGGCTGTCACGTTCGCGCAACACGGCGCACGCGTCGTGATCCTTGACCTCGATGAATCCGCAGCACGCGACGCTGCCGCCGCGCTGGGCGAAGGCCATCTGGGCCTGGCCGCCAACGTGGCCGATGAATCCCAGGTCAAACAGGCCGTTGCAACGATCATTGAGCACTTCGGCCGCATCGACGTGCTGGTCAACAATGCCGGCATCACCCAACCGATCAAGACACTGGACATCCGTCCCGGCGATTACGACAAGGTGCTGGACGTCAGTCTGCGCGGCACGCTGCTGATGTCGCAGGCGGTCATTCCGACCATGCGTGCGCAAGGCTCGGGCAGCATCGTGTGCATGTCGTCGGTCTCGGCGCAGCGTGGTGGCGGCATCTTCGGCGGCCCGCATTACAGCGCGGCGAAAGCCGGCGTGCTCGGCCTGGGCAAGGCCATGGCACGGGAGTTCGGACCGGACCAGATTCGCATCAACTCCATCGCGCCGGGCCTGATTCACACCGATATCACCGGCGGGTTGATGCAGGACGAGCGACGCCACGCGATCATCGAAGGCATTCCGCTGGGTCGCCTGGGTGCCGCTCAGGACGTGGCCAATGCCGCGCTGTTTCTGGCCAGTGACCTGTCTTCCTACCTCACCGGCATTACGCTGGATGTGAACGGCGGCATGCTGATTCACTGATAGCCCATCGGCGGGCCGATCAGCCAGTGTGACGGCCCGTATTTGCTCTGGATCGATGACACGCCGGGCCGGTTTGCCTGGCGGTCTATAAAAACAAGAGATCAGACCATCATGATAACCACCATGCCCCTCGATGCGGCTTCGACCGCCCGTGCCAACGCCTACCGCAAGACCGCCTGGCGGCTGATGCCGTTCCTGATGCTGTGCTACCTGTGCGCCTACCTGGACCGGGTCAATGTCGGTTTCGCCAAGCTGACCATGATGAATGACCTGGCCTTCAGCGAAGCCGTCTACGGCCTCGGCGCCGGCATGTTCTTCATCGGCTATTTTCTCTGCGAAGTACCCAGCAACCTGATCCTGCATCGCGTCGGCGCACGCCGCTGGATTGCGCGCATCATGATTTCCTGGGGCATCATTTCCGCCCTGTTCGCCTTCGTCGAAACCGAATGGCAGTTCTATGCCCTGCGCTTTCTGCTCGGGGTGGCCGAAGCCGGTCTGGCGCCGGGCCTGCTGCTCTACCTCACTTACTGGTTCCCCTCCTATCGCCGTGCACGCATGACCGTGCTGTGGTTCATCGCTATTCCGTTGTCCGGGATGATCGGCGGGCCGCTGTCGGGCTACATCATGGGCACCTTCGCAGGCTTTCATGGCTGGGCAGGCTGGCAGTGGATGTTCGTCATCGAGGCCATTCCCACGGTGATTGTCGGCCTGATGGTATTGGCTTACCTGAAGGACGGTGTGCATCAGGCGACCTGGCTCACCGATGACGAAAAAGAGCTGATCAAAAAGGAGCTGGCCGAAGACAACAGCCAGAAGGTCGTGCATGCCTCGGTGGGTGAGTTCATCCGTGACCGTCGTTTGTGGCTGCTGGCCTGCATCTACTTCTGCGTGGTCATGGGTCAGTACGCAATCACCTTCTGGCTGCCGACACTGATCCGCAACGCCGGACTGGCCGATCCGCTGCACATCGGGCTGATGACCAGCGTGCCTTACCTGTGCGCCATCGTCGCCATGCTGCTGATGGGCCGCAGCGGCGACAAGCACCGCGAGCGCCGCTGGCATCTGGTTCTTCCGATGATCGCCGGTGCGCTGGGCCTGAGCCTGGCAGCGGTGTTCGGCAACAGCCTGCTGATCTCGGTACTGAGCCTGTGCCTGGCCGCAGCGGGCGTTCTCTCGGCGTCATCCCTGTTCTGGATGCTGCCTACCACCCTGCTGGGCGGCGTGTCTGCGGCGGCGGGTATTGCGGGCATCAACAGCTTCGCCAACCTCGCGGGCTTCTGCTCGCCTTACCTGATCGGCTGGATCACGACCACCACCGGCTCCAGCGCCATCGGCATGTACCTGATCACCGGCGTGCTGTTCATCGGTGCGTTTCTGGTCCTGCGTATCCCTGCCGCTTCGGTCAATCGTTGAGTTTACGGAGTCATCACCATGACAACCCAAACGTTATCTGCCTCATCCACCTCGCTGGCACAGCGTGCCCACAACATTCGTCGCCATGCCTTGCGCATGGGTCAGGTTCAGGGCCAAGGCTATGTCGGCCAGGCGCTGGGCGCGGCCGACCTGCTGGCGGTGTCCTACTTCCATGCCATGAGTTACAAGCCTGAAGACCCGGAATGGGAGCAGCGTGATCGCTTTTACCTGTCGATCGGTCACTACGCCATCGCGCTGTATGCGGCCTTGATCGAGGCTGAAGTCATCCCGCTGGACGAGCTCGAAACCTACGGCTCGGACGACAGCCGCCTGCCCATGTCGGGGATGGCCGCCTATACGCCGGGCATGGAAATCACCGGCGGCTCGCTGGGTCACGGCCTGGGCATCGCGGTCGGCGCTTGTCTGGGTCTGAAGCGCAAAAATTCGGCGTCCTTCGTTTACAACCTGCTGTCGGATGGCGAACTGAACGAGGGCTCGACCTGGGAAGCGGCGATGTCGGCATCCCACTGGAAGCTCGACAACCTGATCGCAATCATCGACGTGAACAACCAGCAGGCAGATGGTCATTCCAGCGAAGTGCTCGCTTTCGAGCCCATCGTGGATCGCTGGCAGGCCTTCGGCTGGTTCACGCAACGCGTCGATGGCAACGACCTGCACGCGCTGGTCGCCGCGTTCGATGCCGCCCGCCAGCATCCGGGCGCACAGCCTCGGGTGATCATCTGCGACACGAAAATGGGCAAAGGCGTGCTCTTTCTGGAAACCCGCGAGAAGACTCACTTCATCCGTGTCGACGAGCACGAGTGGGACCTTGCACTGAACAACCTCGACGAGGGGCAAACCGTATGAGCACTGTCAACCAGAACCCTGCGGCGGCACCTGCCGTGAAAAAGAAGCTCACCACGTCGGCCATGATCGCTTCGATTGCTTCCGAAGGTCAGGCCACCCGTTCGGCACCGTTTGGCCATGCGCTGGCGGCACTGGCAGATCAGCGCTCGGACATCGTCGGGCTGTCGGCAGACCTGTCCAAGTACACCGACCTGCACATTTTCGCCAAGGCACACCCCGAGCGTTTCTACCAGATGGGCATGGCCGAACAGTTGCTGATGAGCGCCGCCGCCGGAATGGCCCGTGAGGGCTGCGTGCCGTTCGCGACCACCTACGCGGTGTTCGCCTCGCGCCGCGCCTACGACTTCATCTGCATGGCGATTGCCGAGGAGAACCTCAACGTCAAGATCGTCTGCGGCCTGCCCGGTCTCACCACCGGCTACGGCCCGAGCCACCAGGCCACGGACGACCTGGCGATCTTCCGCGCCATGCCCAACCTGATGATCGTCGACCCGTGCGATGCGCTGGAAATCGAACAGGCCGTACCGGCCATCGCTGCGCATCAGGGGCCGGTGTACATGCGCCTGCTGCGCGGCAACGTTCCATTGGTGCTGGACGAGTACGGCTATCAGTTCGAGATCGGCAAGGCCAAGACCCTGCGTACCGGCAACGACGTGCTGATAATCTCCACCGGCCTGATGACCATGCGCTCGCTTGAAGCTGCAAAGGAACTGCAGGCCGATGGCGTCGACGTGGCGGTGCTGCACGTACCGACCATCAAGCCGCTGGATGAACAGACCATTCTGGCCGAAGCCAGAAAACCGGGGCGGCTGGTGGTGACGGCAGAAAACCATTCGATCATCGGCGGGCTGGGTGAAGCGGTTGCGACGGTGCTGCTGCGCAATGGCGTCACGCCAACCTTCAGACAGATCGCGCTGCCGGATGCGTTTCTCGATGCCGGCGCCCTGCCGACGCTGCATGATCGCTATGGCATTTCCACACCAGCGGTCTGTGCACAGATCAAGGCGTGGTTGTAGCGGTCGGATACTGAGGAAGCGCTGATATCTGCTTCTGCCCGCAGAGCGTGGCAGATCTGGGAGTTACGCCAGCAGCGATGGGCTGCGCAGCGGCCCTTGGTTGCATCTGGCACACCGCATGCGCAGGCCTTGCTGCCGGTTCCCGGTAGTCGGCTGGCAAGCCGCCTGCCATCGGTGTTTGCTGCGCTTTTTGACGAGACTGGACGATGGATGCCAACCACCTGCTCGACCCGGCCTACGCTGTTTTTCTGGATGAGCCTTCGAGCGTCTGGACGCTCGATAATCTTCCCGTCATCAGGCATCGCGTTGAAGCCGCCTGGAAACAGCCTGACGGAGCGAGGCACACGCCGTACTGGACACAGAAGGATCACATCAGGCTGTGCGTCTATCGCCCGGCACACAGCCTCAATCCCTCACAGAAACTTGCCACACTGCTGTACATCCACGGCGGCGGTTTCGTGCTCGGCCGACCCGAGATGGCTGACGATTATCTCGTCGATCTGGCCAACGAGCTGAACGTCCTGATCGTCGCCGTCGATTATCGACTTGCGCCCGAACACCCGTTTCCCACGCCGCTGAACGACTGCTACGCAGCATTGGCCTGGATCTTCGAAGAAGGCCTGGCACTCGGCGTGGATACGCAAAAGGTAATGGTCATGGGCCACAGCGCAGGTGGTGGCCTGGCTGCTGCTGTATCGATCATGGCGCGGGACAAAAACGAGTATCGGCTGGCATGGCTGTTGATGGTCTACCCGATGCTGGACCACCGCACTGGCTCGGCCAATTCGTCAGACGACAACCCCGGCACCGGAATGCTGAGCTGGACCCGTGACGCGAACCGGTTCTGCTGGCAGTGCCTGCAAGGTACCTATGCACTGGACGATGAACGGGCAGCGCTTTTTTCACCCGCACTGGCCAATGACCTGACCGGGCTGCCGCCGAGCTTTATCAGCGTCGGCGCGCTCGATCTGTTTCTGGAAGAAAACCTGGCCTTTGCGCTCAAGCTTTCCAGGTCCGGCGTGCCGGTGGAATTGCACCTGTACCCCGGCGTACCACATATGTTCGATCAGTATCCGGGCCGTCAGACCGATCAGCTCAAACAGGACATCACGCGTGCCCTCGCCTGCCTGTGCACAGACAAGGGCATGCCATAGTCGCTAGACCAGCGCTTCAGCCGGGCCGAAGAACTCGTAATGGCTCTGCTCGTCCGGAATACCCAGCTCGTGCAGCGCTCGCTTGATGAACGCCATGAACGGTTTGGGGCCGAGGAAATAAGCCTCGACGTCCCGGTTCGCAGGCAGCCACTGCTGAAGATGCTCGACGGCAGGCAGGCCGACAATATGGGGCTGGGCAGGATCAGCAACCGTGTCGTTGTAGACGACATGGGCGCGGAACTGCGGATAGCGTGCCTGCCATTCCTTGACCACTTTTTGAAACGCATGCGCTTCAGCGTTGCGCGCGTAATGGATGAACACCACGTCCCGACCGCCAGCCTCCAGCGCTGCTTCGGCCATCGCCAGGGTAGGCGTGATACCGACGCCGCCGCTGATCAACACCAACGGCTTGCTGCCTTCAATCAGGGTGAACTCGCCGGACGGCGGAAACAGTTGCAGCTCGTCACCCGCCTTGACCTGTTCATGCAGGTAGTTCGAAGCCACGCCATCCACTTCTTTCTTCACGCTGATGCGATAACCGATGCCTGTCGATGCAGCCGACAGCGAATAATTGCGACGGATTTCCTGACCATTCACGACCAGGCGCAGGCCAATGTACTGACCGGCCTTATGAGCGATGACAGGTTGACCATCCGCAGGCTCGAGATAGAACGAGGTGATCTCGGCACTTTCCGGCGTCTTGGCTTTTACCTTGAACGCACGCCCGCCACGCCAGCCGCCCGGAGCTGAGGCGATGCTTTCGTACACCGCGTGTTCGGCGCCGATGAGGATGTCAGCCAGTTGCTGATAAGCAGCGCCCCAGGCAGCGATCACTTCGTCAGTGGCGGTTTCGGCACCCAACACTTCGCGGATCGCCTGCAGCAGGCACGTTCCGACGATAGGGTAATGCTCGGGGAGGATCTGCAACGCCACGTGTTTGTTGACGATCTGGCTGGCCAGCGGGCCGAGGTTCTCCAGACGATCAATGTTGCGCGCGTACATCAGCACGGCATTGGCCAGAGCACGAGGCTGAGCACCATTGGCCTGATTGGCCTGATTGAACAGCGGACGAACCTCTGGGTAATCGCGCAGCATGATCTGATAGAAGTGGGTAGTCAGAGCTTCACCCCCCACTTCCAGAATGGGCACGGTTGCCTTGACGATGTCACGTTGAATGTCGGTCAGCATGGTCAGCTCCAGAACGCTTGAAAGTCGATACCTGGATAGAGCAACGCACGTGCCAACTGAAAACCCTCATGAAATCAAGGGCAACAAGGAAGAAGAAGTCAAAATGACAAGGTCATAATGACCTTTCCATGGACGAACGGGTCATTCCGACCCGCTTCCCGGACTCTGTCGAAAACGGCTGAACACTCGTGCGCGTATTACCTCGGGAAATTGGAACCGGACTGTTTCATGAGCCAGAATGACGCCGCACAGCGCACATCCAGCACGGAGCTGTTTCTGCTCGCCAAGCCATTTACCTGCCCGGACCTGCCGAGCTGCGCGCGCGAACAACTGGAGTGCTCGATGCAGGCGTGATGGCAGTCAAGCCTGCGGGTTTCTCAGTGCAAGTAAGCGGCCCAGGCTGACACCAAGAGCAACACCGCCATGCTCCTGTTCAGCCATTGCAGGGCATCGGCAGACTTGAGCAAGCGTGCGGACCCCGCGCCCAACAGAGCCCAGCACGCCAGACAAGGCAACGACACGAGGAAGAACGCCAGCGCCAGATGGGCCACGGTTCCCTGACTGAACACACTGACGACGGCCAGCGCCATCATCCAGGTCTTCGGATTGACCACCTGCAGACCCGCCGCGCCGACGAATCCCAGGCGTGGACGGCTGTCATCGGAGCTCAAGGGACCTGCCTGACTGTTGAAGATTTTCCACGCCAGCCAGGTCAGCCAGCCGACGCCGATGGCCGCCATGACGGGCTGTACGGCAGGCACTTGCATCAACGAACGACCGACGCCGGTGCCGACCAGCAACACCAGTCCGGCGGCCCCCATGCAGGCGCCGAGAATGATCGGCAGACTGGCCTTCAGACCGTAACGGGCGCTGTTGCTCAGCACCAGCAGATTGGTGAGTCCGGGGGTGATCGACGCGACGAAAGCGAACAGCAGAAAAGACAGCATGACCGGACTCCATGGATGACAAGCCGCCATGCTCGCGCAATACGCAGCGTCAGTCTGGAAGGTCTGTGCAGCGTGTGCGATAGGCCGCAGGCGTCAAGCCGTAGGCGCGCAGGAACCAGCGGCCCAGATGACTCTGGTCGGCAAACCCCAGATCGCTGGCGACCTCGGCAGGCTGCGCGCCACGGGCCAGGAGCCTGCGCGCCATCGACAGCCGCAACTGCACCAGATAGGCGTGAGGTGGCAGGCCGAAGGCAGCCTTGAAGGCGCGGGTCAGCCTGAAGCGGTCCACGCCACAGGCCATCGCGAGCTCGTCCAGCCCCAGATCACGCCGAAAATGGGCGTGCAGATAATCCCGGGCACGCAGGGCGACCAAGGGCAGTCGAGGGTCGTGCTGCTGCCTGACTCGCCAGTGCACATGGGCGGTCAGCCGTTCGAGCAGACTATCGAGTGCACTCTGCCGGATGATGCGCGACTCCTGGCCATGCAGCGCCGAAAACGCAGACACGATGGACTGGGCCAGCCGCGGGTCACGCACCAGCGTGCTGGCAAAACCGGGCTGGAAGTCCTGCGGCGCGTCTTCGAACAACGACGTCAGTTCACGGCCGATCCAGTGCGGGTCCAGATACAGCATGCGGTAGGTAAAGCCATCGGCATTCGGCGCGTCGCCGTCATGAACCTCACCGGGTTCAAGCATGAACACCTGGCCGCAGGTGCTGGCATGCCGCTGCCTGCGACAGTGAAACTGCTGCACCCCCTGCTCCGTGACGCCCACCAGATAACTGTCATGCCAATGCGGATCGTAGGCATGCCCACGAAAATGGGCGCGCAACGTCTCGATCCCGGTATCCCGGTCCTGAGCGAGGTCGATCCAGTTGGCTGACTTCATGAGTGGCTTGAGTGGCTTGAGTGGCTTGAGTGGGCAGATGAGCGTGTCTGCCGTTATCGCGCGGCAGAGGTGCAAAGTCTAGAAGGTTTGTGCGCAAACCCTGGGTCGTCTATATTTGCGACCGGCGCCTCCACGCCTCCATCCGCGGAAAGGGCTGCGCCCAGGACACTGCTTCACCCTCTTGTCATTACGACTCCCGACCTTCAAGCGGACAAGGTTTGTACAAGGAGCTCGTATGTCCAGCAGTACTGATTTCCGGTCCCAAGACGGCCGCATCAACCTCGAGCAGCAGCGCAAGCGCGCAAAGGAACTGTTGCAGCGCCTGAAACAGGGTACCGCCCCCGATCAGCTCGCACTGCTCGGTACGTCGGGCCGAACGCTTGCGCCAACGCTTTCCGATGCGCAGTGGCTGATTGCGCGCCAACTGGGTTTCAGCAGTTGGCCCAGACTCAAGGCCCATGTCGACGCCGTTGCCTTTGCCGCGCAGCATCCTGACTTCGACGCCAGCGACGAGCCGCGGACCGTGCATTGGCGGTGCGGCAACGACATCGCCCACAGCCTGCAACTGGCCGGCTTCAAAGGCTCGTTCCACATGCTCAGCGACCCGCTGTGCATGGGCCCGGTTCAGGACCTGCCAGACGCGGACTTTCGAGCGCAGCGCAGTGATTTCATCAGCGCAACCTTTGATATGAATCGCGCCGATGTCGCCCGCAGAACAGACGAAGAATATGGCCGTCTCGAACAACTGAGCAGCGATCAACACAATGTGCTGTGGTGCGAGGCCGATGCCTACGACCAACTCTTTCTGATAAGAGCCCTGGCAGGTCTGGAGCGACTGCCGCCACGGCTTGAGCTGATCGAGGTGGACCGTGTGCCGGGGGTTCAGCGCTTCATCGGCATCGGTCAGTTGGCACCGAACGTTCTCGCCTGGCTGTGGCCACAGCGCAAACCGGTGACTCAGGACATGCTGAACTGCGCACGCACGGTGTGGCGAGCCTATTGCGATGCATCACCTGTTGCACTGGCAGGCCTGGCTCATGAACCGCAACTGCCTCTGCGACTGCTGGCTCCGGCACTGTTACGACAACTTCAAGAGCTGCCGGGCAGTGAGGACGGTTTGTCGCTCACCGAACGCCTTTCCTTGCAGTACCTTCGCGAAGCAGGCCCGACCACCTTTGGCCGTGTCTTCGCTGAACTGATGGACAAGCGTGACCCCCTGCCCTTTTTAGGTGACATGATGTTTCAAGCGCTGCTGCGTCCCTTGATCGACTCAGCGGCTCCTTTGCTGAAAGAAGCGCAAGCGCACCTGAAATGGCAGCAGCGAACGCTGACACTGACAGCCCTGGGTAAGCGAGTGCTGGATGAAGGCGCTTATTGGCTGGACCACGCGCAGCACCTGCGTTGGGTCGGTGGTGTGTGCATTATTCCGGGCCAGCCTCACTGGACGATCAACGTCGAAAACCGACCCATATGGCGCGTTTGAAGACGTATGCAGGGTGAGTAGGCGCGGAAAAAACTGTCGAGCCGGACGACTTTTCTGTGAAGTATTTGTGACAACGACGGCAAATTCAATTGGAAAATAAATTCCATTAACTGTATGAAGTGAAAGGATTCTGCGCCCGAAACACCATGGCATCGGGCGCTGAATTCACCCCTCCTTATCGACAGTTAATCAGCCCGAGGCTTTTTATGAATTCGTCCTTGTCGCGCCGCAAGATTCTTCAGGGTGCCTGCTGCCTTCCGGCTGCTGCCGCACTCATGCAAATGCCTTCCATCGCAAATGCCGCCTCACCTGCATCGCCCCGTACCAACATGACTGCCGATCAGGCATTGAAAACATTGCGTGACGGCAATGATGCGTTCATGAAAGACACCACCATCAAGACCGAAGGCAATCGTGACCGCCGTCTGGAAATCGCCAAGGGCCAGACGCCGTTCTGCATCCTGATTTCCTGCTCGGATTCGCGCGTTCCGCCGGAACTGCTGTTCGGCCGCGGTCTGGGTGAACTGTTCATCGTGCGTAACGCGGGCAACACTGTCGACACCACCGCGCTGGGCTCGATCGAATACGGTGTCAGCCAGCTCGGCGTTCCGCTGGTCGTGGTCATGGGTCATGAAAAATGCGGTGCCGTTGCCGCCGCCGTTTCGGTGGTCGAAGACAACACGGTCTTTCCAGGCGCTATCGGTCAGATGATCGAGCCGATCATTCCTGCCGTCCTGACAGCCAAGGGCAAGAAAAGCAAAAACCTTCTGGAAGACTCGGTCAAAAGCAACATCCAGCGCACTGTGGCACGTCTGCGCTCGGCGTCCGAGCCAGCCCTGATGAACCCGATCAAGGCAGGCACCGTCAAGGTCGTCGGCGCCTATTACAGCCTGGAAAACGGCAAGGTCGACTTCTTCGACGTCTGATACGAATGGTCGTATGGCATAGAAAAAGTCGGATAGATTCAAGCGCACGGATTGCGCCACCCTCCTTGATGTGGCATTGGATATCACCGCCAAAAGGAGTGTCGCGTGACCAAGGATTATCTGGCGTTTTTCAGCGCTCTGTTACTGTCGCGACTGGCCGATCAGATTCTTCTTTTCATCGTGCCACTGGTCGTTTTTCAGACCACCAACAGCGCGTCATGGGCGGGCCTGGCGTTCTTTGCCGAGTCACTGCCACGCTTTCTGGCGTTTCCGATCTGCGGAGCGCTGTGCGATAAATTCTCTGCGGTCCGGATTCTTCACATCAGCCAGATGTACCGGGCGTTTCTGTGTCTGCTGGCGATGCTGTTGTACGTGGTTTTCGGCGGCCTTGTCTGGCTGATCCTGCTGTCGGCGTTGTGCGGCGTACTGACCACTCAAGGTGTGATGGCCCGCGAAGTGCTGATGCCACATGTGTTCCCGCGCTACAGCTATGCGCGCACGCTCTCCTACTCTCAGATTGCCGATCAGACGGGGCTGGTGCTCGGCCCGTTGGTGGCCGTGCTGTTGCTGAACACGTGGGCGTGGCACTGGGTGGTGCTGGCTTGCGCCGCTCTGTTTCTGCTGGCGGACTTGGCCACATGGGTCTGGCACCGCACTCGCCGTCTCGATCCCTGCGTGTTCGAACAAAGGGACAACAGCGTCTGGCAATCAGTGAGTATCGCTGCCGGGCATATTCGGCGCCTCACTGAGCTGAAGAAGATCATCACCCTGGCGGCCGGGGTGAATCTGATCGTCGGCGTAACCCTGGCGACCTCTGCCGCCATGGTCATCGGTGAATACGGCAGTGATCAGGAGCGCTATGCCGGACTGCAAATGGCGGGCGCAGCGGCGACCATTCTGATCCTGTTTTTTCTGGCACGGGCAGTACTGCCGCTGCGAGTGCTCGGCGCTGTGTCTTACGTGGCGATTACCGGCGGCGCGTTGGCCATTGCCTTGAGTCCATCTTTCAGTGGCTACGTGGCGGGCTTTCTGCTGATCGTCGGGTTCGACAAGATGTTCAATGTCTATATGCGCAGCATCCGGCAGCAAGTTATCCCGCGAGAAGACTTCGGCAAAACCGTAGGCGTCATGACACTGCTCAATAACCTTTCACAGCCGATTGCCGGTCTGCTGGTCGCGCTGCTGGCCGGTCCATTGGGCATCCGCGTGGTCATCGTGGCAATGGCGCTGCTGACTGCTCTGCTCGGCGGGCTGGCGCTTCGGGTGTTTGCAGGTCGTACTGATCCGAAGTGAATGATCCCGGATGCTCACCACGTTCATACACCATACCGGACTGTGAGAAGGAGCTTGCTGCGCGTCAGCGCCAGACCTGCTACACACAAATGTGGCTGCAGCAGGTCAGGCATGCTCGCCAGCGCTATAAAACCGCGATCAGATCACGCCGCAGGCAGCCCGGTCGCCACCACCGCCCAAAGGCTTTGGATGGTCGGAATGGTTGTCACCACCGGCATGCACCATCAGCGCATGGCCCTTGATTTCCGAAATCTTCTTCAGACGCGGAGCCAGGACCGGGTAGTTCGCGGTGCCGTCAGCATTGACGTAAAGCGCTGGCAGGTCACCCAAATGACCGTCGGCGTATGGCCCCAGGTGCTTGCCGGTCTTGGCCGGATCGAAGTGCCCGCCAGCGGCCAGCGCCGCGACTTTCACGCCGTCCTTGGTACCTGCATCGCAGCTGCCGTTTTCATGGACGTGAAAACCATGAATGCCTGCCGGCAGGTCCTTGAGGTTGGGAGTGAACACCAGCCCGTACTCCGTTTCACTCACCGACACGGTGCCAATCAGCTTCGGTGCGCCATCAGCGCTGACCAGATTGATCGGAACGTCCAGCGATGCGGCCTGTACGCCGACGGAAAACATGCCCAGCAGGCCTAGCCAAAGATAAGGTTTCATAAGGTCAATACGTCCTTGATGGAGGAATCGAGGTTGAACGCGGATGAGCGTGAAACGGCATCGATCAAGCGGCCTTCTTCGCTGTGCTCATCAACGTTTTCGTATACGGCATCACCTGTGACCACAGCCGGTACGGTTTTGATGCAAAAACTTCGACAGGCGCCCTCTGCCCGGCGACCCTGCAAACCTCTGCAGCCTCGGCTAACCTGACACAGACTCTTTCATAATTTACGGTCGTAACACCCCATGAAAGACCCCTACGCGTTCGGGTTCTACAGTGCCTGTTTTGCGCTGGTGGTCGTTGTAGCCGCAGTTTTTTACAGCGCAGCCGTCAGTACATCGCCGGGCAGTGCCGCCAACGCCTATTACATTGTCGAGGCGGCGTCATCGCTAAGCGAAGCACTGGCGGTGATCGGGATCGCGGGCGTGGTGTTCAAGGCCTACGGATCGTGGAAGCGCGAGACCCGCCAGCAAAAGGCCCTGAGCATCATCTGGGACGCCAACGTCGCGTTCCGCGAGATAGAAATCGGTTTCAATGAATGGTTTTTCGGCCCTGCGGCCAATCAGAAGTCCGGCCAGGATGTCGGCAAGATCAATACACTGCTGGCGGCAAGCGCTCTGGGATCTGCACTCAGGGCCTTCAAGAAGCAGTGCATTCTGCTCGACAAGGTGGTGATCAAGGATCACTGGCACTGGCTCAACCACGCCGCCCAACTGGACATGCTGGCCCGCGCGCTGAGCGCGGAAGCGTTCGGTGCCGTAGGCAAAGGCAAGGTCACGCACACCATCGTCGACTTCCTCTATGCCCATGAAGGTGAAACCTGGAAAAGAACCCAGGCCGACTGGGAATCGCAAATGACCCTCATCGAAGAACAGTTGATGTCGCTGGAAGAGCTGTACACCTGACCGCTCAAGTGTCTGACGACCGCTTCTTTTGAGCCCAAGGCCTTGTTCCTGCTTCACATCCTCCCTGCAAATGAAGCACTCTGTCGCTTCCAATAAAAATCGACGACACATGCGAGCCCCTACTTTCATGATGAAACTGAATTACAGCGTATCGGCTGCCCTTCTGTTGGGTCTGACAGGCATGGTGCAGGCAGAGGAATCATCTTCGCACCTGGACAAGGTGTTGCAGGCCGGGCAGTTGTCGGTGTGCACCACGGGTGACTACAAGCCTTACACCTTTCATCGCGAAGACGGTGAGTACGAAGGCATCGACATCACCATGGCCCGCTCGCTGGCCAAAAGCCTGGGTGTGAACGTGCAATGGGTGCCAACCACCTGGAAAACCCTGATGCCGGACATGATTGCCGGCAAGTGCGACATCGCGATGGGGGGCATTTCCGTTTCGCTGGAACGTCAGAAGAAGGCGTTTTTCAGCAACACGCTGGATATCGACGGCAAGATTCCGCTGGTGCGCTGTGAAGACCAGGCGCTGTACCAGACCATTGAGCAGATCAATAAACCGTCGGTTCGCCTTATCGAGCCCGCTGGCGGCACCAATGAGGCGTTCGCTCGCGCCTATCTGCCTCAGGCACCCATCGCGTTCCATGACAACAAGACCATCTTTCAGGAACTGCTCGACAAGAAGGCCGACGTGATGATCACCGATGCCTCGGAAGCGCTCTATCAGCAGAAGCGTATGCCCGGCCTGTGTGCAGTCAACCCGACGCGTTACATGCAATACGGAGAGAAAGCCTACCTGCTGCCACGCGACGATGTAGCCTGGAAAGCCTACGTCGATCAGTGGCTGCACCTGAGCAAAGCCACAGGCGCTTATCAGCAGGCCCTGAGTGAATGGCTGGCCGTACCCGCGCAGTAACCGACACGATGGCCCGAGCCCGTCCGGCATTGGTTGCAAGGCGGGCCCGGCTGAAATAGCGTGTTGCAGGATCAACCGTCTGGAAGGCAACTGCGAGCATGAAGCCCACGAAACCCATCACCCGCGCATTCTGTGTCGAACTGCAGCAGGAAATGTCCATCGCAGGCGCCCGTCGCGAATACTTCTCTCAGGAGCCGCCCCGCAAACGCTTCGAGTTTCTGTGCTCGAACGAAGCCTGCCGGGCAATGGGAGCGAAAGTGACCGGGGTCCGCTACGACGTCAAGCCGCAGGACAATCCGACCTTTGTCGCCGCTCACTTCCGTGCCAATCCACATCACGACCATCATGCCGATTGTGAATGGGTGGACGCGGATGCAGACGAATCTGCTGAAGATCAGGTCGACGCCAACGACCCTCAAACAGCGCTGCGCAAGGCCAAGCGCAAGCTGGACGACTATATTGACGTGTTCGACCCCACGATAAAGGAGCCCGCCAAGGAGAAGTCCGGAGTGGAAAAAGCGGGCAGTCCCACCCCTGCACCGGCTCCCGGCACGACGCCTGCTCCGCCTGCCGAGCCGAAAGCGCTACGTTACAGCGAAACCCGCACCAACAACCTCGAACGTCTGGTGGACAGTTATCGCCAGGCAAAGGCTGAACTCTCACCCGAGGAGTTCAAGTTGCTGAAGCTACGCATACCGGGTCAGGGCGAGCTGTCACTGCGCTCGTACTTTCGCCATATCAAATACGCACAGGTGGGCGACAACGGACGTGTGCTGTATGGCGGTGGTCTGGTGGAACAGCGCTACGGGCAGGGTTTCAAGTTCAAGTTCTTTGACAGACTTGAGGGCAAGCTGGTGACGCTCTATGTGTCGCCCGCACAGATGCAGGCCTATCGCTCCAGCCGTTACATCAGCGAACTGCTGAGCCATGCCGACGAAGTGAAATTCTTTACGGTCTATGCACTGGGTACGCTGACGAAGAGCCCCTCAGGAAAGAGCTTCAGCGTTGAGGTCGATGATTTGCGGCATCTGGCGATTGTATTGGGGCCGCAGAAGGAGCTTGCGGCTTGAGCGTTTGAAACAGCGCGCCTCGTTATGCACAAGTCTGCCTCAACCCTGATCGTGCCCATCGCTCTGCGTGGGCATGATCAGGGCCGGTATCAGACCTTGACGATCCAGCCCGCTGGCGGCTCGATATCACCAGACTGCACACCGGTCAGTTCCTTGTACAGACGCTGAGTGACAGGACCTACTTCGGTTTCGCTGTAGAACACATGCAGGTGGTCCTTGTACGAGATCCCGCCAATCGGCGTGATCACCGCAGCCGTACCGCACGCGCCCGCTTCCTTGAACTCACCTATTTTGTCGATGAACACATCGCCCTCTTCGACCGTCAGGCCCAGGCGGGATTTTGCCAGTTCGATCAGCGACAGACGGGTGATACCCGGCAGCACGGACGGCGACTTGGGCGTCAGGAACACATCGTCATTGGTAATGGCGAAGAAGTTGGCTGAACCTACTTCCTCGATCTTGGAATGGGTCTGCGGATCCAGGTAGATGCAATCGGCGAAGCTGTGCTTCTTGGCTTCGGAACCCGGCATCAGGCTGGCGGCGTAGTTGCCACCGACCTTGGCTGCGCCCGTACCATTCGGTGCCGCGCGGTCGTAGCCGGAGATCACGAAGTTGTTCGGCTTCAGACCGCCCTTGAAATAGGCGCCTACCGGAATGCAGAAGATCGAGAAAATGAATTCCGGTGCCGTGCGCACGCCGATGTTGTCACCCACGCCGATCACGAACGGGCGCAGGTAAAGCGCGCCACCGGAACCGTAAGGCGGAATGAAACGCTCGTTGGCTTTCACCACCTGTCTGCAGGCTTCGATGAACACATCGGTGGGCACGTGGGGCATCAACAGACGGGAACAACTGCGCTGCATGCGCTGGGCGTTCTGGTCGGGACGGAACAGGTTGATCGAACCGTCCTTGCAACGATAGGCCTTGAGCCCCTCGAAGCACTGCTGACCATAATGCAGCGCAGTAGAACCTTCGCTGATGTGCAGAGTATTGTCTTCCGTGAGCGAGCCCGCATCCCAGGCACCATCGCGCCAGTGAGACAGGTAGCGTTTGTCGGTCTTGATGTAATCGAAACCCAGAGTGTCCCAGTTGATGCTTTCGTGACTCATAACGCCCTCTATCATTTAGCGACTGCCTGGACGAGTCAGGCCATTGCCGTATTCTGCCAGATCATTCGAAACCTGAGGCTTGAAATAAATACAAACCGATGTAGCGTTTTTGCATCCGTTCAAACCGTCAGCCTGTCACTGCCTGCACAGCGCCCTGCCGCTGTCGAACATAAGCCAGAAACGCCTCCATGTCCGAACTGCACAAGGTGCGCGCAACCTGCTTGACCTCCTCCATGGGCCAGTCCCACCACGCGGCCTGAAGCAGCAGTTCGCGAACGTCCTCATCGAAACGCCAGCGAATGAATTTGCACGGATTGCCGCCGACCACGGAAAAGGGGGCTACATCGCGTACGACCATGGCGCCGGCGCCCACAATGGCCCCATGCCCGATCGTCACGCCGGAAAGAATCACCGCGTCTGCGCAGATCCAGCAGTCGCTGCCGATGGTCACGTCGCCTTTACTCGGCGCGTAGTCCTGGATGTCGCTGACTCGATCGACCATGGCCGGAAACGGGTATGTGGTGATCCAGTCGGTTCGATGCTCGCCGCCCAACAGAATCCTTACACCTTCGGCAATGGGAGTCCACTCGCAGGATCGTATCATCGCCGAACTTGATGACGTCCGGGATGCCGTAGGTACCGACCCCGACTTCATTGCGCGGGTAGCGCAACCTGATTTTCTCGGCGGCCCTTTCCAGCTTGCCCAACTGGCGAAGCTGCTTGCGTATTTTTCTGGCCTTTAGCCTTTCGATGAACCTCATGAGCACTCTGGATCAATAGGTTGCGAGAGGTTCTGGCTACCTACCGGTAGCTCAACAGCAGGCGCTTGCAGCGACGCCAGGTGGTGCGGTCCACATGCCTCAACGGGATCGAGCAAAGCAGTTTCCAGGCGTATCGCTTGTCTGAAACCGATGCGTATTTGAGGGCCTTGTTGACGATGAGGGTTCGGCCTTTCTGATAACCGGAATGATCACGGTAAGGCTCGATGGTCTTGAGATCAGCCTCAAGCAGCACCTTGTATTTTCGCGACAGGTTATTGGGGTGACGGCGGTAACGGGTCACGACTTCCGGGATGACGTGAATTTCGTAACCCTGAGCCGCGATTCTCAGGGTCATCTGAAAATCCTGAACCTTGATCTCGGGGTCATAACCGTTCGCGTCACGGACGGCCTGCATACGGTAAAGAGCGACCGGAGCGCCTACGACCACAGCACCGCGCAGCACATCGTCAAAATCAAGACGCTCGATGTAATTGCGGGACTGGCACTTGATCTCATTGCCGTCGCAATCCATGTAACTGATGAGCGCGCCGATGCAGCCCACTTTCGGATGCTGATCAAGGTATCGGGCACGGACACTTACGGAGGACGGCAGCATGATGTCGTCCAGATCCGGTGTGGACACGTAAGCGCCTCTGGCGTATTTGAGCCCGTGATTGAGCGCGGCGCTCACACCCTGATTAGGCTGGCGATAAAGCTGGAATGGATACTGGCTCTGCAGCGCCTCCAGCATCGCAATGCTGTTATCCGTAGAGCCGTCATCGACAATGATGACTTCGAAGTTCTCGTAATCCTGAGCAAAAATGCTCTGGATGGCAGCTTCCAGAAATCGCTCGGCGTTGTAACAGGGGGCGATGATCGACACGAGCGGTTTAGGCGAAATGTCCTGAACAGTTGAGGACGTCATAGGGGTAACAGCCATAATTATTATCCAGCCCTAGGCTTTGAAATACAGCGCATTGCGTAACAGATCGAATACAAAACGCACATGATGCGACAAGTCATCTCTATTTTCCATGACCCTCCCATGAGCAAAGATTCACGCACACCATGACGAATCCGATCGGCGACATGGCGATACGTCTAGCTCGCACCTGAGCACCCGCCCACGCGTTTTGCGAGGCAAAATCGGGGCGAAAAAAAACCCCATTCGAATGAATGGGGTTTTTAGTAAAACAGGTTACCGGTCAGAACGCATAAGTGACCAGCAGCTCCTTGGTGACCTGAAAGTCCACCGACATCATCACGCTCAACGCGGTGATGGTGAAGATGGAGAACACGAAAAGCTTGCGAGCCCAGACAGTATCGTCAACGGCCTTGTAGCCTTTCCACGCCATGTACAACCAGTACATGCCCATGCCCGCCGCAACGGCGAGGTAGTTCAGACCTGCGTAACCGCCCACCGTCAACATCAGGGTCGCCACTAGGAATGCCAGGATGTAGAGCAGGATGTGGCGCTTGGTGACCAGAATGCCGCGCTTGACCGGCAGAACCGGAATCTTCGCGGCACGGTAGTCATTGAAACGGAAGATCGCGATCGCGTACGAGTGCGGCATCTGCCACAGGCTGAACATGACCAGCAGCGTCAGTGCCGCGAAATCGAAGCTGTTGCTCACTGCGCAGTAGCCAATGACCGGAGGCATTGCCCCGGAAAGACTGCCGACCAGCGTGCCGTGAACGGATTTGCGTTTCAGGTACAGGCTGTAGAAGCCGACGTAGATGACAAAGCCGATCACCGCGAACAGTGCAGCCAGCGGATTGGCCTTGGTATACAGCAGGCCTACGCCTGCGATACCGAGTACGGTCGCGTAGAGCAGGGCCAGTTTCAGAGAAACCAGTCCCTGCACCAGGACCCGGTTGCGGGTCCTTTCCATGCGCTGATCAATGTCACGATCAATGCAGTTGTTGAACACGCAACCGGACGCAACGACCAGGGAAGTACCAATGACTGCAGCCAGAAACACGCTGAAGTCGATATTCCCCTTGGAAGCCAGAAAAAAGCCACCTGCCACCGAAAGCACGTTACCGAAAATGATCCCCGGCTTGGTGATTTGGATAAAGTGCTTCAGTGACATCTGGTATTCCTCAATGCGCCATCATTTCGCGGTGGATGCTGAAGATGATCCACAACGACAGGCCAACCAGCAGAACGATAACCATCGTGGTAAAGGCGAAGGCCATCACGTTGTTGCGTTGCACACTCGTGAAGTCCAGGTGCAGGAAGTAATGCAGGTGCACCAAGATCTGAATGATTGCAAACGCCAGGATGATCGCGATCGTCATGTCCTTCGGCAACGAAGGAGACATGACCAGCGCGAACGGGATGGCCGTCAGGATGATCGACAGTACGAAACCGATGATGTAGGACTTCACGGAGCCGTGGCTATTGTCTTCAGCCGGGTGATGTGAATTCGACATTACAAAGCCCCCATCAGGTAGACAACAGTGAACACGCCGATCCAGACAACGTCCAGGAAGTGCCAGAACAGACTCAGGCAGCTCAGGCGCGTCTTGTTGGTGTTGGTCAGGCCCTTTCTCTGGACCTGAATCATCATGATCGCCATCCAGATCAGACCGCTGGTTACGTGCACACCGTGCAGGCCGACCAGCGCGAAGAACGCTGACAGGAAGCCGCTGCGGCTAGGACCGTAACCTTCGTGGATCAGGTGATGGAACTCGTAGATTTCCATGCCGATGAACGCAGCACCACACAGGAAGGTCAGCGCCAGCCAGCCCAGAACCTGGCTTTTCTTGCCCTTGTACAGGGCCAGCATGGCGAAACCGTAAGTGATACTACTGACCAGCAGGAACGCGGTTTCCACGGCCACGAATGGCAGCAGGAAGATGTCCTGGCCCGAAGGGCCGCCCGCGACACTGTTGACCATCACGGCGTAGACCGCGAAGAACGAGGCGAACAGCACGCAGTCGGTCATCAGGTACAGCCAGAAGCCGTAAACCGTCATCCCACCGCTGTCGTGGTGATCGTCATGCCCGTGATCATGATCGTGACCGTGATCGTGGGCTCCAGGGTTGATTGCAATATTCGACATGTTTAAACCTGTTCCAGCGAGGACTTGACAGGAGTGTATGCACCGTTGGCCGCCAGGACCTTGTGATGCTCACCTTCAATACGCGCTACTTCTTCAGCCGGCACCATGTAGCCCTGGTCGTCACGTGCAGCGTGAGCAACGAAGACCGCAATGGTTGCGACCAGGCTTGCGCCAACCAGCCACCAGATGTGCCAGATGAACGCGAAACCGAATACGGTCAGCAGCATGCCCATGTACAGGCCGGTAGGCGTGTTGTTAGGCATGTGGATCGCCGAGTACTTGGCCGGAACGTTGTAGGCAGTGCCTGCACGCTTGGCGTCAGTGAACGCATCAATGTCGTCCGCCTTCGGCAGTTCGGCAAAGTTGTAGAACGGTGGTGGCGAAGAAGTCGACCATTCCAGCGTGTGGCCATTCCACGGGTCACCGGTCAGATCAGGGTTCTTGGCACGGTCACGGATGCTGACGAACAGCTGGATCAATTGCGAAGCGATACCGCACGCGATCAGCACGGCGCCGAACAGCGCAACGTCCAGGTAGATGTTCCACTCTGGCATGTCGGTAGCGTTCAGACGACGGGTCATACCCAGGAAGCCCAGCGCGTACAGCGGCATGAATGCGACGAAGAAGCCGACGATCCAGAACCAGAACGCTGCCTTGCCCCACTTCTCGTTCAGGGTGAAACCGAACGCTTTAGGGAACCAGAACGCGAAGCCGGCGATGTAACCGAACACCGCACCGCCGATGATGACGTTGTGGAAGTGAGCGATCACGAACAGGCTGTTGTGCAATACGAAGTCAGCACCTGGAATCGCCAACAGAACGCCGGTCATGCCGCCGATCGAAAAGGTGACCATGAAGCCCAGGGTCCAGAGTACCGGCGCAGTGAAACGCAGACGGCCCTGGTACATGGTGAACAGCCAGTTGAATAGCTTCACACCCGTCGGAATCGCGATGAGCATCGTCGCCAGCCCGAAGAAGGCGTTGACGTTGGCCCCTGCACCCATCGTGAAGAAGTGGTGCAGCCAGACCATGAAGCCCAGGACGCAGATCGCACCGGAGGCGAAGATCATCGACTTGTGGCCGAACAGACGTTTACCCGAGAACGTGGAGATGACTTCCGAGAACACGCCGAAGGCCGGCAGAATCAGGATGTACACCTCAGGGTGACCCCACGCCCAGAACAGGTTCACGTACATCATGGGGTTACCGCCCATTTCGTTCGTGAAAATGTGGAAGTCCAGGTAACGGTCAAGCGTCAGGAACGCAAGGGTGGCAGTCAGGATCGGGAACGAAGCCACGATCAGGATGTTTGCCCAGGTGCAGGTCCAGGTGAAGATCGGCATGTCCAGCAGTTTCATGCCAGGGGTACGCATCTTCAGTACGGTCACGAGGAAGTTGACCCCCGTCAGCGTCGTACCTAATCCGGATAACTGTAGCGCCCAGATGTAGTAGTCAACCCCCACGCCAGGACTGTATTGCAACCCCGACAGAGGCGGATATGCGACCCAGCCGGTCTTGGCGAACTCACCGACACCCAGAGAGATGTTGATCAGAAGCATGCCGGCAACCAGCAGCCAGAAGCTCAGGGAGTTCAGGAACGGGAAGGCAACGTCGCGAGCGCCGATCTGCAGAGGCAGAACGATGTTCATCAGACCGGTGAAGAACGGCATCGCCATGAAGATGATCATGATCACACCGTGAGCGGTGAAGATCTGGTCATAGTGTTCCGGCGGCAGGAAGCCTTCGGCACCATTCTGGGCCATGGCCAGTTGGGTACGCATCATGATTGCGTCGGCAAAGCCGCGCAGCAGCATGACCATGGCAACGACGATGTACATCACGCCGATTTTCTTGTGGTCGACGGACGTCAGCCATTCACTCCACAAGTAGGTCCACTTGCGGAAATAGGTGATCAACCCGACAACCGCGAGGCCGCCGAGCGCGATCATGGCAAGTGTCACCATGACTATCGGCTCGTGGAACGGCACCGCTTCCAGACTTAATTTGCCAAACATCGTTTACTCCTCTGCCCCAGCAGCTGAATTTTTGCTCTTTTCCGCGCCTTCGTTACTGGCGGTTTCTTTCTCACCTGCAACAAGCTTCTTGCCTGGATTCATACCCTCATACTTGTCGATGATGATCTGGAACAGGTTCGGAGTGACCGCAGAAAACAGTTCAACAGGATTACGCTCGCTCGGCTTGAGCAGTTCAGCGTACTCGGTCTGGCCAAGCTTCTTCGGCGAGTTCCTGACTTCGGTGATCCAGTTGTCGAAATCGGCCTGGCTCACGGAGTTGGCCTTGAACTTCATGCCGGTAAAGCCTGCGCCACTGTAGTTGGCGGAGATACCGTTGAATTCGTGAACTTCGTTGGCGATCAGGTGCAGCTTGGTGTGCATGCCCGCCATCGCGTAGATCTGGCCGCCCAGACCCGGAATGAACAACGAGTTCATCACGCTATCGGAGGTGACCTGGAAATTGATCGGCGTGTTGGCCGGGAACACGATCTTGTTGACCGTCGCGATGTTGTATTCCGGATAGATGAAAATCCACTTCCAGTCTACGGAGACCGCCTGGATGGTGACCGGCTTCACATCGGACTCAAGCGGACGGTAAGGGTCCAGCTCGTGCGTCGAGACGTAGGTGTAGTAGCCCAGAAACACCAGCAGCAGCATGGGAACGCCCCAGACCGCGATTTCGATCTTGGTGGAGTGCGACCAGTCCGGCGTGTACTTGGCAGCCTTGTTCGTTGCGCGATACTTCCAGGCGAAGATCAGGGTCATCAGAATGACCGGGATCACGACGATCAGCATCAGCAATGTGGCGATAACGATCAGGTTACGCTGCTCGATACCCACCTGCCCTTTTGGATCGAGCAGAGGTACGCCGTCGCATCCACTGAGCAAAAGCATACAGAAAAGGGCCAAGAAGCCAAAAAACCTGGGGTACCTTTTTTTACTCATTTCACGACCTCTAAAAGCAGCTTGCGCGGTGCAGTTGGGTTTCGACCGCCAACACTTCACCCTGCCAGTGCCGGCAATTTTTTTTGAATTGAACAAGGGCCTGCCAATGCGCCAACGCGACGTATCGACAAATCCGGGTTTAGCTATGGATTCTTATTTTGAGCTGCTGGAACTGCCCGATGTGCAGGGCAGATGCCTTCAGCGGCCATTGTACGCCCTCGGAGGCAAGCATTGCGCTGCCTGTTCAGGGTACACAGGTGGCGCTAAAAGGCCTCAAAATTGCTGGTCGTCAAGTGAAGCCTGACGACAAGTGACGGGGATTGTAGATACGTAAATTTTTAATGACTATGCCTAATTTTGTAACAGTTATTCTCCGATTACGTAACAATAAATACTGGTTGGCTTTCACGGCACAAAAAAAAGCCTCGATTTCACGAGGCTATTTTCATGAAAGCCCTTGTATTCAGTAAGGTTTACGTCGATTGCGCAACACACAGACTGGAACCAGTATTGCGGTCAGAACGAAGGCTGCGAGTGCCCATTGCGCCAGCGACAGTCCGAGCACTGGCGGATAAGGCGTGGAGCAGAACCCGCTGACCTGGAAAACGGTGGGAAACAGATCCGCCAGCGGCAGGCCGTCGACGATTGGCTGCAACGTATCGATTCCGCAGCTGACCGCAGGGTTGGCCAGCACCCAGGCATGGCGACCGGCAGCAGCAATACCGCCGAGCGCACTCAGGATCACCAGAACTTCGAAAAGGGTCACGCTGCGGCGGCCAGGCATGGCGGCGCCGATGAAGGCAAAGATCGCGATGAACAGCAGTGCATAGCGCTGCAGGATACACAGCGGGCATGGCGCTTCGCCCAGCACGATCTGCATGTACAGGGCGCCGCCGATCAGGGACAGACAGATGATCCCCAGCAAGACCAGGAATCGTTTCTCGCGTCGCAGGTACAACAGGTTGTCGCTCATTCACATACCTTACTGAACTGATGAAGCGGTTGACGGACCCGGACGCCCTGCTGACTCAACCACATGAGGATGGGACGCGCAGTGTAGAATCGCCCGTCCCGGATCGCACGCGATAATCATCCGCCAGCCCCGACAACTCAAGGGCGCAACGGCCGTACGGCCGAATCTGCCTGCCGGATGGTTGTGTGCCAGTGAGGCGGTTTTTTCATCGCACCGTGCGGACGGCGTCTGTGCAGCGATCGAATCTCTTCCTTATATATAGAAGCGTGCGTCACTTTGTCGCACCTCTTCTATATATAGAAGGCCGCGGTATTTTGTCGCACCTCGGGTTTTGGCCCTGCAAAGCGCTATCCTTTAAAAATCCTAAAGCCACACCGACGCGGGTCGATAACCTCTCAGAGAAAGATGTTTGTCGCCTCCAGGCGACGAAACACCTATAGCCAGAAGGTTCATATGTCCAAGAACGTCCGAGCAGATTCACTTTCGCTGCTCCTCTTCACGTTGCGCAGCGGCAAGCTGATGGCGATCAACCTGCTCAAGGTCAGCGAGATCATCCCCTGCCCTGCCCTGACTCATCTGCCGGAGTCGCACCCGCACGTCAAAGGCATCGCAACACTGCGCGGCTCATCGCTCTCGGTCATCGACCTGAGCCGGGCCATCGGCGAGCGGCCGCTGGCCGATCCGGATGGCGGCTGCCTGATCGTCACCGACGTCAGCCGCTCAAAGCAAGGCCTGCATGTTCAGGCAGTCAGCAAGATCGTGCACTGCCTGACCACCGATATCCGCCCGCCGCCCTACGGTTCGAGCAGCAAGTCGTTCATCACCGGCGTCACCCAGGTCGACGGTGTGCTGGTGCAGGTGCTGGATATCGAGAAAGTGATCCACGGCATCGCTCCGGCACAGATTGTCGTGCAGTCTGACGAACTGGCCAGGGAAGACGCCGAAGTGCTGGCGAAAGCGCGTATTCTGGTAGTCGATGACAGCCAGGTCGCCCTGCAGCAGTCGATCATCACGTTGCGCAATCTGGGCATCAACTGCCATACGGCCCGCAGCGCGAAAGAAGCCATCGAGGTACTGCTGGATCTGCAAGGCACAGCGGCGCAGATCAATGTCGTGGTGTCCGATATCGAAATGTCGGAGATGGATGGCTACGCCCTGACCCGGACCTTGCGCGATACGCCTGATTTCAACGACCTGTACATCCTGCTTCACACGTCACTGGACAGCGCGATGAACAGCGAGAAGGCCAGAATCGCCGGTGCCAACGCCGTGTTGACCAAGTTTTCCTCACCCGAGCTGACCAAATGCCTGATCGAGGCCGCCCGCACGGTCGTGGCTCAGGGCATCTGATCCACATACCGCTCTCCACTGCGCCGGGCTCAGCCGACGCCTCGCCAGACCATTGCTGGCTGATGCGTCGGGACCTGAAAGCGCCCGTGCCACATGCGCCCTGGCCGCACGGCATCTCCTGCGCCAGTCTTACGCTCCAACACAGTCATCAGGCTCACGGCCTGCTGGCGCAGAGTCATCTGCTGGATGACGGACCTTGGCTGGATCACAAGGATTGGTTCGACGCATTCGAGCACAACCCCGAGTTCGACCGGTCGCGCTGTTTTCTGGCAATCGACGGTGATCGCGTAGTGGGGTTGATCACGTGCTGGACCAGCGCCTTTATCAAGGACCTGGCCGTACACCCGGATTACCGGAACAGGGGAATCGGCGCAGCGTTGCTCAACCACCTGTTCGTCCATCTGGGGCGATGCAATGAAGTGGCTGTCGATTTGAAAGTCATGGAAAACAATCTGATCGCAAGGCGTCTTTATGAAAAATCAGACATGTCCTACGTCGCTCGTCTGGCGGTCGACCGGAAATGATCTGCGATAATTTGCGCCCGAAACGCTGCAGATGGAGATCGAAATGAAAGCGTACCTTCTCTTGCTGGCAGGTCTGGCTGTTGTCGCCAATCCAGCCGGTGCGTCGACACCACAGGCCTGGAGCGCGCACGACAAGACGATGCTCGACAGTTGCCTGAAAGCCAGCCAGCTCAAAAACGTTTCAGCCGTCGGCAGCAGCGCCCAATTCGATGACCGGGTCGGCTATAGCGCGCTGTTGCTGAAAGGCCGTTATCCACAAAAACACATGAACGACCGCCCGGGCACCGAGCTTTGTCTCTACAACCGTAAAAGCAGACAAGCCAGCGTGACCGAGTGGGACAGCATCCAGTCGCCTGCCCGATAGGCCGGTGGCGCGCAACTTGCTTCCTGCCCTGCATCAGTCGGAACGATGACAGCCTCGTCGTCAACCCGGCGCCCGTCATGGACAGGTTACCGACCCAATGAACACCCAGTTTTCCTGCACAGGTTGCGGCGGCTGCTGCACCGATCATCACGTACCGCTGACACTCACCGAGGCCACGCAATGGGCGGCGGACGGCGGTACGGTGATCGTGCTGACCGAAGCCTTTCTCGGTAACGGTTATGGCGTTCCCGAAGCACAACTGACGCACGCCACACGACGCTCCACCGAAGTGAACAGTGGCCTGACCACTGCGTATGTCGCCATCACCTTCGCCGCCTATAACGTCGGCCGCTGCCGGAATCTTGACGAACAGAACCTCTGCGGCATCTACGAGCGTCGGCCGCTGGTATGCCGGATCTATCCGATGGAAATCAATCCGCACATCCCGTTGCGCCCTGAAACCAAGGGTTGTCCGCCAGAGGCCTGGGAACAGGGCCCCGATCTGATCGTTGGCAACACGCTGGTGGACACGCAACTGATGGCGCTGATCGAACAGTCACGCCAGGCAGATCGCGACGAAATCGAGGCCAAGCAGGTGATCTGCCAGAAGCTGGGAATTCGCACCACTGCGCTCAAGGGCAACGGGTTCGTGGCTTACCTGCCGGACATGGTCGCCTTCGCGGCAGCCATCGAGCAGGTTGCCAGCCACCCAAGTGAATCGTCGGACAACGCAGGCTGGGAGTTTCATGTCGCAGGCCAGACGGTCATCGACACGCTGCAGGCGGCAGGTGCCGAAGTGACGCTCAGGGAACCGGTCTCCTACCTGTTCATCCCGCTGCAGGCAGCCTGACTCAGCGCTTGCCCATGGAACGACGGGTGCCGGACGGAGCGGCACCTGGTGTCTTGTGGTGCCCGGACTTGTTCGACTTCTGATACCAGGCCTGATCCTTGTCTTTTTTGGCCTGTGCGAACTCCGACGGCTTGAACGGAAAGCTGAACGGGGCAATCGCAGCCTTCTTGTCGGCAGCGTCTACGGAGTCGATTGCGGCTTCTTGAACAGGCGCTTGTTCAGGAGTGGTCATGGTGTCACCAGAGAGTCGAAATGGCCGGGCACACGCCCGCGGTCGCGCAGCATACAGCAAACGTCGAACGCCCGCCCCAGCCTCCTGTCGCCCTCACCGATAGAACAGATCCACCATGATTTGCGCATCGAAAGGCCCGACCTGCGGCCTGGTGCTGTTCCAGACCAGTTCGGCGTTGAAGTCCGCCTTGGCCGCATGGGTATCGTCCAGCAATTCGGCCATGTGGAAAGGTTCGTTGTAACGCAGCGCCTTGCCGCCCAGGGCACCGCTGATGCGGATGCCTAACGACGGGTTGCCGGCGGGTATCAACAGATCCCCCGTGCTTGAAACAATGCCGCTCACCGGACGAAAACGGGCATTGATGCTGAAGGGTGAGTCACAGGTGCGTTGGGTCAGCAGTGAAAACGGTTGAGTGGCGAAGACCTTGCCGACTGCGACGTTCTTGATGGGCAGCGCGCCGAACTCCACAGTCTGCGGGATCACCTGCAGATCGGCATCGCAGGCCACGAAGCGCAGACCGGTCAGGCTGTCGATCACATAACTGAGGCTGCGCCCCGGCAACGGTTGCAGACCGGCAGTGCTGTCGAGCTGGAAGAAGCGGTAATCAAGCAAATCGCTTGCGACGCCAGATGGCGGGGTTGCACCGAACTTCTGAATGAACACCGAAAACGGCAGATTGAAACGAACCCTGGGGCATTTATCGATGTTCGCATCGCCCTCATGGCACGGGGGCAGGTAATGCCCGGTGGTGATCCGGCCACTGCCTTGGACATAGTCGATACCCTTGTGGGTCAGGCCTGCACGAATGCCTTGGCCGATCACAATGTTGTCGGGATTCAGGTAGAGGGCGATTTCTTCCTGAAGTGCCTGCTGGCCGTCCTTGGCACACTCGACCTGAATATTCATGGGCCCGGAGCGCCAGACCACTTCGCCATTCGGTACCGTCGCAGGAATCGCCACCGTACTGCTCAACTGGCCATGAACGAAGGTTTCGCCCGCACCTTGCGTCTTGCAGACCAGCGCAAACGCAGGCGCAGGGCTCAGCAGCAATAACAATGCAGCGGTTTGAAACCGGCGGCGCACAAAGAGAGTGTTCATATCAGCAGGCTTCCTGAAGCGTGAGGTTTTCCAGAAGACGGGCGCTGGACGATGCCTGCCCGCTCAGATTCGTGCAGTAGGCGCGCTGGCCGCCGTAGTCGGTCAGCGCCTTGAACGCGAGACGGTGAAGTCCGGATCGTGGAAGAACGTGCATGGAGACAGGTAATTCGATTCGTGCGCCCGGGGCCAGCAACAGGTGGTCACTGATCTCAACACCGTCCAGGTTCAGGGATTCAAGCGAGGCGTGGTAGGCCGTCGGGTTGCTGACCTGCAACTGCGTCATGCCCGAGCCGTTATCCGTCATCGTCCAGCTCAGCCGCTCGGCGGACTCGGCCGGATCGCCCGGCAACCCGTCAGGTCGGTAAAACACATTGATGCGTTGACGGACGGCAATCGTGAGTTGCCGGTTGCCGGGCTCGCGTCGGGGAATTTCAAGCACCGACAGGTGCAGCAGGGATTCCCGGTCCTCAGGCATTCCTGTCCCCTGATACAACACCCGCAATGCCTGCCTGCCACCCGCACTGATACGCGAAAGGGGTGGCGTCACCACAAAGGGCAGAATTTGGGGCGATGCCGACATTTCATCATCCAGTGGATCACTGAGCCAGGCCTGAACAAGTACCTCGTCCTGTCCCGAATTGCGCACCTCCAGGCTGACTTCCCGATACCGGCCATCGAAGATCAGCCGCGTCCCTGTCAGCGACAGTGCGCCCTGCACGCAGACACTGGTCACTGACAGCAGCGCCAGAAGCATGAGTCGGTAGCCGCGCCTCATTGGCAGATCACCTTGAGCCGTTCGTAAGCCCGAGCCGGGTCTCTGGGCGGCAGTTCAAAAGGCGCTTCGCAACGCTGATCCGACCAGCGCACTTGCAAACGGCCGCTGTCCTGTTCGCTCAACACCAGCGCCTGACTGCTCGGATCTACCACGGCCAGCGCCCTGCCCTGCTCGTCTTCGACACTGGCCCCCAGCGGAACCTTGCTGCCATCGGCGCGCACCAGTTCGAACTGCACGCGGCGACCCACCGCAGCCTTGAAGCGCACCAGCGGCATGGCCCCGCGTCGAGGCACGATCTGGGTGATCGCGCTTTCCAGATCGATGTCGGCACCCAGTTGCCGGGTGTCCAGACTGACCCAGTTGGTGCGATAGGGCTGCGCGTAGGGCATCACCGCATAACCGTTAGCGGCTGTGGCGACGTTGTTGAATGACTTGAGCCTGGCCCCGCCGACATCCGGCACATGCACCAGCGCAAAGGTTTCGCCCAATGGCTGACCCAGATTGATACCGCCGGCATGAGCCACGACAGAACCGGTGGCGGCCAGCGTCAACGCGTCATAGTCCTGGCCCTGGCTGTAACCGGCTTCAAACCGGCCGTAAGGCAGGGTGGTATTGATCTTGCCCGCACCGTAGCTCCCGGAACTGCTGTCGCGACCGGTCTGCACGGAATAAAACGTGTCGCGATCATCCAGTACTTGGCCATTGAGGCCAGCCTGCACGCTGTAGTCGCCGGCACTGCCGCGCACGCCATTGAACGACAGACGTGATGACCCTGGACTGGCGCCAAGCGGCAGGGTCACGCTGAAAGCGATGCGGGTGTCCGGAGTGACGTCGCCCGAACGGCCAAAGTCCTGATTACGCTCGACGGACAGGCTGTAATTGAGGCTGCGCCAGGCTGCGTTGTATGACAGATAAAGCTGGCGGGTCTTGCCGGGCAGGTTCCAATAGCGCTGTTCGGAAGCAGTCAGGCTCAGGGAAGCGTTTTGCGCAGGCAGCACCTGAGTAACATTGAGCTCCAGCCGGTCCTTGGGCTGACCGCCAGGAAGACCGTTCAGTGAGTCGTCCATATCGCTGACGTGCTGATTGAGCGTCCGATAGGCCTCGGTGGAATAGCGATATCCGGCGACTGCCAGGGTGGTGTCCGTCACGTCCAGCGTATTGGCGTAGCGCACCCGCAGGCTCTGGCCGGCAAGCGTCTGGAGCTTCTGTTGACTGACCGAATGGGTGACATCCAGAGAAACCGCGCCGACTCCGGTGTTCACCCCCGTTCCGATGTTTGCGGCCTGATAGCCCTCGGCCAGTTGCAGTCCGCCGAAGCCGGTCACCCGTTCTGACAGACCGTAAATCAGTGCGGCACTGGCAAAGGTCGGGGAACTCTGACCTTCGTTGTCGACCTGCCCGGCAGCCAGACTGAAGCGCAGCGCACCCGCCGGTACCATGATCGGCAACGACGCATATGCCTGGGTGAAGGAACGTCGGCGACCATAGGCTTCGATGATCGTGACGTCAAGATCGCCGTTGGAACCGCTGGGGTAAATATCTGTGATTTCGAAAGGCCCGGGCGAAACGTTACTGCTGTACAGCAGAAATCCGTTCTGGCGAACCTCGACCGTTGCATTGGTCTCGGCAGTCCCGCGGATGACTGGCGCGTAATTGCGCTCACTGTCAGGCAGCATGCCGTCATCCGAAGCAATCGACGCGCCCCTGAAGCGAACGCTGTCGAACACCTGCGAATCGCTGAACGCCTCACCCACCGTCAACTGGCTTTTCAGGGCAGTGATGTCTCGCTGACCGAATGTGCGATTGCCCCGATAGCGCCATGAGCGATCGGCACCATAAAGCAGTGAAGACTCATTGCGCAGCCGCCAGGCCCCCAGGTTCACACCGTTACGCAGCCCCATATAGTACTGGTCGGTATCGAGATTCTGATTGCGCCGTCTGACGGCATTGACGTTGTAATTGACGAAGGCCGCCGGTTCGCCCTCGTCCCACAACTGTGGTGAAACGTAGCCACGGGCACTGCGCGCCATGACCGCCTGAGGAACGCTGATGTTCAGGCGCAGGGCGTCGGGATGGTACTCGACTCGTGCAAACTCGACCCTTGCTGGCAGATCGAAACACGCCTCGTCCGGCTCGCCCGTGGCAGGCAGACGGGCCGGATCGAGTCCGAAACCCTGCAACATCTCAAGCGTCAGGCAGGGCTCGATCCGGCCGGAACGCCGGTTTTTCGAAAACGCCACATCACGCCGTCCGCTCAACGTCCGGTTCACGTAGATGTCCACGCGGTAGATGCCGGGCAGAACGCTGTTGGCGCGCAGGAACTCTTTCAGGTCCGGCGGTTGCTCGCTGCCCTGAATGAACGCTGTATTGAACGTCACCGGGCTCATGATACCCGGGCCGTCCGGGCTGGCCGCGAAGGCGGTGGAAGAGCAGGTCAGCACCAGACTGATACAGACCCGATAGCGGCCGGATACCCACGTCGTACGAGGCCTCGGGCAATGTCCGGGATAAAGGCGAACAGACTTTGCAGCGACGCCCGTGTCTTTTTTGTGCCATTCCATAGCGATCTTCACTCTACTTCGGATATATCGCACGCCGCACAATCCTTCGCGCAGACGCATCGCGACAGGACGGGCCCGGCTAGCGCGCCGCAGCCTTGCTTGCGTAACCGACTCCGCCGTCGTCGAGTCGGGCCTGATAAGAGACCTGTCCGCCGAAATCGTTGATGCTGATAAAGCTCAGATCCAGTGGCACCGCAGCGCTCTTGCCACGCAATGGCAGGCTGAGGCTCTGATGCGGCGCAAGCATCTGGCGGTCAAGGCTGGCCAGTTCGGTGCCGCGCTGACGGACCGAAACCCGCAACATCGACACGTGATAGGGCCCCGGATTTTCAATGGACAGCACATCGCCGCCGGCCCAGCGCAAGCGCAGTTTTTCGGGTGCCTGCAAGGGGTCCGCGTCCAGCCCCGAGGGCCGAAAAAACACCTTGATGCGTTGCCGTATCGCGATTTGCAGCGTGTTTTCTGCAGCGGTCTGGGGTATTTCCTGAACATTGAGCCATAGCACCGACTCACGATCGGTCGGCAGACCGGCACCCGAATGGATGATGCGCAGCAACTGCTTGCTGCCACCGGCCATACGCGCCAGAGCCGGCGTAACAATGAAGGGTAGATCCGGCGCAGCTTGTGTACCTGCCGTGCCGGGTGTCTCGAGCCAGGACTGCAGAAGAATCTCTCCACCGCCACTGTTCTGAACGCCGAGGCTCGCCTCCTTGTCACCTCCTTGATAAATGACACGTGTCGTATTCAGCACAATGCCTGCCTGAACCGAAGACATGGTCAATCCCATCGCAAGCAGCACGATGTAACGAAAAAAGTCGAGAAGCATACCTGGCACCCGCCTCTGATGAGCATGAAACAGGGCGAGCGAAGCCCGCCCTGTCAGGCCGTTACTCGTAATCCATTACGAACGGCATGAAGCCATCGGCGTTACCGGGATTGGTCGGTGTACCGTTGAGTACGTAGACAGCGCCAAAGTTGATTTCAGCTGTTGCTCCGCCGGCACCATCCTTGACCAGCGACGTGTCGATGGTTTCGCTGCCACTCAGGTCCATCAGCACACTGGAGGCATTAAGAAGGCCGATACCGACACCGTCCGCCGCACCGGTCGTGCGCAACAGTTTCGAATCGTTATTGTCCAGCCCACTGCCGTTGCGTGCGGTGAACCGCATCTTCACCATGTTGTACTGATCGGCACCTGCACTGCAGTTGACCAACAACTGAATAGGTGTGGCGGTTTCATATTTGGCTTCGCTGGACAGGCCGATATCGGAAAACGAAACGTTGCCCAGATCGACATTGATCTCACCCGGATTATTACCGACGCTGACGCCGGTCCCCGGCGCCACATCGCAAGAGATATTGGTGAGTGTGCCGTTGAAGATCAGTTTGCCGTTGTTTGCCGCATTGGCGGTGCCCGCCAGACCCAAACTTATAGCGCCCATGACTGCCAGTGTCAGAGAAAGCTTTTTCATGCTAACTACCTTCCTTGTGTTATTTCGTGTGTGCCCACATTCGGACGGTGAGCACTATAGGTCTCGAACTTTTTTAACGCTGTCAGGGTAGTTACTTTGAATGAACGGACACGACCACACGGCACGCAGGATGCATCTGTAGGAATAACCAGAATAACCAGACAGGCCACGATTTCAGCGCGTTACAGACAATACCCGAGCGCGCACATCAACCAAATGACTGCCGCCGACGTATTCAAGAAACCCAACAGGAAATTGCGCAGGAAACTGCATTGTCAGACAATAACCCGACGCCCCCTCAGAGGCGATGGATAATGGGATAAACGGCAGGGACTTTTACTGATACGTCAGCGTTACCAGGCCAGCACGTGCCGTCACCGTTGTTTGTCCGGCCGACGGTGAAACAGGCGAGGGTGTCAGTTCCTGGTAGTCGGCCACAAAGGGAGCACTGTCATCGGCACAGGCATCTTTCATGGCACGGATCTGTAGTGTAATACCCGGCGAAACTGTCAGTGAGCGCAACGCATTATTTGTTGAATCCGGCGCGAATCCCGACACTTCACAACTCGAATTGACGACACTTCCGTGAAAACTCAGTGTGCCGTCGCGCGCCAGTGAAAGACTGGACATCAACAACAACGGAATAAATACGGTCGCCGCCCTTCCTGAAGGCGTGGACAGGGTTTGCAGAACTCTTTTAACGGCGGATGCCTTGCTGCTCATGCCACACCTCATGAATAAATACCTGATGAATAAATCCCTGATGATAGTTAAGTCGAGGAAAGAATCGACGGCCAGAAATTAACGCAGGAAAATGTAGGATTTATCTGAAGACTCACTCATCATCCAACACGTCATCCCCTCTCTCGTTGTATCGCCCCGGAGCGGGATTTCTTGATCGGTGTTTCCTGACATTCCTGACAGCTGAAAGTCATTTTGCTGACCGTGTTTGCAGGTTATAAGTAACGCCTGAAACTCGCGGCCTTCACTTTGACTCCTCCGGCGCCTTCTTCGCATGCGTAAACAGACCCTGACCGTCACAGCCGTCGTCATCCTCGCCGCACTGATTGCGGTTGTCGGCTGGAGCCTGCTGCGCCCCGCCAAACCCCACAAAAACGCCCCGGCCCCGGTACCGGTCAAGGTCAAGGTCGTGACCGTTCAGATCGAGGACGTGCCGCGTTTCGTGACAGGCATCGGTTCGGTGCTGTCGCTGCAAAGCGTCGTGATTCGCCCACAAGTGGACGGCATCCTGACCAGAGTGCTGGTCAAGGAAGGTCAGCAGGTCAAGACCGGAGAATTGTTGGCAACGCTGGATGACCGTTCGATCCGCGCATCACTGGAGCAGGCTCGTGCGCAACTGGCGCAGAGCAAGGCCCAACTGGACGTCGCCCAGCTCGACCTCAAGCGCTATCGCCAGCTTACTGAAGACAACGGCATCTCGAAGCAGACCTACGACCAGCAGCAGGCGCTGGTCAGGCAGTTGAGCGCTACGGCGCAGGGTAACGAAGCAAGTATCAATGCCGCACAGGTTCAGCTTTCCCACACGCAGATTCGCTCGCCCGTCAGCGGCCGGGTCGGCATTCGCAATGTCGACGAAGGCAATTTCATGCGCGTGACGGATGCGGCCGGACTGTTTTCCGTGACACAGATCGACCCGATTTCCGTGGAGTTCTCACTGCCGCAACAGATGCTGCCCACCCTTCAAGGGCTGATCGCCAACCATACGGGCGCGGTGGTCAAGGCTTATCAGGGTGATAGCGCAGCCAACGGCCTGCTGTTGGGCGAAGGCACGCTGTCGTTGATCGACAACCAGGTGTCGGCTACTACCGGGACGATCCGCGCCAAGGCGCAGTTCAACAACCCCGGCGAGCGGCTGTGGCCGGGGCAACTGGTGACGGTGAAGATCCAGACCGGTATTGAGCGCGACTCGCTCACGGTCAGCCCGCAAGTGGTCCAGCGCGGCATGGACCAGCATTTCGTGTATCGGGTAACGGCGGATAAAAAGGTCGAAGTTGTGCCCGTGAAAGTGCTTTATCAGGACAGTGAACAGACCCTGATCAGCGGCCCGCAGGCGGGAGACACACTCGTCAGTGACGGTCAGTCCCGACTCAAGCCAGGCACCGCCATCGAAGTGGTGAACGGCGCGGCCGAGCAAGACCGCACTGCACAAGTGGAGCGCGCCCAATGAAAGGCCGGGGCTCGGTGTCAGCCTGGTGTATCGACCATCCGGTCGCCACGTTGCTGCTGACCTTTGCGCTGGTGCTGCTGGGTGTCATCGCCTTTCCACGCCTGCCGGTCGCGCCATTGCCGGAAGCGGAATTTCCCACCATCCAGGTCAGCGCACAGCTTCCCGGCGCCAGCCCCGAAACCATGGCCTCGTCGGTCGCCACGCCTCTTGAAGTGCAATTCAGTGCAATTCCGGGCATGACGCAAATGACGTCCAGCAGCGCTCTGGGCTCTACCAACCTGACGCTGCAATTCACCCTCAACAAGAGCATCGACACCGCAGCCCAGGAAGTGCAGGCGGCGATCAACACCGCCGCTGGACGCCTGCCCGCCGACATGCCCAGCCTTCCGACCTGGCGCAAGGTCAACCCGGCCGACAGCCCGGTGCTGATCCTGAGTGTCAGCTCCAGCCTGATGCCGGGCACCGAACTGAGCGACGTGACCGAAACCATCCTGGCGCGACAGCTCAGCCAGGTCGAAGGGGTGGGTCAGGTGTTCATCACGGGTCAGCAGCGGCCGGCAATCCGCGTGCAGGCCGCACCCGAAAAACTCGCCGCGCTGGGCCTGACCCTGGCCGACATTCGCCAGGCCGTGCAGCAGACCAGCCTGAATCTGGCCAAGGGCGCGCTGTATGGCAAGGACAGCATTTCGACCCTGTCTTCCAACGACCAGTTGTTCAAGCCGCAGGACTACGCGCAACTGATCGTGTCGTACAAAGACGGCGCACCGGTTCACCTGAGTGATGTGGCCCGTGTGGTCAACGGTTCGGAAAACGCTTATGTGAAGGCGTGGTCCGGTGATCAGCAAGGTGTCAACATCGCCATCTTCCGCCAGCCGGGCGCCAACATTGTCGACACGGTGGACCGCATTCAACGCGAACTGCCGCGCCTGCAGGAAATGCTTCCCGCCGCTGTCGACGTGTCGGTGCTCAACGACCGGACCCGCACTATCCGCGCCTCGCTGCATGAAGTGGAGCTGACCCTGCTGATTGCCGTGCTGTTGGTGGTCGCGGTAATGGCGCTGTTTCTTCGCCAGCTTTCGGCGACATTGATCGTCAGCGCCGTGCTGGGCGTGTCGCTGATTGCCAGCTTCGCGATGATGTACCTGTCGGGCTTCAGCCTGAACAACCTGACGCTGGTTGCCATTGTGGTTTCCGTAGGTTTTGTCGTGGACGACGCCATTGTGGTGGTGGAGAACATTCACCGGCACCTGGAAGCCGGGCAAGGCATGCGTGAAGCAGCGATCAAAGGCTCCAGCGAAATCGGCTTTACGGTGGTCTCGATCAGCTTCTCGCTGATTGCCGCATTCATTCCGCTGCTGTTCATGGGCGGCGTGGTCGGGCGACTGTTCAAGGAGTTCGCCCTGACCGCCACAGCGACGATCCTGATTTCGGTGGTGGTTTCGCTGACCCTGGCCCCGACGCTGGCCGCGTTATTCATGCGCGCGCCGTCACACGCCAAACATTCCAGACCCGGCTTCGGCGAGCGCTTGCTGGCCACTTACGAGCGAGGCCTGCGCAAGGCATTGGCGCACCAGCGGATCATGCTGGGCGTGTTCGGCCTGACATTGGCCCTTGCCGTGATCGGCTACATCATCATTCCCAAGGGATTCTTTCCGGTGCAGGACACGGCTTTCGCATTGGGCACTACCGAGGCGGCTGCCGACATTTCCTACCCGGACATGGTGGAAAAACACCTCGCACTGGCGAAGATTGTCGGCGCTGATCCTGCGGTCCTGGCGTTCTCCCATTCCGTCGGCGTCTCAGGCAGCAACCAGACCATCGCCAACGGCCGCTTCTGGATTTCGCTCAAGCCCCGTTCCGAGCGCGATGTCTCGGTCAGCGAATTCATCGACCGGCTGCGGCCCAAACTGGCCAAGGTGCCGGGCATCGTCCTGTACCTGCGCGCCGGGCAGGACATCAACCTCAGCTCCGGCCCCAGCCGCAGTCAGTATCAGTACGTGCTGAAGAGCAACGACGGGCCATTGCTTAACACCTGGACCCAGCGCCTGACCGAAAAGCTGCGAGAAAACCCTGCCTTCCGCGACCTGTCCAACGACCTGCAACTGGGCGGCAGCGTGACGCACATCGAGATTGACCGCAGTGCAGCGGCACGTTTCGGCCTGACCACGGCAGACGTGGATCAGGCGTTGTATGACGCGTTCGGCCAGCGGCAGATCAGCGAGTACCAGACCGAGGTCAACCAGTACAAAGTCATCCTTGAACTCGATGCCCGGCAACGTGGCAAGGCCGAAAGTCTGGCGTATTTCTACCTGCGCTCGCCGCTGACCAACGAAATGGTGCCGTTGTCGGCACTGGCCAAGGTCGGTGCGCCGCAAATGGGGCCCTTGTCCATCAGTCACGACGGCATGTTCCCGGCCGCCAACCTGTCCTTCAACCTTGCCTCCGGGGTCGCACTCGGCGATGCAGTGCGCATGCTGGACGAGGCCAAGGCCGAGATCGGCATGCCGGCGTCGATCATTGGCAGTTTCCAGGGTGCGGCGCAGGCGTTCCAGAGTTCGCTGGCCAACCAGCCCTGGCTGATCCTCGCGGCACTGGTGGCGGTGTACATCATTCTGGGCGTGCTATACGAGAGCTTCGTGCATCCGCTGACCATCATTTCGACGCTGCCGTCGGCAGGCATCGGCGCACTGTTGTTGCTGTGGATGATGGGGCAGGATTTCTCGATCATGGCGCTGATCGGTGTGGTGCTGCTGATCGGGATCGTCAAGAAGAACGGCATTCTGTTGGTGGATTTCGCCCTGCAGGCGCAACGCGAGCAAGGTCTGACGCCACAGGAAGCGATCTATGAGGCCTGCATGACACGCTTTCGGCCCATCATCATGACCACCCTGGCGGCACTGCTCGGCGCGCTGCCGTTGATGCTGGGCTTCGGCGTCGGTGCAGAGCTGCGTCAACCCTTGGGTATCGCCGTGGTCGGCGGTCTGCTGGTGAGCCAACTGCTGACGCTGTTCACCACCCCGGTCATTTACCTGCAACTGGAGCGGCTGTTTCACCGGCGTCATCCCGCGCCTGCGCCCGCACTGGCCATTCACGAGTGAGAGTCGCTTCATGCGCGTGCTGATCATCGAAGACGAAGAAAAAACCGCAGACTACCTGCGTCGTGGCCTGACCGAGCAAGGCTATGCCGTAGATGTGGCCCGCGACGGCATCGAAGGGCTGCACCTGGGACTGGAAAACGATTACGCCATCATCGTGCTCGACGTCATGCTACCGGGGCTCGATGGCTTCGGTGTGTTGCGGGCGCTGCGGGCTCGCAAGCAGACGCCGGTGATCATGCTCACCGCCCGCGAGCAGGTCGATGATCGCATTCGCGGGCTGCGTGAAGGTGCCGACGACTATCTGGGCAAACCGTTCTCGTTCCTCGAACTGGTGGCACGCCTGCAAGCACTTACCCGTCGCAGCGGCGGCCATGAGCCGGTGCAGATCAGCATTGCCGACCTGTGGATCGACCTGATCAGTCGCAAGGCCACCCGTGCCGGAGCTCGGCTGGACCTGACCGCCAAGGAGTTTTCCCTGCTGAGCGTGCTGGCCCGACGCCAAGGGGACATCCTGTCCAAGACCGCCATTGCCGAGATGGTCTGGGACATCAATTTCGACAGCGACACCAACGTCGTCGAGGTCGCGATCAAACGCCTGCGCGCCAAGCTCGACGGTCCGCATGAACAGAAGTTGCTGCACACCATCCGCGGCATGGGCTACGTGCTGGAGAACCGCAGTGCGGATTGACTCGATTGCCCTGCGGTTGGGCGGTCTTTTCGCGCTTGTCGCGCTGGGCGTCTTCCTGCTCATCGGCTGGGCGCTGTACCTGCAGGTCGACAGAAGCCTGGACCTGCTGCCCCGCGCCGAAGTGGATGCGCGCTACAGCGTGCTGGAGTCCGCGGTCAATCGCTATGGGACCGAGGAACACTGGACCAAGATCAAAGCCAAGCTCACCCTGCTGAGTGAAGAAGACAAACGCCTGCGTTTCTGGGTGGTCAGCGATGATCCGCGCTTCGAATTCGGCGAACCCGGTGCAGCTATCCGCCAGTTTGCTCGCGGACCGTTGGGCATGCGCGATCTCAGGCTGGACGATCATCCGTTCGCGTTCAAAGTGCTGGTCAGCGAATTCGCCCCCAAGGATAAGCGTCCTGCCCTGCGTTTTCTCACTGCCATCGACACCGAGACGTTCTGGCATGCGCAACATTCGTTGCTGATCGCGCTGGTCAGCTTCGCCGCACTGGGCATTCTCCTGGCCTCGGCCTTGGGCTACTGGGTTGCGCGCATTGGCTTGCGCCCCTTGGCGACGCTGTCTCTTGAAGCGCAGAAACTTGCACCGCCGAGGCTCTCAGGCCGCCTGCAATTGTCACCATTACCGCCGGAGCTCAAGCAGTTCGTGGCGTCGTTCAACTCAACCCTCGAACGCGTCGAACAGGCATATTCCCGCCTGGAGTCGTTCAACGCCGATGTCGCCCATGAACTGCGTTCGCCGCTGACCAACCTGATCGGCCAGACTCAGGTCGCCCTGACCCGAGGCCGCTCGGCCGAGCATTATTTTGAAGTGCTGCAATCGAACCTGGAAGAGCTGGAACGCCTGCGTTCGATCATCAACGACATGCTGTTCCTGGCCAGCGCCGATCAGGGCACCAGGGTTCAGGAACTGACGCGCGCATCGCTGGCCGAGGAAGTCGCCACCACGCTGGATTATCTGGACTTCATTCTCGAAGACGCGCAGGTTCAGGTGCAGGTCGATGGTGACGCCAGCGTCCCCATTGAAAAGGCTCACCTGCGCCGGGCATTGATTAACCTGCTGCACAATGCCGTTCAGCACACCGAAGCCGGTGAGCGCATTCAAGTGAGCATTCAGACGCTGGAAGATCACGTCAGCATCGGCGTGGCCAATCCGGGCGCACAGATCCCGGAAGAACATCTTTCCCGGCTGTTCGAGCGCTTCTACCGGGTCGATGCATCGCGCAGCAACAGTGGCGCCAACCACGGTCTGGGACTTGCCATTGTCAAAGCCATCGCCCTGATGCATGGCGGCTCGGTGTTTGTGAACAGCGAACAAGGGATCAATACGTTCGGTATCAGTCTTCCGCGCTGATTATCCATTTGCCGAACTTAATATTGACGCTCGGTATTTGACGGTCTTCAAGTGTTTTAAAAAACACTCTTTATTCGTCGCGCGCGCTTATTGGCGTTATCGGCATCGTGATATATATGCTGCGCCGACAGGCCCCTTATAAAAAGTTAATTACCCCAATCAATTATCAAGAATCATTCGTTTGCAGGTAGTGCCGCCAATGATGTTGTCTGCATCCATACAAACCGCGTCTTACCGGTGGTCCCGATCGGAGCTCATGCTCATTTTCGGTAGTTCGCTTTCGGTGCTCTCTATCCTGACTATCGTCGCGTCCCTGTTGGTTCGCGAGCGCACCGATACGGCGCTCTCCGCCGCTCGCACCGCCTCCAACATGGTCCAGTTGATCGACGCTGACGTCATGCGCAACGCGGAACTGTATGACTCTTCCCTGCAAGGCATGATTAAAGCCTGGCAGCGCACTGATCTGAAAAACCTGTCGCCGGAACTACGCCAGCTTGTGCTCTTCGACCGTTCAACAGCCGCGCCCTACAAAGGCGACCTTGTTCTGCTCGATAACCGGGGGGAGATCGTCGCGGACTCGTTGTCGGTTATCCCGCGCGACGATAACTTTTCGGACCGTTCCTATTTCAAGGAACATGCCACCGACCCGTCACTGGAGTTGCACGTCAGCCCGCCTTACAAAACCCGCTGGGGTTACAAGGACTGGTGCATCGGTTTCAGCAGAAGGATGTCAGGCCCCAATGGCGAGTTCATGGGTATTGCCAGCGCGGCAATGCGTCTGGTGTATTTCAAACAGTTGTTCATGAGTCAGCGGCTGGGCAACGACAGCAGTATCAACCTGATCAACACTCAGGGCATTCTGATCGTGCGTCATCCTGAAAAGGACGGACAAGACCTGATCGGCAAGGACTACAGCCATACCACCAACTTCCAGCGCATGCTCAGGGAAGGCGAAGGCAGTTTCTCCGCCTGGTCTACCCAGTTGAACGCACAGCGGTTCTATACCTTCTCAAGGGTCGGCAACCTGCCACTGATTGTCGTGATCGGGCAGTCCGAAGCCGAGGTGTACGCGGTATGGCGGCGCAATGCCTGGTTGGTAGGCTCGGCGACCAGCGTGTTGTGCCTGGGCATTCTGTGGCTGACGGGGCTTCTGTGTCGCGAATTGCGCAGACGCCAGCGGGCCGAAGACCAACTGGCCTGCCTGGCGGCGACCGATGGCCTTACCGGGCTGGATAACCGGCGCCAGATGGACACCTGTATGGAAACCGAATGGTCGCGTGCGCAACGCTCGGGCAAGCCACTGTCGATGCTGATGATCGACGTCGATCATTTCAAGGCCTTCAACGAGCGTCATGGGCATCAGGGCGGGGATCAGGCGTTGCGCAACGTGGCACAGACCATCGCCAGCAACATAAGGCGCCCGGGCGACATGGCGGCCCGCTACGGGGGTGAAGAGTTTGTTGTAGTGCTGCCGGAAACAGACAGCAAGGGAGCGCTGAAAATCGCTGAAAACGTGCGCAAGGCCATCGAAACCCTGCCGCCCTTTCCCGGCGATGAACAGCCGATCACGGTCAGTATCGGCGTTGCCTCGCAGATGGTTCGTTCGGGTGACAAGCTGGCGGCGTTCTTCGGCATTGCCGACAAGGCGCTCTATCAGGCCAAGAACAATGGCCGTAACAGGGTCGAGCTACGTGTGGCTGCGGTAAGCGTTGCCGATCAGGCCTGACGGATTGCCGAATCCAAGGCATAAAAAAACGCCAGACTGGCTGGCGTTTTTTCAGTACCGCTGAGCTATCGAATTACGATGCGGCGCGGGCTGCGTCACGAAGTGCCTTGACTTCGTCGTGGTTCTTCAGAACGCCTTGGTACTGCTTTTCGATGACGGCAATCACAGCTGGGGAAACACCCTTCTCGCGGGATTTTTCCAGAGCCTTGCTGTAGGACTTCTTGGCGACGTCTTCGCCGCGCTCCACTTCTTCCAGTACAGCTTTGTCATCGCTGCTGGTGAATGCAGTTTTCAGCTTGACCCAGGCCTGGTGCAAGTCGGCCGAAACACTGGTGGAGTCTTCTGGCTTGCCACCCAGCTGCGTTACATGCTGCTGGAGTTCACGAACGGCTGCAGCAACCTCGGTGGAACGACGTGCGAGGAAAGATTTTACCTGTGGGCTCTCCGCATTCTCTGCACTGGTCTTGAAGCCTTCTTCGCCATCTTTGCTGGTCTCGATCAGGTCATTCAGGATAGAGATCGTTTCTTTGTTGATATCAGTCATTTGATAATTTCCTAATGGCAGGTTGATACGAAAGTTGCTTCTGCCTTGAATATTGCAGTCGCCATGCCAGTTTTTTTAAAAAATTTAACCTTTTAAAATCAACAAGTTATGAAATTTTCACAAAGCCTTTATCGTGATTTCTGCATGAACTGCCCCTTGCCTGCATGCAGAATGCACGTATCGTATTGGTTCAAGCAAAACGATAGAAGGTCCGGTCCATGAACCCTGAAAAACTCAAGCTGCTGGTGACCCAGGAAATGCCATTCGGCAAATACAAGGGACGGCTGATCGCCGACCTGCCCGGCCATTACCTGAACTGGTTCGCGCGTGAGGGTTTTCCCAAGGGTGAGCTGGGTGGGCTGCTGGCCCTGATGCAGGAGATCGATCACAACGGCCTCAGCGAGATACTGGACCCGATACGCACTCGCCCACGCCAGTCCTACAAGGACCGCGGAGCTTGAGCAGGCGCAAAAAAACGGTGTGCCGGACCAGGGCACACCGCAAAGCCATACAACAACCAACAACAACTTCTTTGCCGGGGTATCGCCTGACTGACTCAGCGCATGCCAGGCAAGTCCCGTGAAAACTTAACGACCGAGCAAACCATACGTGTGGAAAGCCATGTGTCTGAAATCGCCTCAGTCAAACAACGCCAAAGCCTGCGCGGTCGCTTCCTGAATGCGACCCCAGTCGCCGTTCTTGACCCAAGCGTTGTCGATCATCCAGGTACCGCCGACGCACATGACGTTCGGCAGGGCCATGTAGTTCTTCAGGTTCTGCTCATTGACGCCGCCGGTTGGGCAGAAGCGCACTTCGTTGAACGGGCCGCCCAGGGCCTTGATCGCCGCTACGCCGCCGCTGATCTCAGCCGGGAACAGCTTGAAGCGGCGATAACCCATTGCGTAGCCGATCATGATTTCCGAGGCGCTGCTGACGCCTGGCAGCAACGGCAACGGGCTGTCCACGGCAGCCTGCAGCAGGTCCTGCGTACTGCCGGGGGTCACGATGAACTGCGAACCTGCGGCTTCGGCATCGGCCAGCATCTTGCGATCCAGAATCGTGCCCGCACCAACACACAGCTCCGGGCGCTGCTCACGCAGGATACGGATCGCACTCAGACCGAACGCTGAGCGCAGGGTGATTTCCAGAGCGGTCATGCCGCCTGCAGCGAGGGCGTCGGCCAATGGCAGAACGTCCTCGTCACGGGCGATGGTGATGACCGGCAGAATCTTCGCTTTTGCGCAGAGTTCATCGATCTGGGCAATCTTGTTCGCCATGCTGTTGAGCGGCTGATTATTTTCGTTCTGTGTCATGGCGACGTTTCCTTTGCTTATGGGCACCAGTAAATCTCAAGGGACGGTTCTAAAAAGGCACGGACCGGCATTTCGGCGAGGTCATCGCCCGCCAGCGCCGCGCGCAGGGTGTCGAGTTTGGCCTGTCCGGACACCGACAGGATCGGCCGCTTCGCCGAGGCCAGAAGGCGACGGGTCAGGGTCAGGCGTTGATGCGGCACACTGGGTGCCAGCATCGGCAAGCAACGACGCTCACCTTCCAGGCTCAAGGCCTCGGTCAGGTTCGGACTGTTGGGGAACAGCGACGCCGTGTGACCGTCATCGCCCATGCCCAGAATCAGTACATCGATAGGTGGTAGCTCGGCCAGCGCCTGATCGGCTGCCAGCGCAGCGTCTTCAACGCTCGCCGCCACGTTGTACAGGCCGAGAAATTTCGCCTTGGCCGCAGGGCCTTGCAGCAGGTGGCGCTGCAACAGACCGGCGTTGCTGTCGGCATGCTCGGTGGGCACGAAGCGCTCGTCAGCCAGGCTGACAACCACTTTGCTCCAGTCCAGCGGCTGTTGCGCCAGGCTCTGGAAAAACGCCACAGGGCTGCGACCGCCGGAGACCACCAGGGTCGCCAGGCCATTTTCGTGAATGGCCGCTTTCAGTTGCCCGGCCACATTCTCAGCCAGAGAGTCGGCCAGTTGCTGCGGGTTGTCGAATTCACGTGCTACCAGCCCTGCTGGCAGCTCAAGGTCACATATCGCCATACCAGGATCTCCCGTCGCGAGTAATCAGAGCAATGGAACTCATGGGCCCCCAGGATCCGGCGGCATAAGGCTTGGGCGCATCGCCCGCCTTCTTCCAGCCTGCGATCAACTGATCACACCATTGCCACGCGTACTCGATTTCATCTTTGCGGACAAACAGGTTCTGATTGCCACGCATGACTTCCAGCAACAACCGCTCATAGGCGTCGGGGACCCGAGCGCTGCGGTAGGTGTCGGAAAAATTCAGTTGCAGAGGACCGCTGCGCAGTTGCATGCCTTTGTCCAGGCCCTGATCCTTGGTCATTACCTGCAAGGAGATACCTTCGTCCGGCTGCAGGCGGATGATCAGACGGTTGCTGATCTGCAAGCGCTGCTCTGGGGCGAAGATGTAGTGCGGCGGCTCTTTGAAGTGGATCACGATCTGCGACAGCTTCTGCGGCATGCGCTTGCCGGTGCGCAGGTAGAACGGCGTACCCGACCAGCGCCAGTTGCGGATGTCGGCCCGCAAGGCAACGAAGGTTTCGGTGTCGCTCTGGGTGTTGGAGTTTTCTTCTTCCAGATAACCGGGCACAGCCTTGCCTTCGCTGTAACCGCCGGTGTACTGACCGCGCACCACCTGGGTCGCCAGACGTTCGGGAGTGAACGGCGCCAGCGCCTTGAGCACCTTGACCTTCTCGTCACGAATACTGTCGGCAGACAGATCGCTCGGCGGGTCCATGGCAATCAGGCAGAGCAGTTGCAACAGGTGATTCTGGATCATGTCACGCAACTGGCCGGCCTGATCGAAGTAACCCCAGCGGCCTTCGATACCGACCTTCTCGGCAACGGTGATTTCCACGTGGGAAATATGATTCTGGTTCCACTGGGTTTCGAACAGGCTGTTGGCGAAACGCAGCGCAATGAGGTTCTGAACCGTGTCTTTGCCCAGATAATGGTCGATGCGATAGACGCGGTTTTCCGGGAAGAACTGCGCGACGGCATCGTTGACGCGACGCGAGGACGCAAGGTCGTGGCCGATGGGCTTTTCCAGCACCGCGCGCGTGCGGTCTGCCAGATTGACCGACGCCAGGTTCTCGCAGATCGCGCCGTACACCGATGCTGGTGTCGCGAAGTAGGCAATCAGGGTTTCAGCGTCACCCACCCGCTCGGCCAGTGCGACGTAATCCTCGGCCTTGAGGAAATCGACGTGCAGGTAGCTCAGGCGTCCCAGGAAGCGGGAGACGTGTTCGTCTTCCAGCTGCGCCTCGGAAATGAAGCGACGCATGGATTGTTCGATGTAGGCCAGATGCGACGGTGCGTCGCCCGGCTCTCGTGCCAGAGCAAGAATTTTTGTGTCTTCATGCAGGAGTCCGGCGCGATCAAGCTGATAAAGAGCCGGGAACAGCTTGCGAACTGCCAGGTCCCCCAAGGCACCAAACAGGGCAAATGTGCACGGTTCAACCGTAATCAAGGGCATAATGTTGGTTCTTTTATCAAGTTAGGCTACAAATACCTTTTTTAAAGGCGTTACTCAAGGCCATATGTAGTAATAACCACAACATTCTGCCTAAAAGCATATTCCAGTGGTGATCAACACAGGCCCTCAGTACGATAGGCCACCTTTGCTACAGGCTAAAGGGCTAATAAAAGCTCGAGCGAAAACCGTTGGTGAATCAGCCCCGACAAGGATTTTGAATGGACCGCACTAGAAACCTCCTGGAGCAAATCCAGGGCCGACTCGATGAGCTGAACAAAGCCGAACGCAAGGTGGCCGAAGTCATTCTGCTCAACCCGCAGATGGCGACCCGGCTGAGTATCGCCGCGCTGGCACAGGCTGCGAAAGTCAGCGAGCCGACCGTCAACCGTTTTTGCCGCTCGTTCAATGTCAGTGGTTACCCGGAGCTCAAGCTGCAACTGGCGCAGAGTCTTGCCAGCGGCGCGGCGTACGTCAGCCGTGCGGTCGAGGCTGACGACAATCCCGAGGCTTACACCCAGAAAATCTTCGGCAGCGCCATCGCGTCGCTGGACAGCGCCTGCCAGCAACTGGACCCGACGCTGATCAGCAAATCGGTGGACATGTTGATTCAGGCGCGTCAGATCCACTTCTTCGGTCTGGGGGCTTCGGCGCCTGTCGCGCTCGACGCGCAGCACAAGTTCTTCCGCTTCAATCTGGCGGTAACGGCGCACGCCGATGTGTTGATGCAGCGCATGATTGCGTCGGTGGCGCACACCGGTGAGCTGTTCGTGATCATTTCCTACACCGGCCGCACCCGCGAGCTGGTGGAAGTCGCACGCATTGCACGGGCCAATGGCGCCTCGGTACTGGGCCTGACCGCAGCAGGCTCGCCGCTGGCGCAGGCCAGCACCGTCAGCCTGAACATTCCACTGCCGGAAGACACCGATATTTATATGCCGATGACCTCACGGATCATCCAGCTCACCGTACTCGACGTACTGGCGACCGGCATGACCCTGCGCCGTGGCGTGGACTTCCAGCCGCACCTGCGCAAGATCAAGGAAAGCCTCAACGACAGCCGTTACCCGGTCGAGGATCAGGGCTGAGTGTCAGTGAGATAAGCGCACGCGCAGCGTCACATTCGCAAGCGATCGCTCAATGCGCCAGCTGCGCCTGTAGCGTCAACTGCGCGTGCTGACCCGGTGCGAGGCTGAAGCGTTCACCGCTGCCTGATGCCGCTTCCACGCGTACGAAGCCTGCGGTCTCGCTGCCGCACACGCCCAGCAGCGGTCTGCTGCCGGGGTGCCAGACGACGGTGTTGGCGCTGTCGCCCGTGTCAATGTTCAACTGTCGCGCCCAGGCCGGGTCCTGAAGCTGCAACGCACCTTCATGCTCGAAAACCCGCTGACAGCCGCCCACGACCCGCAGCTCACCGTGTTGCTGGCATGCCCGACGGCTCAGTTCGTCGTAGCCTGGCGCACCGTCCAGCCCCTTCAGTGCCACCTCGGCAACGTCACTGATGCGCCAGTACGCGTGCAGTGCGTGACTGAAATGACAGGGTTCACTGTCTTCATGGCAGGTGCTCAGGCTCAGTTCCATCCCCTGCCCCAGTTCAGCGCGCAGGTCGGCCTGCCAGTCGCAGAGCTGCAAGCGCCAGTGCAGGCTTACGCCCGCTTCGCTTTCGCTGCTGTCGATCAGTTTCCAGTCCAGCAGGCGGCCCCAGCCATGGGCCGGCCAACCGTTTTCGCCCGGATGTCGCCCGTACCAGGGCCAGCAAACCGGAACTCCGCCACGAATCGCCCCCACCTGCGGCCATTGTGCCGCGCACCAGAGCCAGGGTTTCTGGTCACGGGGCTGGAAGTGCAGCAACTGCGCGCCCTGCCGACTGAACACCGCCTGACACTGCGGATGGTCGATTACCAGCACATCACGCAGCTGATGGCGCTCCCACTCGAACGTCGGCCGGGCTCGCCGGGATCGGAAGAAGCGTTGCAGGGGATGCTCGGAAATCTGCGCGTCGTCGGAAATCATCGCCAATCGCGTCCTGAAAAAAAGGGGAATTCAAGCCAATAAAAAACGGGCAGCCAGGCTGCCCGCAAAGCACACACGACCCTTGATCGCTCTATGCGTCATTCATGATTCATGTAAGTTCTGAATCAGAACTTCGACTGAATCTTCAGACCTGCCACGATGGCATCATCAACCTTGTCAACACCGCCCGGGTGTTTTACGTACTGCAGGTTGGGACGCACAGTCAGCCAGTTGGTGACGTGGAAGCCGTAGTAGATCTCGGAGTTGTATTCGGTCTGCTGCACTGGCAGGAAGCCCGGATTGTCGTAGTCGTTGATATTGTTGATCTGGTTCTGCAGACGGCGGCGATCCTGAACATCATCGTTTACGTGGATACGGGCGAAACCGATACCGATGTCATCCTTGGGACGGGAATCGAACGGACCTTTGTAGGTGAAACCGATCTGCTGGTAGTTGTCGACGAAGTTGGTTTCCTTGTCATGCACGGTGGCGTTGGCGAAGATGCTCAGACCGCGCGAGGCATCGCCATTGTGTGCAGTCAGCTGTTGCTGAGCGACGACCCACCAGCCTTTCTTGCTGTCATGCGACTTGAACGCAGCGCCGGTGACGGCCTGAGGCTGGCCGTTGACGTCTTCGTAGACATCGTCGGCATTCGGCGTGCTCTTGTAGAAGCCGACACGGTATTCACCCGGCAACGAATTGACGGTAGGTGTCCAGACCAGTTCCACCGGCAGGATCATGCCCTTGGTACCGCTGCCGCTGAGCTTGAAGCCGTTGCCGGTTTCCAGGTTTGACGGGTTCTGCTCGTACACACCGACCTGCGCATACACTTCAGGCGTGATGTTGTACTTCACGCGCAAGGCCCACTGGCTGATTGGCCAGTTGTACCAGGTGTTCACATAGTTACCGACCTGCGAACCGCAGAACGACAGGTTCTGGAAATCGCACGGAAAGCTGTTGAAGTCTTCGCCCGGTCCGAAACGACCGACCTTGACGTCCAGCGCGCCGTCGAAGTACTTCTGTTTGACCCACATTTGCGTCAGACGCCAGGTCTGACCACGACCCCAGACTTCCTGCGAGGAACTGAGGGTACCGGCGCGAGGATCGCCGATGCGGTCGTTGGAGATGTTGCGGCCACTACGCTCGGTGATCGCCAGTTTGAATTCAGCGTCGTTCCAGCCCAGCACCTTCTGCAGATCGACCTTCATGCCCAGCGCGAACTGATCGCTGTAACGGCCGGTCTTGTCGTCGTTATAGCCGCCCTTGATGTTGCTGGCCATCTCGGAGACGTATTCCAGCGAGAAGTCGTAACCTTTGTCGAGCAGCTCGGTACGTTTTCCGCCCCAGTCACCGGTCATCCACGGTGAGTCGTAGGAAAACGCATCCGCCGCATGAGCGCTACCTGCCAGGCTCATTGCACCAATAACGGACAGCTTGCCCACCAATTGCAGCCGGGAATGCGATTTAGCCTTGTTGATCTTCTTCATCCCATCAATCCTCGTTTTATTGTTATTAGCTTTGGTTTACGTCTTACATTCACTGCTTCGTGTTCGCTGGTGGATCGCTTGCCGGAGCGAAAGGCGACCCGCCAGCTGTGCTCGGGTGGATCAAGCTATCACTTGCGGTTCAACTGGGAAACATTGTTCACACGCTCAGCCGAAGGCTGGCTTCCCAGCACGCCCAGACGCTCACCGCTTTTGGCGTCGAACAGCAGAACCCTGGACGGATCGAACTGCAGGGTCAGGCTTTCGCCGACCTGTGGCGCAACGTCCGGCGCCAGACGGCAGCAGACTTTACTCTGATTCAACGTGACGAACACCAGCGTGTCCGGACCGGTCGGTTCGGTCACCTGAACTTCGGCGCGAATGGTCGGCAGCGCGGTAGGGTCACCGTTCGCCAGAGTGATCTGCTCGGGACGGATGCCCAGAATGATTTCCCGATCCTCAAGCCCTGCGTCGCTGACGCCAACCGGCAGTTCGCAGCGAGCCTGACCGCTGTCGAGCAGCGCCACCAGACGGCCGTCCTGACGTTGCAGGCGCAGCGGAATGAAGTTCATCGGCGGCGAACCGATGAAGCTGGCGACGAACAGGTTGGCGGGATCGTTGTAGATCTGTTTGGGCGTACCGAACTGCTGGACGATACCGTCCTTCATGACCGCGACCTTGTCACCCAGCGTCATGGCCTCGATCTGGTCGTGAGTCACGTAAACCGTGGTGGTTTTCAGACGCTGGTGCATCAGTTTCATTTCGGTGCGCATCTCGACCCGCAGCTTGGCGTCGAGGTTGGACAGCGGCTCGTCGAAGAGGTAGATCTTCGGCCTGCGCGCCAGAGCACGGCCCATGGCCACACGCTGTTGCTGGCCACCGGACAACTGACCCGGCTTGCGGTTGAGCAAGTGCTCGATCTGCAGCAGCTTGGCGACCCGCGCCACTTCCTCTTCGATGGCGGCAGGCGCCATCTTGCGAATCTTCAGACCGAAGGCGATGTTTTCTTTCACGCTCATGGTCGGGTACAGCGCGTAGGACTGGAACACCATCGCGATGTCACGATCCTTTGGGCTGGTGCCGCTGACGTCTTCGCCGTCGATCAGGATCGCGCCGCCCGTGATGTTTTCCAGACCGGCGATGCAATTCATCAGCGTGGATTTGCCGCAACCGGACGGCCCGACCAGAATCAGGAATTCGCCATCCTTGATCGACAGTTCGATGTTCTTCAGCGTATCCGGCAGGTTGGTGCCGTATGTCTTGTTGACGTTGCGTAGCTCGAGAGTCGCCATGATTACCCCTTGACCGCGCCGGCTGTGAGCCCACGCAGGAAATACTTGCCAGCCAGTACGTACACCAGCAGTGTCGGCAGCCCGGCGATCATCGCCGCCGCCATGTCAACGTTGTATTCCTTGGCGCCGGTGCTGGTGTTGACCAGGTTGTTCAGCGCCACGGTTATGGGCTGCGATTCGCCACTGGAGAACACCACGCCGAACAGGAAGTCGTTCCAGATCTGGGTGAACTGCCAGATCAGGCACACCATCACGATCGGCGTCGACATCGGCAGGATGATGCGGCCGAAGATGGTGAAGAACCCTGCGCCATCCAGGCGTGCGGCACGCACCAGCGCATCCGGCACGCTGACGTAGTAGTTACGGAAGAACAGCGTGGTGAATGCCAGGCCGTAGACCACGTGAACGAACACCAGGCCGGTGGTCGTGTTGGCCAGCCCCATCTTGCCCAGTGTGAAGGACGCCGGCAGCAGAACGGTCTGGAACGGCAGAAAGCAGCCGAACAACAGCAGGCCGAAGAACAGTTGCGAGCCCCGGAACTTCCACATCGAAAGCACGTAGCCGTTGAGCGCCCCGACGGCAGTAGAGATGATCACCGCCGGGACGGTAATGCGCAGCGAGTTCCAGAAATAGCCGTCAACGATGTCCCAGGCCTTGACCCAGCCGATGACGGTGACGACGCTCGGCCAGCTCAGCAGGTTGCCGGTGCCGATGTCTTCCGGTGTCTTGAAACTGGTGAACAGCATGACCACCAGCGGAACCAGATAAATCAAACAGGCCAGCAACAGCACGGCGTGAATCACCACGCGGCTGAGGCTGATACCTGGCTTGCCTACGAGACTAGTCATTGCGCTTGGTCCTCAGCTCGGAATACAGGTACGGCACCAGAATCGCCAGGATCGCGCCGAGCATCAGAATCGCACTCGCCGAGCCCATACCCATCTGGCCACGGCTGAAGGTGAAGGAATACATGAACATGGCGGGCAGGTCGGAGGAGTAGCCGGGACCACCGGCCGTCATCGCCGCCACCAGATCGAAGCTCTTGATAGCAATGTGTGCCAGGATCATCACGGCGCTGAAGAACACCGGACGCAGGCTTGGCAGCACCACGCGCCAGTAGATCATCGGCAGACTTGCACCATCCATCTGTGCAGCACGGATGATCGACTGATCGACACCGCGAAGGCCTGCCAGAAACAGCGCCATCACAAAGCCCGAAGACTGCCAGACAGCGGCGATGACCAGGCAGTAGACCACGCGGTCAGGATCGATCAGCCAGTCCAGACGGAAGCCTTCCCAGCCCCAGTCACGCAGCATTTTGTCCAGGCCAAGGCCCGGGTTGAGCAGCCACTTCCAGGCCGTACCGGTGACGATCATCGAGAGCGCCATCGGGTACAGATAAATAGTGCGGATCGCGCCTTCGCGGCGGATGCGCTGGTCCAGCAGGATCGCCAGAAAAACACCGATCACCAGACTGATGCCGATGAACATGCCACCGAACACCGCAAGGTTCTTGCTCGCGACCCACCAGCGGTCGTTGTCCATCAGGCGCGCGTATTGCGCCAGACCGACCCATTTATAGGACGGCAGGAACGTCGAGTTGGTGAACGAGAGGACGAACGTCCAAAGGATGTAACCGTAGAAACCAACCAACACGATGAACATGCTTGGCGCCAGCACCAGTTTCGGTAGCCAGCGTTGCAATGTATCCAGTGGCGAGGCTTTGCTGAACACAGCGACAGAGCTCATCGGGAGTATCCCATTCGGTGTATCGAATTCAGGCCACAGGCACGGGCGGAATCGGGTTTCGATTCCACCCGCACCGACTGCAGCGGTACGTCAGGTTAGGCGGATTACTGGGCTGACTTGACGGCGGTGGCCAATTGCTTGGCAGTCGCGGCCGGATCGGCTGACGGGTTGTTGATGTAATTGGTGATCACATCGAAGAACGCGCCCTGGACTGCCAGCGAGGTGGCCATGTTGTGCGCCATGCTCGGTTGCAGACCGCCGGTTTTCGAATCCGCCAGGAAGTCCTTGGCTGCGGTTTGCGCGCAGGAATCGAAGCCGTATTTGGCCATGTCGTTCAGCATGTCTTCGCGAACCGGAATCGAGCCCTTGTTGATGCTGAAGACTTTCTGGAAGTCCTCACCCATCGCAACCTTGGCCAGATCCTGCTGGGCAGCGGTTGTGCCCTTGTCCTTCTGCTTGAACACAGCCAGCGAGTCGATGTTGTAGGTGAACGCCTTGTCGGTACCCGGGAAGGCTACGCACTGGTAATCCTTGCCTGCGACTTTCTTGGCGGCGGTCCATTCACTCTTGGCCCAGTCACCCATGATCTGCATGCCGGCCTTGCCGTTGATGACTTTGGCCGCTTCCAGGTTCCAGTCCTGACCCTTGCCGTCGGCGTCCATGTAGGTCGCGACTTTCTTGAGTTCGGTGAGCGACTTGACCATGCCTTCGCCGGTCAGCGCGTCCTTGTCGAGGTCGACCAGGGCTTTCTTGTAACCGTCTGCCCCCATGACCGACATCACCACCGCTTCGAACACGGTGCTGTCCTGCCATGGCTGGCCGCCATGAGCCAGAGGAATGAAACCGGCTTTCTTCAGCTTGTCGCCAGCGGCATAGAACTCTTCGAGGGTGGTCGGTGCTTTTTCGATACCGGCTTTCTTGAAGACTTCAGGGTTGATCCACAGCCAGTTGACGCGGTGAATGTTCACCGGCACGGCTACGTAATCACCGTCGTACTTCACGGTGTCGGAGACTTTCTTGTCCAGCAGCGAGTCCCACTTTTCAGCCTTGGCGACGTCTTTCAGCGCGTCGGTGTCGAGCAGGCCGGTGGACGCCCATTCCTGAATGTCCGGGCCTTTGATCTGGGCAACGCCAGGCGGGTTGCCCGCAACAGCGCGGCTCTTGAGCACGGTCATGGCAGTGGAACCACCACCACCGGCCACGGCGCCGTCTTTCCAGGTGAAACCGTCTTTTTCAACTTGCGCTTTCAGGACATCGACCGCAGCTTTTTCGCCACCCGAAGTCCACCAGTGCACGACTTCTACAGTGCCTTTGGCATCAGCAGCGTGGGCGCTCAGCGGGAACAGGGAGGCGAGGGAGATGACAACAGCGAGGCGTGACATTGAATTCATCGAATTGACCTTTCTTGTTGTTATGCATGAGCAAGTCTGGTGCTTGCGCTTCGTTGGAGTCTAACCAAGCGAATCGCGAGGACGGTAACGAAGGGATGCGCGAATGTCACCGAATGGTGACATTCGATATCACTCTGATGTCCGCGGCAGGTACAGCGTTACACGCAAGCCGCCTTCGCGAAGATTCTGCAGGCTCACTTCCCCGCTATGGCTATGGGCGATATTGCGCGCGATGCCCAGCCCCAGCCCGTAGCCCTGCTGATTGCCGCCCGCCAACCGGAAATGCGGCTCGAATACATGCTCCAGCCGCTGCTCGGGCACGCCCGGCCCTTCGTCATCGACATGCAGCACGAAGGCCATCGCGTTGTCCTCGACCTTGAGGTGCGCGCGGTCGCCGTACTTGAGGGCGTTGTCGATGAGATTGCCGATGCATCGCCTGAGGGCCAATGGCTTGCCGGGGTAACAGGACAGGGCCGCGCCGGTCTGAGTGACACGCCCTTCTCCATCGGGACGCAAATAGGGTTCGACGAGACAGTCGAGCAACACGTTGAGATCAACCTGCTCGATATTTTCATGGATGTCGGTGTCCTTGACGCACTGCAGCGCGCCCTTGACCAGCAGCTCCAGCTCATCGAGGTCGCGGCCGAACTTGTACTGCATCTGCTCGTCTTCAAGCAGCTCGACACGCAGCCGCAGACGGGTAATCGGCGTGCGCAAGTCGTGGGAAATGGCACTGAACAACTGCCCGCGTTCCGTCAGATAGCGGCTGATCCGGTTACGCATGGCGTTGAAGGCACGGCTCACTTCGACCACTTCACTGCCGCCACCCTCTACCACCGGCTCGACATCCGCGCCCAGTGACATGTCGCGTGCAGCGCGAGCCAGACGTTTGAGCGGTCGGCTTTGCCAGTGCACCAGCAGTCCGATGAACAGCAGCAGAAACGCGCTGGTCAGGCCGATGAACCACACCTGCTGAATGGGCAGGTCCTGTTCTTCAAGGGTGGTGTAAGGCTCGGGCAGCAACGAGGCGATGTAGAACCACTCGCCGGGTGCCATTTCGATCTGCGTGACCAGCACCGGTGGGTTGACCGGCTCAAGGGTCAATGCGTAATGCGCCCAGGAACGCGGCAATTCGTCGAGCTTGAGCCCGCTGTTGAAAATCCGCAGGTCATCAGGTTTCACGAACCACACGGCAATGTCCGGATCGTTGCCCAGATGCTGACGCAACACCTGGCCGACCACATCGAGCACCGCCTGCTTGCGCGGCGTGGGTTGCAGGATCTGCATGTCCAGCGGGTGATCGTTGAGCGACACCACAAAGCGCGTGCCGCCCATGCTGCGCAATTGGTCCAGTACCAGCGGACGGTAGGCGAGTGGCAGAGAACGGAAGTAACTGACGCTGGCGGCCATCGAGTACGCCAAGCTGCGCGCACTGGTCACCAGCCCTTCCATCTGCGTGGCGCGCAGTTGCGACAGCCAGATCACGCTGGACAGCGTCTGGGCCATCAGTACCGCCAGCAGCGTCAGCAGCAGCATTCGCCCGAGCAACGAGCGCGGTAGCGGCAGGCTGCGTTTTCTGGGGCCTGCCACAGGCGTATTAATAACCGCTGCCTGCTTGCGCGTTGACGTTGGCGGCCAGCAGATAGCCGCTGCCGCGCACGGTACGGATCAGACGTGGTGACTTGCCGGTGTCACGCAGGCGCTGACGCAGACGACTGACGGCCATGTCGACGATGCGCTCCAACGGCATCAGCTCGCGGCCACGGGTGGCGTTGCCGATGGTGTCGCGATCCAGAATCTGCTGAGGGTTATCCAGAAACAGCTTGAGCAGGGCGAAGTCGGCGCCCGACAGGATCACCTCTTCGCCGTCGTTGTGAAACAGCCGGTGACTGACCATGTCCAGACGCCACTCATCGAACAGGATGACGTCGCCACCGGAACGTTCCTGACCGAACTGAGCGCGGCGCAACAACGCTTTGATCCGGGCCTGAAGCTCGCGCGGGCTGAAGGGTTTGCCCAGATAGTCATCGGCACCCAGCTCCAGCCCGATGACCCGGTCGGCCTCGTCGGAACTGGCGGTGAGCATAATGATCGGCACATGCGGCTGGCGCGGATGCTGACGTACCCAGCGGCACAGGCTGAAGCCGTCTTCGTCGGGCAGCATCACGTCCAGAATCAGCAGGTCGCTGGACGCCTCGTTGAACGCCTGACGAAAACCTGCACCATCGCCGACCGTGCGAACCTGAAAACCGGCACGGCTCAGGTAGGTGTCCAGCAACTCCCGAATCTCCTGGTCGTCGTCCACCAGCAGGATCGATTTACTGACTGAACTCACGTGAAGGTGTCCTCGCTGGCTGTTGGTTTTTTGTTGTTATAGGCGCGGCTCAGATTTCCGAACCGAAGGCCTGTTGCAGCGCAACACCCGCGCCCATCAGGCCGGGGTATTCAGCGGTGACCAGCCAGACTGGCAACCCTTTGAAATAATCGCTCATCACGCCCTTTTCGGCGAGTGCGCGCTTGAAGCCGCTGTTCATGAAGAAGTCGGTGAAACGCGGCACCACGCCGCCAGCGATGTAGACGCCGCCCAGACCGCCCACCGTCAGCACTTGATTGCCCACCACGCGGCCCAGGAACACACAGAACTGGTCCAGCACGGCCGCAGCCACCGGGTCGCCAGCGAGTGCCGCAGTGGTGATGGCCGCCGGTGACTTGAGCTCAGGCTCGATGTCATCCAGCGCGCAACTGACCTGATACAGCAGCAACAGGCCTGCGCCACTGAGCACCACTTCCGCACTGACATGCTCGTGCTCGGCCATCAGGCGCGTCCACAGCAGGGCTTCACGTGCCGTACCGATCGGCAGGTCGACATGACCGCCCTCGCCCGGCAACGCCAACCAGCGCGTGTCGCTTTCCTTGATCAGCGTGCCGACACCCAGCCCGGTGCCCGGGCCGACGACTGCGCGTGGACGATCAGGCTTGCCTACACCGTGACAGACCGTCAGGTACTCGTCGTCCTTGAGCCGGGTCATGCCCAGCGCCATGGCGGTGAAGTCATTGATCAGCAGCAGGTGGTCGACGCTGAGGTCTTCGCAGAACGCCTTGCGGCTCAGTTGCCAATGGCTGTTGGTGAACTGGAACAGATCGCCATCCACAGGGCCGGCAACCGCCAGGCAGACGTAACCGATATCGCCACGCTTGAGCTCGAGGTCCTGCAAGTAGACCTCGATGGCTTTTTCGGGACCGATGTAGTCGATGGTCGGGAATACCCGGACAGAATGCAGCGCATCGTCTTCCCAGATGGCAAAACGAGCATTGGTACCGCCTATATCACCGACCAGGGCCAACTTCACTTAAGCGTCTCCAGACTAGAGGTAAAGGCGCAAGCGCCCTGCTCTGCGGAGCTGAAGGCCATGCGCATGAATCCAAACAGCTCCCGACCGCAGCCGACGCTGTTGTCGATCTGGCAGGTGGCGGGTTCTCTGGCGGCCAATTCTGACGCTTCGACCAGAACTTGCAACGTTCCTTTCACGCCATCGACACGAATCACGTCACCATCGCGCACCAGCGCCAGAGGACCACCCACGTAAGCTTCCGGGCAAACGTGGATGGCCGCCGGGATCTTGCCCGAAGCGCCGGACATCCGTCCATCGGTTACCAGCGCGACCTTGAAGCCACGGTCCTGCAGCACGCCGAGGAACGGCGTCATCTTGTGCAGTTCGGGCATGCCATTGGAGCGCGGCCCCTGGAAACGCATGACTGCAACGAAGTCACGCTCCAGTTCTCCGGCCTTGAAGGCGTCGGCCAGTTCCTGCTGATCCTGAAACACTTTGGCCGGAGCCTCGACGATCTGGTGTTCGAGCGCCACGGCGGACACCTTCATCACGCCACGGCCGAGGTTGCCTTCCATGACCCGCAGGCCGCCTTCCGCCGAGAACGGACGAGATACCGGACGCAGAATGTTCTCGTCCAGGCTTTCCAGCGGGCCTTCGCGCCAGACCAGTTTGCCGTCTTCCAGAAACGGCTCCTTGGTGTAGCGGCTCAGGCCATAACCGGCCACGGTGTTGACGTTTTCGTGCAACAGACCGGCCGCCAGCAGCTCGCGGATCAGGAACGACATGCCGCCCGCGGCCTGGAAGTGGTTGATGTCGGCCTTGCCGTTCGGGTAGACGTGGCTGAGGGTCGGCACGACTTCCGACAGATCGGCCATATCCTGCCAGGTCAGTTTGATACCGGCTGCCATGGCGATGGCCGGCATGTGCAGGGTGTGGTTGGTCGAGCCGCCGGTAGCGTGCAGAGCAACGATGGAGTTGACCAGTGAGCGCTCGTCGACGATTTCGCCGATGGGCATGAAACTGCCGCTCTGCTTGGTCAGGCGCGTGACCTGATACGCAGCCTCGGCGGTCAGCGCGTCACGCAGCGGGGTATACGGGTTGACAAACGACGCACCGGGCAGGTGCATGCCCATCACTTCCATCACCAACTGGTTGGTGTTGGCGGTGCCGTAGAACGTGCAGGTGCCGGGGCTGTGGTAGGACTTCATTTCTGAGTCCAGCAGCTCTTCGCGCGTCGCCTTGCCTTCGGCGTAGCGCTGGCGAACGTCGGCTTTCTGCTTGTTGGAAATGCCGGACACCATCGGTCCGCCCGGTACGAAAATGGTCGGCAGATGACCGAAGCGCAGCGCGCCCATCATCAGGCCCGGCACGATCTTGTCGCAGATGCCCAGCATCAGCGCGCCATCGAACATGTTGTGCGACAACGCCACGGCCGTGGACATCGCGATCACTTCGCGACTGGCAATTGCCAGTTCCATGCCCGGCTCGCCCTGGGTCACGCCATCGCACATCGCCGGTACACCACCGGCAAACTGACCGACCGAACCAATGTCACGTAAAGCCTGTTTGATCTGATTGGGAAAGTGTTCGTAGGGCTGATGCGCGGAGAGCATTTCGTTGTAGGAGGAGACGATGGCGATGTTGGCGGCGTTCATCATCCGCAGGCTCTGCTTGTCTTCAGGGCCGCAGGCCGCGACACCGTGAGCGAAGTTGGCGCATTGCAGTTTGCCGCGCATCGGGCCTTCGCTGGCGGCGCCGCGGATCAATTGAAGATAGCGCTCGCGGGTATCACGACTGCGAGCGATCAGCCGCTCGGTTACCTCAAGAATGCGGGGATGCATGTGATGAACTCCAGGCTAACGTCTATGGTCACCCGTAAAGACGGTTCCGTTGATCGGGGCCGAATGCTGTTGCGCAAAGGCCTGGTTTCGATCAATGGGGCATGCCTTTCAGGCTTGTAGTTGTAGATAAAACAAAATATTGCCACTAAAAAGGCTTGTTTTCTATTTCTATGAGAATAATCTTGTAATTCCAACAACAAATTTATGAAGGACGGCTGTATGACTCTTCGTATCGCAATCAACGGTTTTGGCCGCATCGGCCGCAACGTCCTACGCGCACTGTATACCCAAGGTTACCGGCAGGACCTGCAGGTCGTCGCCATCAACGATCTGGGCGACAGCGAAATGAACGCGCACCTGCTGCGTTTCGACACTGTACACGGCCCGTTCAGCGGCACTGTGGAGTGTGACAAAGAGAGCCTGACGGTCAACGGCGACCGCATCGCCGTGAGCGCAATCCGCAACCCTGCGGAGCTGCCATGGAAGTCGCACAACATTGATGTGGTGTTCGAGTGCACCGGCCTGTTCACCAGCCGCGACAAAGCCTCCGCCCATCTGACAGCCGGTGCACGCAAGGTCATCATCTCCGCTCCTGCCAGCGGCGCAGATGCGACCATCGTCTATGGCGTGAACCACGACACGCTGCGTCAGTCGCACCAGATCATCTCCAGCGCTTCCTGCACCACCAACTGCCTGGCGCCGGTTGCCCAGGTGCTGCACCGTGAACTGGGTATCGAAAGCGGCCTGATGACCACCATTCATGCCTACACCAATGACCAGAACCTGATCGACGTCTACCACACCGACCCGTACCGCGCGCGCTCGGCCACACAGTCGATGATTCCCAGCAAGACCGGTGCTGCCGAAGCGGTAGGTCTGGTACTGCCGGAACTGGCAGGCAAGCTGACTGGCATGGCCGTGCGGGTTCCGGTGATCAACGTGTCGCTGGTGGACCTGACCGTTACCCTGAAACGCGAAACCACCGCCGAAGAAGTCAACGCGCTGATGAAAGAAGCCAGCCAGCATTCCAAGGTCCTGGGCTACAACACCCTGCCGCTGGTCTCCCACGACTTCAACCACAACCCGCTGTCGTCGATCTTCGACGCCAACCACACCAAAGTGAGCGGCAAACTGCTCAAGGTGCTGTCCTGGTACGACAACGAATGGGCATTCTCCAACCGCATGCTGGACAACTGCCTGGCGCTGCATAACGCCGAGTGACGCATTGCGCGTGAACGTGCCGATGCTTTGCGTCGGCATGCTGCCCGTGACGCCTCGCGTCACGCGTGGCACAGCAGTGAGCCAAGCGCTCCGGCCTGCCCCCGTGCGTACATTCAACACGCAAAAATAAACCCGAATCTCCACTTGACCATTTGTGCAGATGATAAGCATTATCATTTGACCAATCTGCCGGTCGAGCACGTCTGTGTCGCAGTCTCACTTCAACGAAGTCTTTATCGCCCAGCGTGATGTGCTGCTGCGCACGTTGCAGCGCATGGTGGGCAACCGCAGTGCTGCCGAAGATCTTTTGCAGGAAACCTGGCTGCGTGTCAGTCGTGCGCTGACCGAGCACCCTATCGATCATCTCGAGCCTTTTGTCTTTCAGACCGCCCGAAACCTGGCGCTGGATCATCTGCGCGCCCGGCGGATTCGCGGCCGTACGTTGATCGAGGACGTTCCGCCTGCTCAACTGGAAAGCGTCGTCGCCCAACTCGGCACGCCGGAAGATGCCGCCCACGCCAAACGCCTGATCGATAGTCTCAGCGCCAGTCTCGGCACCTTGACCCCGCGCCAGCAGACGATCTTCACCCTCAGCAGGCTCAACGGGCAGAGTTATCTGCAGATCGCCGAGCAATTGAATGTCTCGGCCAGCACCGTACAAAAAGAACTGAAGCTGATCATGGCGATCTGTGTAGGGGTTGTCTCAAGGCTTGACCCGCCTTGAGTGCTGCCGCAGGCTGCAAATCCGTCCCCTGTCGATACCGAATCAGAACTGCCGAGGAACACCGTGACTCCGCAAACATCAGCGCAAGACGTGCTGAGCAACCACGCAATGGATCAGGCGCTGAACTGGCTGATCGAGCTGGAAGGCGTCGATGAACGACAGCACATCCTCTTTCAGGAATGGCTCGGTGCCGACCCTGAAAATGCCCGTGCGTTCGAAAAGGCAAAGTCGATCTGGAACGGTGCTCCCGTGAAGCAGACGGCTGCGCAGCTTGCCAGGCCGCGTAAACCCACGACGTTGCAACGCATGCGCCACCATTGGAAACCCGTCGCCACGGCAGCCGTTCTGCTGCTCGCCGTTTTGAATTTCAGTGACGTGCCGTTGCGCCTAAAGGCGGATCATTTGACCGTGGTCGGTGAGCGCCAGCGTCTGGAACTGGCTGACGGGTCGCGGGTGCTGCTCAACACCGATTCGGCGTTTTCCAGCAACGTTGGCGACACGCAGCGCTCGGCGCGTCTGTATCAGGGCGAAGCCTACTTCAACGTACCCGCCCGTCCCGGCCTGCCGATGGAGATCGAGGCCGGTCCGGTGCGCATGCGGGCTGACAGCACCGATTTTTCCGTGCGCTATCTGGATGGCATCGCTCAGGTGCAAGTGCAGCGTGGCGCTGTGAACGTGCAGGCCATTCGTGGAGATTCCAGCGTCAGCCTCGGGGCCGGAGAGCGCGTAAGCGTGGGGCCGGGCGGTTTCGGCAATCGGGAAAAGCTCGATGCCAGTCGTGATCTGGCCTGGGTGCAAGGCCGCCTGGTTTTCGATAATTGCCCGCTAAATGAAGTGCTGGCCGAACTGCGGCGCTACTACCCCGGCTGGATCATCAACACCAATGCGCAGCGAGGCCACATGGCGGTGACCGGTAATTACCGCCTGGACAACCCGCTGGACGTGATTCGATCGCTGGCGCACATCACCTCTGCGAGCGTGCACGAGGTGCCCGCGCTGGTGATCATCAACTGAAAGAAAGTTTTTTTACTCGATAGCCGAAGGTCGTTCGTCTAGTTATTGCCAATACAAATGATTCTCATATGAGAAACGTGCGCAATACTAGAACGAGACCTCACAGGGAGCGCTATCGATGTCGTCCACCGCCACACCCACTGCTCGCAACCGAGCGCTTTTCACCCTCTCCCTTCTGACACTCGCGGTGCTGGGCACAAGTCTGCCGGTGACCTCGGCAGACGCTGCCAATGCCGACGCCCAGCCCACGCGCGTGTCGGGCACGTACGCATTTTCGATTGAGCGCCAGCCACTGGTCTCGGCACTGAACGAGTTCAGTCGCGTGACCGGCTGGCAAGTGGGCGTGTCCTCGGACCTCACGCAGAATGTGACCTCATCGGGCGCCCGCGGCAACCTGACGCCAGCCAGGGCGCTGGAAAACCTGCTGGCAGGCAGTCCGCTGAGCTATCGCTCGCTGGGCAATAACAACGTCGTACTGGAAAAACGCATCGCCGGCGTGATGTCGCTCGAACAGATCACTGTCAGCGCCACGCGTCAGGCGCAGGATGTAACCACGGTGCCCAGCACTGTCAGCGTGCATTCGCGCGAAGAGCTGGACCGGCGCAACGTCAGCACCATTCGTGATCTGGTGCGCAATGAACCGGGCGTCTCGGTCGGTGGCGCAGGTCAACGTGCAGGCACCACGGGCTACAACATTCGCGGCATCGACGGTGACCGGATCATGACCCAGGTCGACGGCGTCGAAGTGCCCGACAGTTTCTTCACCGGCCCTTACGCGCAGACCCATCGCAACTATGTCGATCCCGAAATCGTCAAGCGCGTGGAAATCCTGCGTGGTCCGGCCTCGGCACTGTATGGCAGCAGCGCCATCGGTGGCGTGGTGAGCTACTACACGCTGTCCCCGGATGACATCATCAAACCCGGCAAGGACATCGGTGCCCGCCTCAAAACCGGCTACAGCTCGGCCGATGACCGTTGGTTGAACGCCGCGACACTGGCCGGACGTCAGGGTGACTTCGATGGTCTTCTACATCTGAGCCAGCGCAATGGTCATGAAACCGAATCCTACGGCAGCACGGGCGGCAACGGCCTGAACCGCACCGAAGCCAATCCTGAAGATGTACGCACCACCAATGTGCTGGCCAAGCTGGGCTGGAACTACGGCAACGGCTCGCGCCTGGGCCTGACCTATGAAAAGTACAAGGATGATCGCGATACGAATCAGAAGAGCGCGGTCGGCGGGCCTTTCACCAATGGCACCGGGCTCGGCATGTACCAGTCACGGGAAGGCAACGACACCATTATCCGCGAACGCTTCGGCATCGAAAACAGCTTCGCCCTCGACAGCCTGCTGGTGGACAACGTCAAGTGGAGCCTCAACTACCAGACTGCCAAGACCGACCAGACCACGCAGGAACGCTACTTCCCGTTCTCGCGGGACGTGAACCGCTATCGCGAGACGGTGTATCAGGAAAAGCAGTGGATCTTCGATGCGCAGCTCGACAAGGCGTTTTCCATCGCCAGCACCGATCATGTGCTGACCTACGGCACCACTCTCAAACAACAGAAAGTCACCGGTCTGCGCAGCGGCAGCGGCACCTGTGCGCGTGTCTTCGGCGCGTGCCGCGTGCCGGGTGCCGACAGCCCGAGCGACCGTCTGGTGGCGACCAGCGACTTCCCGGACCCGACCATCAACAGCTATGCGCTGTTCGCTCAGGACCAGATCAGCTGGAACGACTGGACCTTCCTGCCCGGCGTGCGCTACGACCACACGAAGCTCGACCCGAAGATCACTCCGGAATTTCTCAACTCGGTCAGCCTGACCGATGCCAGCCAGGCCAGTGACAAGAGCAAGACCTGGCATCGGGTCTCGCCCAAATTCGGCGTGACCTATGCGCTGACCGACGCCTACACCTGGTACGGCCAGTACGCAGAAGGTTTCCGCACCCCGTCGGCCAAGGCGCTGTACGGTCGTTTCGAAAATCTCAATGCCGGTTATGTGGTCGAGCCCAATCCGGATCTGGATCCGGAAAAGAGCAAAAGTTATGAAACCGGTCTGCGCGGCCGCTTCGAATCAGGCTCGTTCGACGTCGCGGTGTTCTACAACAAGTACCGCGACTTCATCAACGAAGACGCGATCACACCCGGCTACAGCCAGACCACATTCCAGTCCAACAACATCAAACACGCCACCATCAAGGGCGCGGAGTTCAAGGGTCGCTTGAACCTTGACAGTTTCGGCGCACCGCAAGGCCTGTACAGCCAGGCCTCCGTCGCCTACGCCCACGGCCGAAACAACGATACCGGCGAGTCCATCAACAGCGTCAACCCGCTGACCGGCGTATTGGGGCTGGGCTACGAACAGGAACATTACGGCGGTCTGTTGAGCTGGACACTGGTCAAACGCAAAACCGGTGTGGATGACAGCAACTTCCACACCCCGGACGGCACTTCCAGCCAGTTCAAGACGCCCGGTTTCGGCATCCTCGACCTGACTGGCTATTACAAGCTCACCGACGATGTGACGGTCAACGCGGGGCTCTACAACCTCACTGACAAGAAGTACTGGCTGTGGGACGACGTACGCGGCTATGACGGGGTCGGCGAAGCCGGCGTGACCGCACCCGCCAACCTCGACCGCCTGACCCAGCCGGGCCGCAACTTCAGCGTCAACGTGGTGTGGGACATCTGAACCGTGACCGAACAGCACGCCGTCGAGGCTGACGGCATGCTTTTTTTACGCTCACGAGGATGACCGTTCGTCTATTCAACATGCCCTTTCGATCAGCAAGGAAGACTTCAATGACACTCGACTCCACGCGCCCGGTCCTGCGTTCCCAACGCCTCAATCAGATTACTCACATCCCGCACGAACAGCTCGACAAGGCCGTCAAGGCGCACGCCCCGTTCGAAACTCTGGGCAGTTACGCTCGTTTCCTGGTTGCGCAATACCTGTTTCAGGCCGAATTGCAGGACCTGTACAACGACCCGGCGCTTCTGGCGATCATCACCGACCTGCCTGCGCGCTGCCGGGCTGAACAGGCCAGATACGACCTTGCCGACCTGGGCATCGAAACGCCCTCACCGGTTGCCGGTGCTGTGCATCAGCCCACCCTTGCGCAGGCGCTGGGCTGGCTGTTCGTTTCGGAAGGTTCAAAGCTGGGCGCCGCGTTTTTGATCAAGCGTGCCGTGGCCCTGAATCTCAGTGACAGCTTCGGCGCACGGCATCTGGGTGAGCCCGCTGGCGGTCGGGCGGCAGGCTGGAAGACCTTTGTCAAAACCCTTGATGAGCTGCCTCTGACGGCCGGTCAGGAAGCCGAACTGGATCAGGGCGCGGTCGCTGCGTTCGAGCGTTTCAACGTTCTGCTGCAGCATGCTTACGCCGATGCGCCAGCAGCCGAAGTGGCACACGCATGAAAAAGCGCCCGGTGCTGTTAAGCTGGCCGGGCTTTTCGAACCTGCCTGTAGAGACCATGACGTATAAACCACCCGGCTCCAGACTTTCACGCTTTCTGTTTGGCATTCTTGCGTATGCCAGCCTGGGCATCGGTATTGCCGCGATTTTCATTCCGGGCCTGCCGACCACCGAGTTCATTCTGCTGGCGGCCTGGGCTGCGACCCGCAGCTCACCACGCCTGAATGCCTGGTTGGAGAACCACCGTGTGTTCGGGCCGATCTTGTACAACTGGCGCAACGGAAGGCTGGTCACCCGGCGCGCCAAGATCAGCGCTACGGTGAGCATGTTGTTCTGCGCGGTGATGATGCTGAGCCTGCTCACGCATGTCTGGTGGCTGTACCTGGCGATTGCCGGGATGGCGCTGGGCAATCTGTGGATCTGGTCGCGGCCCGAGCCGGTCAAGACTGAGCGCTCAGGTTCCAACTGAACCGCCCCAATGCCAGCAGTGTCCTACGTGGACACTCAATTTCAATGGGGCAACCTCCATGTTCGAGCCAGGCCATCTGCACATGACTCATGCGGCGTTTCAGCCATCGGACGTCGCCTACGACATTCATCTGCGTTACGAAGTGAGCCAGGATCCCAAGGAAGGAACCGGCATCCACTTCACGATGCAGGGCGAGATCGATGGCAAGCGTTTCTCCGAGGAGTTCGTCCTGCCCCGCGACCTGGCCTTCAACTTCGCCCACGACGCCGGACGCATCGCCCTCAGGCATGGCCTGCCCCACAGCGATTCCCTGCCCATTGCCAGGCATCCCGATTACGACCGCATGTTCGAAGACATCCGCGACAAGCTCGACGCCAAATCCGGCGAGCCGGTAAAGCCTGAACATCTGGAGTAAGGCCTCTTCCGGACGCGGAGCGTTCTGAGCGGCGCTACCACGCCTGAGCGCGGGAACGATCAAGTCCGCCTCGACACTGATCGTGCCCATCGCTCCGCGTGGGCATGCACCCCGTGACGCTTCACGTCGCATTCTCACGCCATGACGCTGAATTTCACCAAACCCCGCGCCACAGGGCATACTTGCCACCCTCTCGTCTGCGAACCCGCACTGCCCCATGCGTATCCATGTCAGTTTCATCGACCGCGTCGGTATCACCCAGGAAGTGCTGGCGATTCTGGGTGGGCGCAATCTGAATCTGGACGCTGTGGAAATGGTGCCGCCGAATGTCTACATCGACGCGCCGACCCTCAGCCATCAGATGCTCGAAGAGCTCAAGGACGCATTGTTCAGAGTGCGAGGTGTCGAGGCGATCACGGTGGTGGACATCCTGCCCGGCCAGCGTCGCCATCTGCAGCTCGATGCACTGCTGGCAGCGATGACCGATCCGGTGCTGGCACTGGACAGCGCCGGGCATGTGCTGCTGGCCAACCCGGCGCTGATCACGCTGATCGGCCGCGAGCCTGCGGGCGAACCCATTGGTGAAATGTTCGCCGACCCCAGCCTGCAAACTGCGTTGCTGGATAACGGCTTTCGTCTGCCGCTGCGCGAAATCACGCTCAATGGCGAAGCGCTGCTGCTCGACGCCACACCCATCACCGAAGCGGGCGCGCTGATCACGTTGTACCTGCCCAGCCGGATCGGCGAACGCCTTTCAGCGTTGCACCATGACCACGCCGAAGGCTTCGATGCGTTGCTTGGCGAGTCGGCTGCCATCCGCACGCTCAAGGCACGCGCTCAACGCATTGCAGCACTCGACGCGCCGCTGTTGATTCAAGGCGAAACCGGTACAGGCAAGGAACTGGTCGCCCGCGCCTGCCACGCCAGCAGCGCCCGACATGGCGAGCCGTTTCTGGCCCTCAACTGCGCGGCGTTGCCAGAGAATCTCGCCGAAAGCGAACTGTTCGGCTATGCCCCCGGTGCCTTCACCGGCGCCCAGCGGGGCGGCAAGCCAGGGCTGATGGAGCTGGCCAACCAGGGCACGGTATTTCTCGACGAGATCGGCGAAATGTCGCCCTACCTGCAGGCCAAGCTTCTGCGTTTTCTCAACGACGGCAGCTTTCGGCGGGTGGGCGGCGACCGCGAGGTCAAGGTCAATGTGCGCATCCTGAGCGCCACCCACCGCGACCTGGAAAAAATGGTCAGCGAAGGCACCTTCCGCGAAGACCTGTTCTACCGCCTCAACGTCCTGAATCTGGAAGTGCCGCCACTGCGCGAGCGCGGCCAGGACATTCTGCTGCTGGCGCGGTACTTCATGGAGCAGGCCTGTGCGCAGATCCAGCGCCCGGTCTGTCGTCTGGCACCCGGTACTTACCCGGCCCTGCTGGGCAATCGCTGGCCGGGCAATGTCCGGCAGCTGCAGAACGTGATCTTCCGCGCCGCAGCCATCAGTGAAGGCGCAGTGGTGGATATTGGCGATCTGGACATCGCGGGCACCGCTATTGCAGGCCAGAACACAGTCGAAGTCGACAGTCTTGAGCACGCCGTGGAGTCTTTCGAAAAGGAACTGCTGGAAAAGCTTTACGCCGACTATCCCTCCACGCGCCAGCTGGCCACACGCTTGCACACTTCGCACACCGCCATCGCCCACCGGTTGCGCAAGTACGGCATTCCCGGCAAATCCTGAAAGCGATGTACCTGCACCGAGAACCGGCGGATCCGGAGCAAACCTTTGGTAGCTATTTAGTGGCAAACCGCTGATAGTCGGAATGTGACTGGCAACGCGTCATGGTGTTGCCATTCGCTCGACCGATGTTCACGATAGAGCCTGATCCTCAGGAAGGCTCACGAAGTCACGGGAGCAATGATGCAAACCCCGCCAGTAGAACCTGAGTCTCGCGACGAAAGGACCACGGAATCACGTCGTCAGAAAAACCTGCTCAAGACAGGCGCACTGCAGGACGCGATTTTCAACAGCGCCTACTTTTCCAGCATCGCGACCGATGAGCACGGGGTCATCCAGATTTTCAACGTCGGTGCCGAGCGCATGCTCGGCTATCAGTCCGAAGATGTGGTCGACAAGATCACCCCCGCCGACATCTCCGACCCCACCGAACTGATCACCCGAGCGGCGGCACTCAGCCACGAGCTCAACACCCCCATCACCCCCGGCTTCGAAGCACTGGTGTTCAAGGCTTCTCGCGGCATTGAAGACATCTACGAACTGACCTACATTCGCAAGGACGGCAGTCGACTGTCAGCCATGGTCTCGGTCACTTCATTGCGCGACAGTAACGAAACCATCATCGGTTATCTGCTGATCGGCACCGATAACACCGCACGCAAGCAGGAAGAGGAAACCCAGGCCCTGCTCGACCAGAGGCTTCGCGATCAGCACTTCTATACCCGGTCGCTGATCGAGTCGAACATCGATGCTCTGATGATGACTGATCCGCAAGGCATCATTTCCGACGTCAACAAGCAGATGATGGCGCTGACCGGAAGAACCCGTGACGAACTGATCGGCGCCCCGTGCAAGAACTTCTTCACTGACCCTGCCCGCGCCGAGGCAGCCATCAAGCGTGTGCTCAGCGAACACACTGTCAGCGACTACGAACTCACGGTGCGCGCCTACGATGGCACCGAAACCGTAGTGTCCTACAACGCCGCGACTTTCCATGACCGCGACCGCAAACTCAAGGGTGTGTTCGCCGCTGCCCGCGATGTCACCGAGCGCAAGCGCTTCGAACGCACTCTGGAAGAGAAGAACGTCGAGCTGGAACATGCCAGCCACATGAAGTCCGAATTCCTCGCCACCATGTCCCACGAACTGCGCACGCCGCTCAACGCCGTCATCGGTTTTTCCGAAGCGCTGCGGGACGGCATGGTCGGCGATATGACCGACACACAGCGCAAGTACATCGGCGACATCTTCAACAGCGGCCAGCACCTTCTGTCATTGATCAACGACATTCTCGATCTGTCCAAGGTGGAGGCCGGCATGATGGAGCTGGAGCTTGAGCCGGTCGAACTGAGCGAGCTGCTGAGCAACAGCCTGCTGATCGTTCGCGAACAGGCTGCACTACAGAGCATTCAGCTCAAACTGGAATCCGAAAACGATTTCGGCCTGATGGAACTGGACCGGCGCAAGACCAAACAGATCGTCTATAACCTGCTGGCCAACGCGGTGAAATTCAGCTCGCCGGGCGGCTGGGTCACGCTGGCCGTACGGCAAGTGCCACGTGCGCTGGCCGGATCCATCGAGGGTGACTGGCCGACCTATGGCTTCGAGCTGCCCGCCAGCAAGCATGATCAGTTCCTTGAACTGAGGGTTAGCGACACCGGGATCGGCATTGCGCAAAGCGACATGAGCAAGCTGTTCAAGGCCTTCAGCCAGATCGACAGCAGCCTGTCGCGCAAATTCGAAGGCACAGGGCTGGGCCTGGCGATGGTCAAGCAACTGGCTGAACTGCATGGCGGCAGCGTCGCGGTCGCCAGCGTCAAGGATCTGGGCGCACGCTTTGTGGTCTGGCTGCCGATTCGTGCCCACACACCTGTGGAGGCGCCGTGGCCCAAATCCTGATCATCGAAGACAATGCGGCCAACATGCGCCTGGCCGAATTGCTGCTGACCAGCGCCGGACATGGCGTGACCGCAGCAACCGATGCCGAGACCGGCCTCAGACTGGCGCAGGAGTGTCAGCCGCAGCTGATTCTGATGGACATTCATTTGCCCGGAATGGACGGCCTGCAGGCCACCTCACTGCTCAAGAGCGATGCCAGGACCGCGACCATTCCGGTCATTGCGCTGACCGCCATGGCCATGAAGGAGGACGAAGAAAAAATCCGCCTGGCTGGCTGTGATGCCTACATCACCAAGCCGCTGAGTTACAAGGAACTGTACCGGGTCATCGAGACCTTGCTGGAACAGAATCCGCCCGAACGGCCAACCACCTGAGTGCTCGTCATGCCCGAAACCAACGCAACGATATTGATCGTCGATGACGACGTCCATGTACGCGATCTGCTCGAAGTGCTCCTGCAGAATCAGCATTATCGGACGCAGACGGCGGAGTCTGGCGAACAGGCGCTGGAAATGGTCGAGAAACAGGCACCTGACCTGATCCTGCTGGACATCATGATGCCAGGCATGGACGGTTATGAAGTGGCCAGTCGGCTCAAGTCCGGGAAGACCACCTCCAATATCCCAATCATCATGCTGTCGGCACTCGACGAGCGCAGCGCTCGCATTTCCGGGCTGGAAGCGGGTGCCGAGGAATACCTCAACAAACCGGTGGACAGCGGCGAGCTGTGGCTGCGCGTGCGCAACCTGTTGCGACTGAAGTCGTTCGGCGACTACATGAAGGACCACAACCTGATCCTTGAGGATCAGTTGCAACAGCGGACCATTGATCTGGAGCGCTTTCGCTCGGTGATGGACGCATCGGATGACGCGATTTTTCTCATCAACCGCAACACCATGAGTCTGATCGAATTCAACCGACGGGCCTGCCAGTTGCTGGGTTACACCGCCGACGAGTTGCAGCACAAGACGCCTGCAGAGCTGGGCGAGAGCTCCATGGAACAGTTGGAAGTGGTCTACGACCAGATCATCGCCGGCAAAGGCCCGAGCGAGCCGCTGGAAACCCTGATCCGTGACAAGAGTGGCCGTGATGTGTCGGTCGAAATCCACCGCCAGGCCTATCAGGCGGGTGACGACTGGATCATCGTCGGCATCGTGCACGACATCACCCGGCGCAAGGAGTCCGACCAGCGCCTGTTAAAAATGGCTCACTACGACAACCTGACGGGCCTGCCCAACCGCGACCTGTTCTACACCAGCCTGCAGATGGGGCTGACCCAGGCCGCTGTCAGCCGCTGGAAGCTGGCGGTGATGACCGTCAACCTCGACGGTTTCAAGAATATCAACGAAACCTGGGGGCACGTGCTGGGCGACCAGACTCTGCTCGAAGTCAGCAAACGTCTGGCGAGTTGCCTGAATGCCAGTGACACGCTTGGCCGGGTGGACGGCGACGAATTCGCGCTGATTCTCATGATCCGCGAAGGCCAGGCCGACACCCATCAGATACTGGAACGCATCCGCACCACCTTGCGCACGCCCTTCCAGATCGAAGACCAGCGGGTGGTCATGACCGCCAGCATCGGCGTCGCCCTCTTCCCCGAGGACGGCGAGGACGCCCGCGAACTGGTGCGCCACGCCTACACGGCCATGAACAGTGCCAAAAAGAAAGGGGTGGGTGGCTACCGGTTTTACACCGCTCAGATGAATACCGAGGTCGCGGAGCGTCTGGACCTTGAAAACGCCCTGCGTGAGGCCGTGCAACAGCGTGCTTTCGAAATCGCCTATCAGCCCAAGGTCAGCCTCGAGGACGGCAGTATCTGCGGACTTGAGGCCCTGCTGCGCTGGCCTCGCCCGAACCAACCCGGCGTCTCGCCCGCCATCTTCGTGCCCGTGCTGGAAAATCTGGCATTGATCAGTGAGGTCGGGAGCTGGATGATCGACAGCGTCTGCGCCCAGATTGCCTTGTGGCAGCGTTCAGGACTGGGATCGTTTCAGGTGGCGGTGAACGTCTCCGGCCAGCAGATCGCCGGCAGCGGCCTGATTGCCGACATCAGTCAGTCCCTTGAGCGCCATCAGATTGATCCACGGTGGCTTGAAGTCGAATTGACGGAAAGCTCGCTGATGGAAAACACCTCGCACACCATCGCCACGCTGCAGACACTCAAGACACTGGGCGTCAGGATTTCCATCGACGATTTCGGCACGGGTTATTCAAGTCTGGCCTACCTGCGCCGATTCCCTATCGACAAGCTGAAAATCGACATTGCCTTCATCCGTGAGGTGACCAGTAACCCACAGGACGCCGCCATCGCCCGTGCAATCATCGAGCTGGCCCACAGCCTTGATCTGAAAGTGATTGCCGAAGGTGTGGAGACGCCCGAGCAACTGGCATTTCTGACTGAAAACCACTGCGACCAGGTGCAAGGGTTTCTGTTGAGTCGGCCGCTGCCGCTTGCGGAACTGGAGGCCTACCTGCGTGTGCCGGGCAGTCGACTTATGTGAAGAAAGGCGTGGAATGCCCATTCAAGGAAGGAGTCCGCTGTATGCGGTGTTTGCAAGTTGTACTGTTCGCAATGTTGAGTGTTACAGGCCTGGCGCATGGGCAGACGCCTGAAGCAACCGGCCTGATTGACGAGCCTGCGCCGGGAGCTGCTCCCGCCGAGCCTTCAAGCGAAGCCCGTGGCGTATTGCGGGCCCAGAATCAGGCTGTACTCGCCAGCGAATTGTCCGGACGCATTGTTGATCTGCCGTTTCAGGAAGGTGAGTCGTTCAACAAGGGCGACGTACTGGCGCGGTTCGACTGTTCGGCCTATCAGGCCCAGTTGAATGCTGCGCAAGCGGCCAGCCGTGGTGCCAGCGAAGAGCTGGCCCACAATCGGCAACTGGCGTCGCTCAATTCAGTCGGCCGTTTCGAGGTCGCCCGTGCCGAGGCCAGACTGTCCGAAACCCAGGCCCAGTCAAATGTTTATCAGGTGCAGATCAAGCGATGCAGCGTGGTTGCGCCGTATGACGGACAAGTCGTGGAGCGTAAGGTCAAGCGTTATGAAAGCGTCGCACCCGGCACGCCGATGCTGGAAATCGTCGACAACCGTACCCTGGAAATTCACTTGCTGGTGCCGTCACGCTGGATGAGCCGACTCAAACCGGGTCAGATCTTCAGCTTCGTGCCGGACGAAACCGGCAAACCGCTGACGGCCACCGTCAAGCGGTTGGGCGCCCGGATCGATGAGGGCAGCCAGACCCTGCTGTTGGTGGCCAGTCTGCCCAAGGTGGAAGGTCTGCTGAGTGGCATGAGCGGAACGGCACATTTCGCGGAGCCCAAGTGAACGCACCGGCATCAGGCGCGGTTGAACGGGTTTTCGCGCAGTTTCTGGACCTTGAGCGGCTGACCCGCGCTGCGCCGAACCTGGAACAATTGACCTACAGCCTGGCCAACGATGGCCAGAGCCTGTTCGGGTTTCGTCATGCTGCGCTGGTGATCGCTGGCAAAGTGCGGGCGGTGACAGGCGTCAGCGTGATTGAGCCCAATGCGCCGTTCGTGGCCTTTGTCGAGCACGCGGTTGGCCAGTTGCTAAAACTGGAACTGCTCAAACCGGCTCGCGTGGTTCAGATGGACATGCTCAGTGAATCGGTGCGTGACGACTGGAACAGCCTGTCAGCGCCCCATGTGTTCTGGCTGCCATTGCAGGATCGCAAAGGTGACGTGTTCGGCGGCCTTTGGCTGGCACGCGACACACCCTGGACCCCGGCCGAGCAGGTTTTGCTATCTCAACTGGGCGGCACATACAGCCATGCATGGCTGGCACTGCAACCCGGCAAGCCTTGGCGCCTGCGCTTCAACCGCAAGCGTCAGGCGTTGCTGGTGATCCTGGCGCTGCTATGCCTGCTGATTCCTGTGCGTCAGTCCGTGCTGGCACCGGCTGAAGTCGTGCCGCTGGGTGGACGTGTGATCGCGGCACCGCTGGATGGCGTGGTGACCGAGTTTCTGGTCAAACCCAACCAGACCGTCAAGACCGGCGACCTGCTGCTGCGTTTCGAGAACACCACCCTCAAGGCTCAGGCCGATGTGGCGGAGCGCGCGCTGAACGTGGCTGAAGCGGAACTCAAGGCCAACTCGCAGCGCGCGTTCGCCGACGCAGAGTCGAGTTCGAAGATCGATCTGCTGGCCGCTCGCGTCGAACAGAAACGCGCCGAGCGCGATTACGCACGTGAACTGCTCAAGCGCAGTGAAGTACGAGCAGAGCGTGACGGTATTGCAGTGTTCGCCGATGCCCAGCGCTGGATCGGCAAACCGGTACAGACCGGCGAACGCCTGATGGAAATCGCCGACCCGACTCAGGCCGAGCTGCGCATCGAACTGGCGGTCGGCGATGCCATTGCGTTGCAGCCTGATGCCGAGGTGGCACTGTTTCTGGACAGCGATCCGTTGCAGCGTCATGCAGCGATTCTCGAGCGGGCCGCTTATGAAGCGCAGCCGACACCTGGCGGCCAGTTGGCCTATCGCCTGGACGCCCGCTTTGTCGAATCGTCTCCGCCCCGAATCGGTCTGCGCGGCACCGCCAAGATTTTCGGTGACCGGGCACCGCTGGCGCTTTATCTGTTGCGTCGCCCGCTGGCCGGGCTGCGTCAGAGTGTGGGTCTGTAATGAAGCTGCCCGGCCTGCGAGCCGATCTGCAGCTCACCAGCGCCGCTGCGGCCCTGGACGGCTCGCCGCGCTGGACACTGGCCGATCCGGTGCGCGGTCGTTACTTCAAGCTGGGGACTCAGGCCATTCGCCTGCTGCGCCATTGGGCGCTGGGCGACGCCACGCGAGTGCTGCAAGCGGCCAACCGTGAGCCGGGGCTGCCTCTGGGCAATCCAGACGTGGAAGAACTACTGCGCTTTCTACGCGGACACGACCTGATCGTCGCTCTGGACCCCGAACAGCGCGCCAGTTATGTCGTCAAGGCGTCGGCATCGCGGCAGGGTCTGTGGCAAATGCTGCTCCATCAATACCTGTTTTTCCGCATCCCGCTGTGGCGACCGGACGCGTTTCTCAACCGCATCTGGCCCTGGCTGCAACGGTTCGGCCCGAGCCTGCTGCGTTATGGCCTGCCACTGACGCTGGGCCTAGGCGTGTTTCTGGTCGCCCGCGACTGGCAGCGTTTCATCGGTACCTTCCCGCACCTGTTCAGCCTGGGCGGTGCGCTGTCGTTCGGCATCGCGCTGTTTTTCGCCAAGCTTTGCCACGAATTCGGCCATGCGTTCATGGCCAAGCGCGCCGGCTGTCGGGTGCAAAGCATGGGCGTAGCGTTCATGGTGTTGCTGCCGCTGTTCTACACAGACGTCAGTGACGCCTGGCGCGTGAACGATCGTCGCGCCAGACTGTTGATCGGCGCAGGCGGTGTGCTCGCAGAAATGGTGCTGGCCTGTATTGCGCTGCTGGCCTGGTCGCTGTTGCCCGACGGGCCAGCGCGTACCGCCGCCTTCATGCTCGCCAGCGCGACCTGGATCACCACCGTGATCGTCAACCTCAACCCGTTCATGCGCTTCGATGGCTACTTTCTGATCAGCGATTTATGGGAAGTCGACAACCTGCAAGGTCGCGCCTTCGCCCTGTGCCGCTGGCGGTTACGTGAAACGCTTTTCGGTTACGGCGAGCCCGCCCCCGAGCCCTGGTCTCCGGTCATGCAGCGCCGATTGCTGTGGTGGGGCTATCTGTCGTGGTTGTGGCGTGCTGCGCTGTTCTTCGGAATCGCCCTTGCGGTCTATCACCTGTTTTTCAAACTGCTGGGGATTTTCCTGATGCTGGTGGAGCTGGGCTGGTTCATCTTTCTGCCGATTTTCAAGGAAACCCGTCACTGGTGGGCTAACCGCGAACAGGCCTATACGCCACGCGTAGTGCTGAGCGCTGCGGCATTGCTGACGTTGGTGCTGCTGCTGACCGTGCCGTGGAGCAACAGCGTCGAGCTGCCGGTGATGCTGGAAGCCCGGAGCGTGACAGCAATCCATGCTCCCGCTGCTGCCCGAGTAAAGCAGGTCAATGTGCAGGACGGTCAACATGTCGAGCAAGGCGCAGTGCTGATGGAACTGGAATCGCCGGACATCGATTCACGTCAGAGCATTGTGCGGCGTGAAATCGATATCCTGCAGTTGCAGATGCGTCGCCAGGCCGGGCGTAGCGAGACCGCCGCCGATGCAGGCATTCTGGAGCAGCGTCTCGCCGAAGCGGTCGCTGAATATCGCGGACTGGCGGCCCGTCGCGAACGCCTGCTGCTGCGCGCACCGAAAGCCGGAAAAGTGCGTGATCTAATGCCGCAATTGAGCGCCGGTCGCTGGATTTCCACCAGAGACCCTGTGCTGAGAATCGTCGAGCAAGGCTCACGGATCCGCGGTTACGTGGCGGAAAATGCCTTGTGGCGTATCGCGCCCGGCGACCGGGGCCGGTTCATCGCCGACGACCCGATGCGCGAATCGCTGCCGGTCGAGTTGCAGGAAGTCGACACCAATGGCGTCGAGTATCTGGATCAGGAAGCCCTGAGTTCCGATCATCACGGCCCGATAGCCGTGCGCCGCGATGAGAACCAGCGGGCGGAGCCGGTACAGGCGCAATACGGCGTCAGGCTTCAACTCACCGACGCAGTCAGTGCCACCCCTCAGCCATTACGCGGTGTGGCCGTCATTCAGGGCCGCAGCGAATCGCTGCTGGGCGCAACCTGGAGACGGCTGGCCGCACTCGGGGTGCGCGAAAGCGGATTTTAAGCGTTACACGGACAGAGGACAGCAAGGATGAGCAATACGCCTTTTGCCAATACCGACGGACTGGTCGTGCGGCCTTCAAGCGCATCGGACGCAGCATTTCTGCAGGCGCTCTACCATTCGGCCCGGCCGGATCTGCAATTTATCGACGGTGAGCGCGAGCAGATCGAGGACGTGATCAGCCAGCAGTTCCGGGTTCAAGAGCAAGGTCTGGGCGATCACTTTCCCAACGCGATGTATTACGTGGTCGAGAAGCTCGGCACTTGCATCGGCGCACTGGTGACCGACTTCGGCCACAACGAAATTCGTGTGCTGTACCTGGCATTCATTCCCGCTGCACGTGGTAAAGGCTACGGCCGAGTCGTACTGCAAGGGGTGCAGCAGGCGGCTGAGCAAATTCGCTGTCCGGTGGCGACGGTGGTCTGGGCCAACAACCCTCACGCGCTTCGGCATTATCTGGCGCTGGGGTTTCAGGTGCAGGAGCAGGACGTGGCAGCGCAGCGACTGGTGTGGTATCCGGGCCAGAACATCACGGCCCGGACACTGTGACTCAGTTGAAGCTGATGCAGTAATACGCCAGGTTTTCGTCGCGCCCCATTGCAGGTACGCGAGACACGAACACGTCCTGCAGCAGTCCCATCTCCGGCAGCACGACTGCGCATGACCCATCGATGAACTCGCTGGGCTCCAGAGAACTCAGCGACACATTGAATGGCAGGCGTCGGTCTTCAGCAAGGCGCGCTTGCGGCTTTTCGATGACCGATGAAACACGAACCGGCAATTGACTGCCATCGCTCAGTTGCAGCGTGCAGACGCAGCCCAGCATGACTCGAAAATTATCCACGTTGACTTCGTGCAGCATGAATATCTCCAGCAAAGAGTGATGAAGAGTCCTTCCCTGGACTCGGGCAAGATCAGTCCCGCGGCGGGAAATAACCTTGCAGGGCAATACTGAAGTTCACGACCAGAAACGGATTCATGCTGCTCAGCGGCTGACTGCCTCCGACTGGCTGCATGGTCCCGCTGATGGCGGTGCTAACGCCTTTCTGAACCACAGGCGCGCTCCCTGCATCCGGCGAAAATATATTCGCGGAACTGGGACCGGTGGTCGATGCGCCGATAAAGGCATTGGTAGTGGTCGGGGCGATGGTGGCACCGGCCACCGCAGAACTGGCCAGATTGATGGTGGTGGTGGCTGTCAGCGTACTCATCTGATGCACGTGAGCAGGCATGTTGTTGATGCCTACGGTGAGCGCTTCAACGCCAGAAGCCGTTCCCATCACACGGGCAGTCAGCCCTGTGCCCTGCCCCTGACAGACCGGCACCCTGCCTTGCAGATTCGGCAGCATGAAGGTCTGCTGGCCATTACCGCCATACGCGACACCCAGCAGCGCGAACAACGCTGCATATTGATTGACGTTCATGGTCTGCCCATTGCACTGCGCCCAACCGGAAGGCGCGAAAGGGAAACCAAACGTCATGATCGAACCCATAAAAACTTCCATACGCTTCATCCTTTTACGACATGGGATACCTTCGATCCACCGGAGCATGTGCCCTTGGGTGGCAGGATGAAAGCGTAGACGCAGCCTTGTGCCATGCGAATTTTTTTGCTTCTTCGGATCTGTTCACCTTCCCACTCATATGAATAGATCGGAAATATCCGACGGCAAAATGCCATCCATCATACAAAGTTCAGTACCGTTCATCTGATAAATGTCCCAAGTTGGATCCTTTAGCCCAATAAATCCGGGAGCCTGAGCTTTGTGCTCGATTTTGCCCCCTTTTTCGCCACTCAAGACATGCAGGATGATGTCGAAGTACTACCATATGCAGACGTCTTGATACGTTGCGAACACACTCGAAAGCACCTCCATACTTCTGGACGCACGGATGCAGAAATTCCATTTCATCGCAGGTTTGCCTCGATCAGGGTCTACCCTGCTGTCCGCCATTCTGTTGCAGAACCCACGCTTCCACGCGGGTATGAGCAGCCCGGTTGGCTCATTGTTTTCGAGCATTCTGGGTCAGTGCAGCGCAGGCAGTGAATTCTCCTCTGTGATCAGCACCGACATGCGTCGTCGCCTGCTGCGCGGCATCTTCGATTCCTATTACGCCGACCAGTCCGCGAAGGATGTCGTGTTCGATACCAGTCGCGGATGGACCTCCAGACTACCTGCGCTGAAGGATCTGTTTCCGCAATGCAGGATGATTGCCTGCGTGCGCAACGTGGCTTGGGTGATGGACAGCATCGAGCGCCTGTATCGTGCCAATCCGTTCGAAAACACCCGGCTATTCAATGATGACGTAGAGCGCAATACGGTCTACAGCCGCGTGGAAACCCTGGCACAGCGCAACAGGCTGGTGGGTTTTGCCTGGGCTTCACTCAAGGAAGCCTATTACGGCGAACACGCAGGCTCGATTCTGCTGATCGATTACGACCTGCTGTCTCAGGCGCCGGACCGGGTCATGCGGCTGGTCTATGACTTCATCGACGAACCCTGGTTCGAACACGACTTCAACAACCTTTCCTATGACGCTCCCCAGTTCGATGACGCACTGGGCGTGTCCGGCCTGCATAAGGTCAAACCGCGCGTCGCGCTGGAACCGAGAGCCACCATCCTGCCGCCGGATCTGTTTGAACAGTATTCAAAATTGTCGTTCTGGAATGACGGGGCTGCCAGCGCAGCCAATGTCATCCGCATGAAATCAGACGCTGCGGTCAAGTGATCGCGGCTTTATAGGTCGTAACGTTCGATCCTGGGTGAGCAGTATGTGGTGGAATAACAAAAATTCGCGGATTGCAAAGCGGGCACCTTCGAGTGCGACCTCCTCCGCTTCCCCGATGATCATGTCTCTTGAGCCCCGCATGTTGTTCGACGGCGCGGTAGCGGCGACAGTCGTGGAAGCGGCAGCTCAGCCGGACGCCCAGCCAACGCCTGACGCGGCTGCCAAAAGCGCCGAACAGGCCAGTAGTGCCAGCAATGGTGAGCATTCTCAGCCCGATGCCACGGCGGATGTCACCGCCAGACCTGCTGCAGTGCCTGGCAGCACCGTGGTGTTCGTCGACTCGCGGGTCAAGGATTCCGCCAGTCTGCTGGCAGGCGTTGCCCCTGGCGCTCAAGTGGTCGAACTGGATGCCACCAAAGACGGCCTGCAACAGATCGCCGACTATCTGGGCTCCCATCAAGGCGTCAGTTCGGTACAGATCATTGCGCACGGCAACTCGGGCGATCTTTGGCTGGGCAACAGCTATGTGTCGGCCGACAACCTCTCGCAACGCAGCGCCTTGCTGGCCGAGATCGGCAACGATATCAACACAGGCGGCGACATTCTGATCTACGCCTGCAACACCGCCGAGGGCGATCAGGGTCTGAGCTTCGTGGACTCGCTGGCTACGCTGACGGGTCGTGACATCGCCGCATCCACCAACCGCACCGGCGTGGGCGGCGACTGGGATCTGGAAATCGCGACCGGCAGTATCGAAAGTGTCAGCGCTCTTTCACGGCAGTCGATGGACGCCTACCAGTGGGGACTGGCGACCTTTACGGTCAACTCCGCCAGCAACACCGGCACCGGTACACTGCGCGATGCACTGGCCAACGCCCAGAACGGCGATATCGTGACCTTTTCGACTGGCATGACTGTCTCGCTGCAGACTCAACTGGTTGTGAACAAAAACATCACCATCGATGGCGACCTCAATAACGACGGCGTCGCAGATGTCACTCTTGATGGCCAGAACAGAACAAGCGTCATCAGGGTCACCTCAGGGACAACAGCCACGCTTGATGGCGTGATCATTACCCGAGGTGTGGCCACCACGGCGGGGGCAAACAGTGGCTCTGCCATTGCTGCGGCTGATGCGCTGGGCGGCGGTATCAACAACGCGGGCAACCTCACACTGCGTAACGTTACGGTCACCGCCAACGCCGCCTCCGGCGGTGGTGGCGGCGGCGGCGTTCTGGCTCCGACCGTGGGCGGAGGTGGCGGCGGTGGTGGCGGTATCGGAGGGCAAAATGGTGCCAGTGGCGGCGCAGCAGGTACCTATACACCCACCGCTCCCTCTGCCAACACCGGCGGCAATGGTGCCGGGTTCAATACCGTTTACATGGGCGGCAAGGGAGGTAACGCTTCCGGTGGCGGTGCGGGTGGCCTTGGTGTGTCCGGATACACAAACGGCGGCAACGGCGGCACGGCTTCCAGCGGTGGCCGGACCATTGGCGGCGGTGGCGGTGGCGCGGGCTTTGACGGCAATGGCGGCAGAGGCGGCTCTGCCGTAGGCGGCATCTATAACGCTTCCAGCGGCACTCTGGCGATTATCGGCACCTCGACCATCAGCAGTAATATTGGCGCGGCTGGCGGCGGTGGCGGTGGCGGAACGGTCGGTGGCAACGGTGGCCGTGGCATCGGCGGGATCTGGAACAAAGGTACGGTCAACATCACCGCCGGCAACAACTCAGCCATGACCGGCAACGTGGGCGGCAGCGGCGCAGGCGGGCAAGCCTACTCCGGCGGCACCAACGGTTCGTCGCCGACAGCCGTCAATAACATCCTCAATGACGGCGGTACACTGAACATCGCCTACACAGCCGATACGACGGCACCGACCGGCTCAAGCATTGTGATTGCCAACACCTCATTGAGCCCGGGCGCAACGACCACCGTCACCATTACGTTCAGCGAACCTGTCTTTGGCCTGGATATTTCCGAGATCACCGCGCCAAACGGTACGCTGACTAACCTGACAACCACCAATAACATCACCTGGACCGCCACCTTCACAGCGGGCAGCAACACTTCGGGTGGTTCGAGCGCCATCACCCTGGCAACCTCGGCCGTACAGGACGCCGCAGGCAACATCGGCACGGGCACACTGAGCTCCAACAACTACGCCGTGGTCGATAACGTGCCCCCGACAGCCACTGTCGTGGTATCAGACTCCACGCTGAGTGTTGGCGAGACTTCGCTGGTGACCATCACCTTCAGCGAAGCCGTCACCGGTTTTACCAATGCCGACCTGACGGTGGCCAACGGTACATTGACCGCAGTCAGCAGCAGCGACGGCGGTATTACCTGGACGGCGACCCTGACGCCGACCAACAACTTCACCAGTTCGGTGAATCAGATCACCCTCAATCGGGCTGGCGTTCAGGATCTGGCTGGCAACGTGGGTACTGGCACCACAGCCTCGAACAACTACGCCATCGACACTGCACGCCCGACGGCCAACGTCGCGGTGGCCGACAACGCACTGAGCGTGGGCGAGACCTCGCTGGTCACCATCACCTTCAGTGAAGCCGTCAGCGGTTTCACCAACGCCGATCTGACGGTGGCCAATGGCACGCTGAGCGCGGTGAGCAGCAGCGACGGCGGCATCACCTGGACCGCGACTTACACGCCGACCAACAACATCACCAGCCCCAACAACCTGATCACCCTGAACAACACCGGTGTCACCGATGCCGCAGGCAATACCGGTGCAGGCTCGACAAGCTCCAACAACTACGCGATCGACACTGTACGTCCGACTGCGGGTATCGCAATGGCCGACACCGCCTTGTCAGTCGGTGAAACCTCGCTGGTCACTATCACCTTCAGCGAAGCGGTCACAGGCTTCACCAACGCCGACCTGACAGTGCCCAACGGCACCCTCAGCGCGGTGAGCAGCAGTGACGGCGGCATCACCTGGACCGCGACCTACACGCCAGACATCAACGTCGCCGACACCACCAACCTGATCAGCCTTAACAACGCAGGTGTCACCGACCTGGCGGGCAACGCAGGCACCGGGACCACCAGTTCACCCAATTTCACCATCGACACCCTACAGCCGACCGCCACCATCGTGGTCGCCGACAGCGCACTGAGCGTGGGCGAGACCTCACTGGTGACCATCACCTTCAGCGAAGCCGTCACCGGCTTCACCAACGCCGACCTCACAGTGGCCAACGGTACCTTGAGCGCGGTCAACAGCAACGATGGCGGCGTCACCTGGACCGCGATCCTGACGCCGACCACCAGCGTGACCGACGCCACCAACCTGATCACTCTGGACAACACCGGCTTCGCCAATGCGTCCGGCAACATCGGCAGTGGCGTCACATCCTCGAACAACTACGCCATCGATACGCAACGCCCGACAGCTACCATCGTGGTCGCCGATAACGCGCTGTCTATCGGTGAAACCTCGCTGGTCACCATTACCTTCAGCGAAGCGGTCACCGGCTTCACCAACGCCGACCTCACAGTGGCCAATGGCACGCTCAGCGCGGTCAGCAGCAGCGACGGCGGCATCACCTGGACAGCGACTCTGACGCCGGCAGCAGGTGTCACCAGCGCCAGCAACTCGGTGACATTGAGCAATACCGGCGTGACCGACCTGGCGGGCAACACAGGCAGTGGCCTGAGCGTTTCCAACAACTACGCCATCGACTCTGTGCGACCTACCGCAACCGTTGCACTGGCAGATACCGCGCTGAGCGTCGGTGAAACCTCGCTGGTCACCATCACCTTCAGCGAAGCGGTCACAGGCTTCACCAACGCCGACCTGACCGTGCCCAACGGCACACTCAGCGCGGTCAGCAGCAGTGACGGCGGTATCACTTGGACCGCGACCTACACGCCAAACGTCAACGTCGCCGACACCACCAACCTGATCAGCCTGAACAACGCAGGTGTCACCGACCTGGCGGGCAACGCAGGCACCGGTACCACCAGTTCACCCAACTTCACCATCGACACCCTGCAGCCGACCGCCACCATCGTGGTCGCAGACAGCGCACTGAGCGTGGGCGAAACCTCGCTGGTGACCATTACCTTCAGCGAAGCCGTCACCGGCTTCACCAACGCCGACCTCACAGTGGCCAACGGTACCTTGAGCGCGGTCAACAGCAACGATGGCGGCGTCACCTGGACCGCGATCCTGACGCCGACCACCAGCGTGACCGACGCCACCAACCTGATCACTCTGGACAACACCGGCTTCGCCAATGCGTCCGGCAACATCGGCAGTGGCGTCACGTCCTCGAACAACTACGCCATCGATACGCAGCGTCCGACGGCCACCGTCGTGGTTGCCGACAACGCGCTGTCTATCGGTGAAACCTCGCTGGTCACCATTACCTTCAGCGAAGCGGTCACCGGCTTCACCAACGCCGACCTCACAGTGGCCAATGGCACGCTCAGCGCGGTCAGCAGCAGCGACGGCGGCATCACCTGGACGGCGACTCTGACGCCGGCAGCAGGTGTCACCAACGCCAGCAACTCGGTGACATTGAGCAATACCGGCGTGACCGACCTGGCGGGCAACACAGGCAGTGGCCTGAGCGTTTCCAACAACTACGCCATCGACTCTGTGCGACCTACCGCAACCGTTGCACTGGCAGATACCGCGCTGAGCGTCGGCGAAACCTCGCTGGTCACCATCACCTTCAGCGAAGCGGTCACAGGCTTCACCAACGCCGACCTGACCGTGCCCAACGGCACCCTCAGCGCGGTGAGCAGCAGTGACGGCGGCATTACCTGGACGGCGACCTACACGCCAGACATCAACGTCGCCGACACCACCAACCTGATCAGCCTGAACAACGCAGGTGTCACCGACCTGGCGGGCAACGCAGGCACCGGGACCACCAGTTCACCCAATTTCACCATCGACACCCTGCAGCCGACCGCCACCATCGTGGTCGCCGACAGCGCACTGAGCGTGGGCGAGACCTCGCTGGTGACCATTACCTTCAGCGAAGCCGTCAGCGGTTTCAACAACGCCGACCTGACGGTGGCCAATGGCACGCTCAGCGCGGTCAACAGCAACGATGGCGGCGTCACCTGGACCGCGACCCTGACGCCGACCGCCAGCGTGACCGACGCCACCAACCTGATCACGCTGGACAATACGGGCTTCGCCAATGCGTCCGGCAACATCGGCAGTGGCGTCACATCCTCTAATAACTACGCCATCGATACGCAGCGTCCGACGGCCACCGTCGTGGTTGCCGACAACGCGCTGTCTATCGGTGAAACCTCGCTGGTCACCATTACCTTCAGTGAGGCCGTCAGCGGTTTCAACAACGCCGACCTGACAGTGGCCAACGGTACTTTGAGCGCGGTCAGCAGCAGTGACGGCGGTATCACCTGGACCGCGACTCTGACGCCGACAGCAGGTGTCACCAGCGCCAGCAACTCGGTGACATTGAGCAATACCGGCGTGACTGACCTGGCGGGCAACACAGGCAGTGGCCTGAGCGTTTCCAACAACTACGCCATCGACTCTGTGCGACCTACCGCAACCGTTACACTGGCAGATACCGCGCTGAGCGTCGGCGAAACCTCGCTGGTCACCATCACCTTCAGCGAAGCGGTCACCGGCTTCACCAATGCCGACCTGAACGTGCCCAACGGCACCCTCAGCGCGGTGAGCAGCAATGACGGCGGCATCACCTGGACGGCGACCTACACGCCAGACGTCAACGTCGCCGACACTACCAACCTGATCAGCCTGAACAACGCAGGTGTCACCGACCTGGCGGGCAACACCGGGACCGGGACCACCAGTTCACCCAATTTCACCATCGACACCCTGCAGCCGACCGCCACCATCGTGGTCGCCGACAACGCGCTGTCGATTGGCGAAACCTCGCTGGTGACCATCACCTTCAGCGAAGCCGTCACCGGCTTCACCAACGCCGACCTCACAGTGACCAACGGTACCTTGAGCGCGGTCAACAGCAACGATGGCGGCGTTACCTGGACCGCGATCCTGACGCCGACCGCCAGCGTGACCGATGCCACCAACCTGATCACCCTGGACAACACCGGCTTCGCCAATGCGTCCGGCAACATCGGCAGTGGCGTTACGTCCTCGAACAACTACGCCATCGATACGCAGCGTCCGACGGCCACCGTCGTGGTTGCCGACAACGCGCTGTCTATCGGTGAAACCTCGCTGGTGACCATCACGTTCAGTGAGGCGGTCAGCGATTTCACGCTGTCCGACATGTTGACCAACAACGCCACACTCAGCGGCCTCGGCACCACTGACGGCGGCATCACCTGGACCGCAACGCTGACACCGGCGGCCAACATTACCGACACCACCAACCTGGTTCTGGTGAACAACACTCGCGTGGTCGATCTGGCCGGTAACGCGGGCAGCGGCCTGAGCAGCTCCAACAACTACGCGGTCGATACCGTTCGCCCTACAGCGACCATCACTGTTGCCAACCCAAGCCTGGCCATTGGTCAGACGTCGCTGGTGACCTTTGCCTTCAGCGAGCCGGTCAGCGGTTTCGACCTGTCTGACATCAGCGTCGGCAACGGCACGCTGTCCGGCCTGACCAGTGCCGACAACGGCCTGACCTGGACCGCCACACTGACAGCAAACGCCAACACCACGGCGCCGAACAATTTCATTGTTCTGGACAGCGGAACCGTCAACGACCTCGCAGGCAACGCAGGCACGGCGATCGCGCTTTCCAGTAATTACACCGTCGACACTCAGCGTCCTTCGGCGACCATCTCGCTCGCCAATCCGAACCTGTCCACAGGTCAGACATCGCTGGTGACCTTTGCTTTCAGCGAGCCGGTCACCAACTTCACGCTCTCGGACATCAGCGTTGCCAACGGCACCTTGTCGAACCTGGCCAGCAGCAATGGCGGTGCGACCTGGACCGCAACGCTGACACCGACCGCCAACACCAACGATCCGAGCAATTTCATTGTGCTGGACAGTGGCACGGTGACAGACCTGGCGGGCAACGCAGGCACGGGCGTAGCCGTTTCGTCCAATTACGCAATCACGACGCTCTCCCAGGCAGGTGATCCGCAATTCAGGGTCGACACTCCGGCGCCGCTGAACACACCGCCAAACGTACCGTTGCAACCAGCCGTATTCGGCAATCCGACAGGCGCGCTGGCCGCTCCCTTGAGCTTCGCACCGCTCTTCGAGCAGCGTACGACCGGCGGCGACCTGCCGCCGGTGGGTAACATCTTTATCAACAACCGTGCCTTGGCACCGAGCTTCATTGCCCAGGTGTTCACGCCCGGCAGCGTGGGCGGTTCAGGATCGGGTTTCCTCGGGTTCAGCAGCGGAGAAGGCAACGTCTTCAGCAGCAGTACGTTGTCGACGCTGTTTTCGCGCGACACCTCGACGGCCGGTGCATTCGAAGGTGCCAGCAGCCGCAGCCTGAGCGATTCGTCGCAAAGCATCGGTGCAGGTTTCGGCGCGTTGACGCTAGGCCAGCAGTTGCAACAGATCACCGATATCGAACAGGAAAAATTGCGTGAACTGGCATGGGCTCTAGGGGAAGTCGGTGTGAGTGAAGCGCAGGCTTGATAACAGGTTGGGTTTTGCGCCGTGTGAAGACGGCGCTTATAAAAAGAATGCGGTAGTCAGGGGCGTCAGGAGCATGAAAAGAAGTCAGAAGTTGTTCAGCATCAGCCTGTTGGCACTGGTCGTAAGTGGCTGTGCTGTCACCAGCAAGCCGATCGACCGTAGCGTCAGCGAGCAACGCGCCAAAAGCGACTTGCAATTGATGTACAAGGATCAGGAGCCCCTCAATGGCGCGTTGACCTTGCATCAGGCCATGGCCAGGGCTGTGAAATACAACCTGGAAGCCCGCCTGAAAATCATGGAAGAGGCCCTCGCCAAACGCCAGCTGGACCTTGCCAGCTTCGACATGCTGCCACGCATGGCGCTGTCGGCCGGTTACGCCGGACGCAGCAACGTCAGCGCTTCCAGCAGCGAAAGCGTACAGACCGGCACCCAGTCCCTGGAGCCGTCGACCTCTCAGGACCGCAGCCGTCGCGTGGCCGACCTGACCATGGTCTGGAACGTACTCGACTTCGGCGTCAGTTATATAAGCGCCAAGCAACAGGGCGACCAGCGTCTGATCGTGCAAGAACGCCGCCGCAAGGTCGTCAACACCATCGTTCAGGATGTGCGCTCGGCTTACTGGCGCGCCGTGGCCGCCGAACGTCTGCTCAAGCAGATCGACAGTCTGATGACCCGTGTCGATACCGCCCAGGCCAACAGCCAGAAGATGAGCGATCAGCGCGTCGGCGATCCGGTGCAGGCACTGTCCTATCAGCGCTCGCTGATTCAGGCCACCCGTCAACTCGAGGAACAGCGCAAGGCGTTGTCTCTGGCCAAAACCGAGCTGGCCACGCTGATCAACCTGCCGCTGGGCAGCAACCTGACCCTGGCGACCCCGGACGATTACGCCATTCCGGAATTGAAAGTCGACATGGCGAGGCTTGAAACAGAAGCCTTGGCCAGCCGTCCGGAACTGCGCGAGCAGGATTACCAGACGCGCATCAGTTCGGCGGAAACCCGCAAGGCCATGCTGCGCATGTTGCCGGGGCTGGAGTTCTCGGCGGGCGGCCATTACGACAGCAACTCGTTTCTGGTCAACGACAAATGGGCCGATCTGGGCGTCAAGGTGACGTGGAACCTGTTCAACGTACTCACTGCACCTGCCGCCATCGACGTTGCCAAGGCAGGCGAGGAAGTAGCGACCGCCCGGCGTCAGGCCATGTCCATCGCAGTGTTGGCTCAGTTGTATGTGGCGAACGCCAATTACAATGAAGCCTTGCGTCAATTCAAGACCAGCCAGCAGTTGTCGAGTATCGACGGCCAGATCGCAGGCCAACTGCGTAACCGCTACCAGGCCAACGGCATCGGTGAACTGGACCTGATTCAGGGTGAGCTCAATACCTTGCAGGCTGACCTGCGCCGCGACCTGGCTTACGCCGACCTGCGTAACGCCTACGGCCAGATCTTCGCCAGCGCCGGTCTCGACCCGCTTCCCTCGGAAGTGACCTCCACTCAGGTGCAAGCCATCGCCAAAGCACTGGGGGATCGTGAATCCCAGTGGGAAGCAGGCAATATCTCCGTGGCTACCGCCACTCCCGTTCCGGCGAAGTGATACTGGCCCTGTGTCAGCTGATCCAGCCAGCGCGCTGGATCGGCTGACAAACCGGTTCCTGCATGATCTCTCGTAACCTGTTGAAAATAATTGGTTTGTGCATAGGTGTCCGAGGCAGAACGTTTGTACTGAGCCTTTGAAGCGCACATAAACCACGCACACGCGTAACGATTTCATTCCTCTGTCACGATTTCATTCCATTTCAGGCTGACGCAATGCGATCAAGGCTTTGATCGGACAGGATTTTTCCGAGGCGCGGCGGCTGTAGCGATTTCGCTACACACGCACGCTGCGGACACAATTCTTAAATATATAAGTCATTGATTTATAAAAATAAAAATAAACTGGCAACGAAATTGCTTTGCTTCCTGGATAACGTCGCGCCCAGCGTGAGAATCTGTCCCGAGGAGTTTTTATGAGCGAGTTGCGCTTCACTGTCGATCACGAATGGCTGCGTGCCGAAGCCGATGGCAGTGTCACGGTCGGTATCACGCCCTACGCGCAGGAATCGCTTGGGGATGTGGTATTCGTACAGCTCCCGGAACTGCAGACCTACACTCAACACGCCGAAGTGTCGGTCGTGGAATCGGTAAAAGCCGCAAGCAGCATCAACATGCCGCTGGACGGCGAAGTCGTCGAAGTCAATTCGACCCTGGACGCCACGCCGGAGCGGGTCAACGAGGACGCCCTGGGTGCCGGCTGGTTCTTCCGCTTCATTCCACAAGATGCCAACGCCATCCACGGCCTGCTGAATCAGGATGCGTACGACCGCCTGATCAAAGCCAACGCCGAAGCCTGAGGAGCGAGCCATGACTGACCGTATTCAACTGAGCACTGCCAACGAATTCATCGCCCGTCACATCGGTCCGCGCGCCGACGACGAGCAGGCCATGCTGCAGACTCTGGGTTTCGATTCCATCGAAGCGCTGAGCGAAAGCGTGATCCCGGAGAGCATCAAGGGCACCAGCGTGCTGAATCTGCCTGCCGGGCAAAGCGAAGCCGACGCATTGGCCTCGATCAAGGCCATCGCCAGCAAAAACCAACTGTTCAAGACGTATATTGGTCAGGGCTACTACAACACCCATACACCCGCGCCAATCCTGCGCAACCTGTTGGAAAATCCGGCCTGGTACACCGCCTACACACCTTATCAGCCGGAAATTTCCCAGGGTCGTCTGGAATCGCTGCTCAACTTCCAGACCCTGATCAGCGACCTCACCGGACTGCCGATTGCCAACGCATCGCTGCTGGACGAAGCCACTGCTGCTGCCGAAGCCATGACCTTCTGCAAACGCCTGAGCAAGAACAAAAGCAGCACCCAGTTCTTCGCCTCCAGCCACTGCCATCCGCAGACCCTGGATGTGCTGCGCACCCGTGCAGAGCCGTTGGGCATCACCGTTGTCGTGGCGGATGAAGCTGAGCTGGGCGATGTGAGCGATTACTTCGGAGCACTGCTGCAATACCCGGCCAGCAACGGCGACGTGTTTGACTACCGTGAACTGGTCGAGCGCTTCCACGCCGCCCACGCGTTGGTCGCCGTTGCCGCAGACCTGCTGGCCCTGACTTTGCTGACGCCTCCGGGCGAGTTCGGCGCGGACGTGGCCATCGGTACTGCCCAACGTTTCGGCGTGCCGCTGGGCTTCGGCGGCCCGCACGCCGCCTACTTTTCGACCCGCGATGCCTTCAAGCGCGACATGCCGGGCCGCCTGGTCGGCGTGTCGGTTGACCGACATGGCAAACAGGCACTGCGTCTGGCCATGCAGACCCGCGAGCAACATATCCGCCGCGAAAAAGCCACCAGCAACATCTGCACCGCGCAAGTGCTGCTGGCCAATATCGCCAGCATGTACGCCGTTTACCACGGGCCGCGCGGCCTGACGCAGATCGCCAATCGTGTGCATCATCTGACCGCCATTTTTGCCGACGGCCTGAAGCAGTTGGGCTACACCATCGAGCAGGAATACTTCTTCGACAGCCTGACCGTGCACACCGGCAGCAAAACCGCTGCCCTGCACAGCGCTGCCCGTGCCCAGCACATCAACCTGCGCGAAATCACCGACTCACATCTGGGTCTTTCGTTCGACGAAACCACCTCGCCGTCCGCCGTTGAGACGTTGTGGGCTGTTTTCGCGACTGACGGTCAGACTCAGCCGGACTTCGTCGAGCTGTCGGCCAATGTTCCGTCGCGCCTCCCGGCAGCGCTGACCCGCCAATCGGCAATCCTCAGCCACCCGGTGTTCAACCGTTATCACTCCGAAACCGAGCTGATGCGCTACCTGCGCAAACTGGCCGACAAGGACCTGGCGCTGGATCGCACCATGATCCCGCTGGGCTCTTGCACCATGAAACTCAACGCCGCCAGCGAAATGATTCCGATCACCTGGGCCGAGTTCGGCAACCTGCATCCGTTCGCACCTGCCGAACAGAGCGCGGGCTATCAGCAATTGACCGACGAGCTGGAAGCCATGCTCTGCGCGGCGACTGGTTACGACGCCATTTCGCTGCAGCCCAATGCCGGTTCTCAGGGCGAATACGCCGGTCTGCTGGCGATTCGCGCATATCACCAGAGCCGCGGCGATGAACACCGTGATATTTGCCTGATCCCGTCCTCGGCCCACGGCACCAACCCGGCCACCGCCAACATGGCAGGCATGCGCGTGGTGGTAACGGCTTGCGACGCACGCGGCAACGTGGACATCGAAGACCTGCGCGCCAAAGCCCTGCAACACCGCGACCAGTTGGCAGCGCTGATGATCACCTACCCGTCTACCCACGGCGTGTTCGAGGAAGGCATTCGCGAAATCTGCAGCATCGTTCATGACAACGGCGGCCAGGTGTACATCGACGGCGCCAACATGAACGCCATGGTCGGCCTGTGCGCACCGGGCAAGTTCGGCGGCGACGTTTCGCACCTGAACCTGCACAAGACCTTCTGCATCCCGCACGGCGGCGGTGGTCCGGGGGTTGGCCCTATCGGTGTCAAATCCCACCTCGCGCCGTTTATGCCGGGCCACGCCCGTATGGAGCGCAAGGAAGGTGCGGTTTGCGCAGCACCGTTCGGCAGCGCCAGCATCCTGCCGATCACCTGGATGTACATCCGCATGATGGGTGGTGAAGGCCTCAAGCGCGCCTCGCAACTGGCGATACTCAACGCCAACTACATCTCCCGTCGTCTGGAAGACCATTACCCGGTGCTCTACACCGGCAGCAACGGCCTAGTCGCGCACGAGTGCATCCTGGACCTGCGTCCTATCAAGGACAGCAGCGGCATCAGCGTCGATGACGTCGCCAAGCGCCTGATCGACTTCGGCTTTCACGCACCCACCATGTCCTTCCCGGTGGCCGGCACGCTGATGATCGAGCCGACCGAAAGCGAGTCCCGAGAAGAACTGGACCGCTTCTGCGACGCCATGATCAAGATCCGCGAAGAGATCCGCGCGGTGGAGAACGGCACGCTGGACAAGGATGACAACCCGCTGAAAAACGCTCCGCACACCGCAGCTGAAATCGTCGGTCAGTGGACGCATCCGTACAGCCGTGAACAGGCGGTGTACCCGGTTGCCTCGCTGATCGAGAACAAGTACTGGCCACCGGTCGGCCGCGTCGACAACGTGTTTGGTGACCGTAATCTGGTCTGCGCCTGCCCGTCCATCGAGAGCTATCAGGAAGCCTGATCACTCATGCCCGCAACACTGCCCGCACTGACGGGCAGTGTTGTTCCGCACGGCCCGTTCTACAAGGAATCGAACATGTCCACAGAATCCCTGCTGACTACACCGCTGCACGCTTTGCACCGTGAACTGGGCGCAAAGATGGTGCCGTTTGCCGGTTACGACATGCCTGTGCAATACCCTGCAGGCGTCATGAAGGAACACCTGCACACCCGTGCTCAGGCTGGCCTTTTCGATGTCTCGCACATGGGGCAGATTCGCCTGACCGGAGCCGATGCCGCCAAGGCGCTGGAAACTCTGGTCCCGGTGGATATCGTCGACCTTCCAGTCGGCATGCAGCGCTACGCGATGTTCACCAGCGAAACCGGCGGCATACTCGACGACCTGATGGTTGCCAACCTGGGCAACGATCAGTTGATGCTGGTGGTCAACGCCGCCTGCAAGAATCAGGACCTCGCTCACCTGTGCACCCATCTGGCCGGCCACTGCAAGATCGAACCCCTGTTCGAGGAACGCGCCCTGCTCGCCCTGCAGGGTCCTGCGGCGGTGACGGTACTGGCCCGGCTGGCACCTGAAGTGGCAACCATGACGTTCATGCAGTTCGCCACGGTCACGCTGATGGATGTGACGTGCTACGTCAGTCGCTCGGGTTATACCGGCGAAGACGGCTATGAAATCTCGGTGCCATCCGGCAAGGCCGAAGCGCTTGCCCGTCGTCTTCTGGAAGAACCCGAGGTTGCCCCCATTGGCCTCGGCGCACGTGATTCGCTGCGTCTGGAAGCCGGTCTGTGCCTCTATGGTCACGACATGAACACTGACACATCACCCATTCAGGCCAGTCTGCTGTGGGCCATTTCCAGGGTCCGCCGTGCCGACGGTGCTCGTGCTGGCGGTTTCCCGGGCGCTGAGCAGATTTTCGCCCAGCAGCAGGCCGGAGTGGACAGGAAACGTGTCGGCCTCTTGCCGCAGGAACGCACCCCGGTGCGCGAGGGCACCCAAATTGTCGATGCAGAAGACAATGTAATTGGCACCGTTTGCAGCGGAGGTTTCGGTCCAAGTCTGGGCGGCCCGTTGGCCATGGCCTATATCGACAGCCCATATACCGCTCTGGACACATCCGTCTGGGCGATGGTGCGTGGCAAGAAGATTCCGATGCTCGTGGCAAAAATGCCTTTTGTTGCACAGCGTTACTTCCGTGGCTGAATGCCAGCGTCAAAAAATCAGCAACTTCCACAGTCCATGGAGTACTGTTTGCGCCCCTCTTTCGACGGGGTGCGAACGGCCGCTCGGATGGCTCGAAAACGCACCGACAAAGTGCAGAAAGATGCTGTAAAACATTCGCTGCACTGATTCAGGGAAACAGTGCCCTGCACGCTTCAACCCCCTGCAAACAGGGTACGAAGCGGGGGCTTGTTTTTGTAACGAGACTTGGCGTAGAGTTTCTGAACTGTGTTTGCATAGGTCGCTGAATCGGGACCTGGGCAGTAGCTCTAGGTTTGCTACATCCCGCTCTACGTTTCTTACTTCCTGCAACCAGCCCCAGTACTCTTTCATGTGAAAGGGACTGTCATCAATTCAAGCGTCAAGGAAATAAGCAAATGTCCACACGTCAGAGCGGTACCGTCAAGTGGTTCAACGACGAAAAGGGTTTTGGTTTTATCACTCCAGAAAGCGGTCCGGATCTGTTCGTACATTTCCGCGCGATTCAGGGTAACGGCTTCAAGAGCCTGAAAGAAGGCCAGAAAGTCACCTTCGTCGCAGTGCAAGGTCAGAAAGGCATGCAGGCTGACGAAGTTCAGGCCGAAGCCTAAGCAAGACCCGAAAGCCTCTGACAGCGATGTCAGAGGCTTTTTTGCAGGTGAATCGCGACACTCATCGTGATCGAGAGCCGCCCGATGCCCCGACACGTACTCCGGCCACAGGGCGATTTCCCCCCTGCACGCCTGCCCCGCCGTCTGGCTGCCATCAGTTACGACGCCCTGCTCATTCTCGCCCTGCAACTCATCACAGCGTTTCTCTACAAACTGCTGCAGATGGCCTTGATCGGTGAAGCACGCCTGCGCGAACTGTCCGACTCTGGCGCACTGGATGGCGATCCGCTGCTTTCGTCGCTTCTGCTGCTGGTGACCTTCGCCTTCTTCGCCAAGTTCTGGACCCACGCCGGCCAGACCCTCGGCATGCAGGTCTGGGGCCTGCGCGTACAGAACACTGACGGCACTGCCATTTCCCTCATGCAGGCGCTGCTGCGCTTTTTCAGCGCGATTGCGTCATGGCTGTGCGTGGGGCTCGGCTTCATCTGGAGCCTGTATGACCCGCAGCGTCTGACCTGGCACGACCACTTCTCCAACACCCGGCTGGTGCGGATCCCCAAACGCACGTAAAACACCCGTCCACAAAAAAGCCGACATCAGGTCGGCTTCTTTCGATGCTATGGCTCTTCAACCGGCGCGACGCAGCAGCCACAGACCGGCGATGGCACAGGCCGTTGCCGGAACCAGCACCGCCAGCAATGGCGGGAAGCCAAATACCAGACTGGAGGGTCCCAACAGATCCTGCACGATGCGGAACGTGAAGCCCACCAGAACGCCCGTGAACACCCGCTGACCGAGCGTTACTGAGCGCAGCGGACCGAAGATGAACGAAATCGCCATCAGCACCAGTGCCACGGTCACGAACGGCTGCAGCACCTTGGTCCAGAACGCCAGCCAGTAACGGCCATTGCTCAGGCCCTGGTCGGCGAGGTAGTGCGAATAGCTCCACAGACCGGTGATCGACAGCGACTCGGGCGGCATGACCACCGTGCTGAGCAATTGCGGGCTCAGGGAAACGTCCCAACGCTCCAGCGGCGAGTTGACGACTTCGGTCTTGCCTTCACGGAAAAACGTGGTGGCGACGTCGCTCAGCTCCCAGTAATCCGTCTTGAAGTTGGCCTGACGGGCGAAGCTCGCGGTCAGCATATGACGCTGATCGTCGAACCGGTAGCGCGTCACACCGTACATCAAGCCGTTGGGCTGGACCGTGTTGATGTGAATGAATTCATCGCCCTGACGGTGCCACAGGCCATGCTTGGCGCTCTGCGAGTCGCCGGTGCCCTGTGCCAGCGAGCGATTGGCCTGAGCCTGATTCTCGGCATAGGGCGCAACGTACTCGCCCACCAGAACACCGGCCACCATCAGAAACAGCATGGGCTTCATGACGGCCCACACGATACGGCCGATGGAAACACCGGCCGCCCGCATGATGGTCAGTTCGCTGCTGCTGGCCAGACTGCCCAGACCGATCAGACAGCCGATCAGTGCCGCCATCGGCAGCATGTCATAGACACGCCGTGGCGCGGTCAGCAACACGAAGCTGCTGGCGTCCAGCAGTGTGTAGCTGTCCGAGATATCGCCCATTTCGTCGATGAAGGCGAACAGCGAAGCCAGCCCCAGAATGATCCCCAGCACTGCGAGGATCGCCATGAAGACACTTTTACCGATATACCGATCGAGCTTAACCACGAGCCACCTCCGCAACGCTACGGCGACTCGCCATTTTCAGCCGCAAGGGCTCCCAGTAGAACAGCCCCAGACCGATCAGCAGGAACAGACCGTGCACCCACCACATGCCCAGCGCCAGCGGCAGCTTGCCTTTCTCCAGCGCACCGCGAACCGCGATAAGGATGGTCAGGTACGACATGTACAACAGAATGGCGGGCAGCAACTTCAGATAACGGCCCTGACGCGGGTTGACCCGGGCCAGCGGCACGGCCATCAGCGTCACGATAAAAACCAGAATCGGCAGCGAAATACGCCATTGCAACTCGGCGACATACCGAGGCGTGTCGTTGCCGAAAAGCTCGGTGCTGGGAATCGCTTCACGGTCACTGACATCGTTGCTGATGTCCGGCTTGGGCAGCTGTGCGCCATAAGTATCGTACTTGATGGCACGGTAATCGGCCTGACCCGGATTACCGTCGTAGCGGTAGCCGTTTTCCAGAATCAGGAAGCGACTGCCGTCAGGCCGTACCTCTTGACGCCCCTTCTCGGCCACCAGAACCGTAATGCCACGGTCCTTGCTCTTGTCCGTGGACAAACGCTTTTCAGAGATGAAGACCCCGCTCAGCGTGGAGCGGTCTTCCGTCATTTCCTGCGTGTAGGTGATACGCGTACCGTCACGCAGCGCCTGAAAACGGCCCGGCACCAGCGTGTCGAACTCGGTCATGGCGTCCTGCTTGTTGATCAGCAGCGAGAACTGTGTCGCGCCCTGGGGCGCCAGGCTGAAACTCAGCCAGGCCACCAGAAGCGCCACCAGCGCAGCCGGCGCCATGGTGATGGCCAGCAGGCGCTGCTGACTCATGCCGGTGGCAGCCAGCACGGTCATCTCGCTTTCCAGATACAGGCGGCCGTAGGCGAGCAGAATGCCCAGAAACAGCCCCAGCGGCAGGATCAGTTGCATGAACCCAGGCAGACGGAAGCCCATGATCATGAACAGCACACCCGGATCCAGCGCGCCCGAGGCGGCCTGAGCCAGGTATTTGATGAAGCGTCCGCTCATGATGATGACCAGCAGCACAGCACTGACTGCACTCAGGGTAATCAGCACTTCTCGGGACAGATAACGAAAGACAATCAAACCAGACACTCCAGAGTTGTCAGGCTCAGGCAGCCAAACAAGGAAAATTGTGAGCCACGGCAACCGGATATTCACGCCCGCAGAAACGCAGGCCACCCAAAAATATGCGGCATTATCCTGTGATTGTACGTTTCTGTCACTGCGCACTCGGGATAGTTCGTACAGACACCGCCGACAAGCACCGTAACGGGGTTGTCAGCAGTCATGCACCGGGGTCAAACTGCGAGGCTTGTCGCAGGCATCGTCCTTGAAAAGACCGCAGTCATGCCGCGAATCTCATTCGTATAGCGAATCTCATCGCTCAACCGGGGACCCCACATGGAATTGGTTGTTAAAAGCGTAAGCCCAGAAACCTTGAAGACCGCAACGCTGGTTGTCACCGTGAGTGAGAACGGTGTGCTGGGCAATGCCGCACAGAACATCGATACCCTCAGCGGGGGTGCCATCGCTGCCGTTCTCAAACGCGGCGATCTCGCAGGCAAGGTCGGCCAGAGTCTACTGCTGCACAACCTGCCGAACCTCAAGGCCGAACGCGTCCTGCTGATTGGCGTCGGCAAGGAAGCCGAACTGTCCGATCGCCAGCTCAAGAAAATCGTTGGCAGCGTGCTTTCGACACTCAAAGGCCTGGGTGGCACTGACGCGACCCTCGTGCTGGACGATCTGTCGGTGAAGAACCGCGACACCTACGGCAAGGCTCGCCTGCTGGTCGAAGCCCTGGCCGACGGCGAATACGTATTCGACCGTTTCAAGACCCAGAAGGCCGAAGTCCGCGCGCTGAAGAAAATCACCCTGCTGACCGCCAAGGTCAGTGTCGCCGATGTCGAGCGCGCCGCCACCCACGCCCAGGCCATCGCCACCGGAATGGCCCTGACCCGCGATCTGGGCAACCTGCCGCCAAACATCTGCCACCCGACTTATCTGGGCGAAGAGGCCAAGGCGCTGGGCAAAGCCCACAAAAACCTGAAAGTGGAAGTCCACGACGAGAAGAAACTCGCCGAACTGGGCATGGGTTCCTTCCTGGCCGTGGCACAGGGCAGCGCCCAGCCGCCACGCCTGATCGTCATGAACTACCAGGGCGCCAAGAAGGGTGACAAGCCCTTCGTGCTGGTCGGTAAAGGCATCACCTTCGACACCGGCGGCATCAGCATCAAGCCCGCCGCCGGCATGGACGAGATGAAGTTCGACATGTGTGGCGCAGCCAGTGTATTCGGCACCCTGCGTGCAGTGCTTGAACTGAAGCTGCCGATCAACCTGGTGTGCATCCTGGCCTGCGCCGAGAACATGCCGAGCGGCACCGCAACCCGTCCGGGCGACATCGTGACCACCATGAGCGGCCAGACTGTCGAAATTCTCAACACCGACGCCGAAGGCCGTCTGGTGTTGTGTGACGCGCTGACCTACGCCGAACGCTTCAAGCCGCAGGCCGTGATCGACATCGCGACCCTGACCGGCGCCTGCGTCGTTGCTCTGGGCGGCCACACCACCGGCCTGCTGGGCAATAACGACGCGTTGATCAACCAACTGCTCGACGCGGGCAAACTGGCTGATGACCGCGCCTGGCAACTGCCGCTGTTCGACGAGTATCAGGAACAACTGGACAGCCCGTTCGCCGACATCGCCAACATCGGCGGTCCGAAAGGCGGCACCATTACCGCAGCCTGCTTCCTGTCGCGCTTCACCAAGGCGTATGACTGGGCTCACCTGGACATCGCCGGCACGGCATGGCTGAGCGGCGGCAAGGAGAAAGGCGCCACCGGCCGTCCTGTTCCATTGCTGACCCAATACCTGCTCGACCGCGTCGGGGCTTAAGCCAAGCACTGTGGCGTATCGGTCAATGATTGATACGCCACACCTTGCGGAACAGAAATGACCCAAGTCGATTTTTACATCCTTCCCAGTCCGGATCCGGCAGCCCGCCTGGATTTCGCGTGCAAGCTCACCGAAAAAGCCTGGCGTCTGGGCCATAAGGTCTATTTGCACTGCAGCGATGCAGCGCAGCGCGAGGACCTCGATGCCCGTCTCTGGCGTTTCCGGGGCGAAGTCTTTCTACCCCATGGCGATGCCGAGAGCGACAGCGATGCACCCGTTGTCATGGGCCTGGGCGATGACGCTGGTACACATGAAGATCTACTGATCAACCTGGACCTGCGCATTCCGTCCTTCTTCAAACGCTTCGCCCGTGTGGCGGAGGTGGTTGTGGAGGACCCGGCCATACGTCTTGCCGCACGTGAGAGTTTCCGTTCTTACCGCGAACAGGGCTATCCTCCGCAGGATCACCGATTGCAGCGTCTTTGAGGACACAATGGACACTTCAAAAAAAGCTGAATCCGCGCACTTGCTGGACGACCTCGAATCGATCCGCCAACTGCTCGGCGACGACTCCCTGCAGCCACCGCTGCTGACCGACACCGTGCACCGTGAAGGACAGATTCCACTGCTGTTCGACGTGGTCGGGAACAGGGCTAATAACCCCCATGACGATGACGTCGACGAAACGCAGATTCCTACGCTGACGCCGGACCTGCCCGTCGTGACAGAGCAGCCTGCCGCGCCGTTGCTTCAGGCACCTGCGCCTGTCGAGGCGCAGCCCAACCCGGATGCCTTGCTGCACCTGGACGCAGAACTTCGCGCCGCAGCGCAGTTGATTCTGCAGGACGTGATCGACGACTTCGCGCCGCACATCGAGACCGAAATCAAACGGCGGCTGGAGGCCAGGCTGGAGCGGTTGTTGGCGCAGCAGCAGAAGTGAGTTCGTGACCCGGCGCATCGCTCAGGCGTGCGCGGAGGTCTTGCCATCAAGCATTAAGGTTGCGGCGAATCTTGTCTACCAAACGTCCCTGGTCTGCACGCTGATGAATCAGCGTGGTCGCGCGGGTGTCCAACTCACGGTAGTCTCCCAACGCTTTATCAATACTCCGGAGCGCAGCAGGATCGTCGGCGTAAACACGCCGGTCGCGTGCCAGTTGAGACTCAAACTCGAAATAACTGGCACCACGCCGGTCTGTGACACGATCAACGAGTGCCTGCTGCGCTTCAAGAACATTATTAAATTGAGCAACCATTCTCTCGTCGCCAGCCTTGGCGGCGTATTCAAATTGTACTCTGTAAAAGGGATCGCTCTTGAGTGCCGCAGGCGAAAGCTCAGCCTCACCCTTCAAATGACTTTTTATTTTCAATAATGCTTCAGGATGTTCGATATCTATTCGGGGCGAAGCGACTGTCGCTGAAACTTTCTCCCGCATCTTATGCGACGTTTGACTCAGCTTGAACGAATCTTTGAGAGACAGGCGTTTGACTATCTTCTCCATCATTTCATTGGGCAGTAGCTCAAATGGAGAAAGCTTCGAAAGACCAGCCGCAGCCGGAATATGCCCACTCGGATCCCCCCTATTAACCGGATCTCCCAGACAATAGGCATACGCATTCAAGCCACCCCGCCCGAACGGACTCAGATTATCGGGCTGGTTAAACCGCATCAGCACCGGGTTGAAAGCTCGGAAACCATTACCCAGCAAATAATGCCCGGTCACGGCATCCGGGGGTTCTCCGTTAAAACCCAGGAACGTGACGGCCTGCGAGCGGTGACCATAGGGGCTGTAAGCTGGCGACTGCCGCGCCTGCGACCCCACACTGTGCAACACGCTGCGCTGCCGGTCGGTCGCCAGCAAGTCCATCCGGGCGGAAGAGCCCTCTGTGTCGTGCTCGGCCAGCAACTGCCCCTCACACTGAAACACCCGACGACGCCTCGAACCTTGTACCTCGACACTCAAACGGTTCAGTTGGTAGAAGCGTGATGCCAAGTGCTCTGCCCCGTTCTTGACGCCAGCCAGACGATCCAGCGCGTCGTAGCGATACTGACGCAGCACGGCCCTGGCTCCAGATGTATCGTTCATCGCGGCATCCACCCTGATCAGCGGCTGAAAACCGGATTATCAGCCCTCGCCCATTCACCGCACACTGGCAGATCTGCGAGGTAGGCGGTCAACTTGTGGTCCGGCGCTTATGGCTTGTCACTTGCCCACAAGGCTATACTTGCCGGTTTCCGAATCAATGCCACAGGTTCCCGCCGCGCATGGACAAGACTTACCAGCCGCACGCCATCGAAACTTCCTGGTACCAGACCTGGGAGTCAGAGAACTATTTCGCCCCTCAAGGCGCGGGTGACTCGTACACCATCATGATCCCGCCGCCGAACGTCACCGGCAGTCTGCACATGGGCCACGGTTTCAACAACGCGATCATGGATGCCCTGATACGTTTCCGTCGCATGCAGGGTCGCAACACGCTGTGGCAGCCAGGCACCGACCACGCGGGCATCGCCACGCAGATGCTGGTGGAGCGCCGCCTTGAAGCGCAGGGTGTGAACCGTCACGAGCTGGGTCGCGAGAAGTTTCTGGACAAGGTCTGGGAATGGAAAGCCGAGTCCGGGGGCAACATCAGCCGTCAGATTCGTCGTCTGGGCTCGTCAGTTGACTGGAGCCGCGAGCGCTTCACCATGGACGACGGCCTGTCCGACGCCGTGAAAGAAGCCTTTGTACGCCTGCACGAAGACGGCCTGATTTACCGCGGCAAGCGCCTGGTGAACTGGGACACCAAGCTGCACACGGCCATTTCCGACCTTGAAGTGGAAAACCACGACGAGAAAGGCAATCTGTGGAACCTGCGCTATCCACTGGCCGACGGCGCAAAAACCGCTGAAGGCCTGGATTACCTGATTGTTGCAACCACCCGCCCGGAAACCATGCTCGGTGATGCTGCGGTGGCGGTTAACCCGCAGGACGAGCGCTACAAGGCGCTGATCGGCAAGTTTGTCGAGCTGCCGCTGGTGGGTCGTCGCATCCCGATCATTGCCGACGATTATTGCGACCCGGAATTCGGCACCGGCTGCGTGAAAATCACTCCAGCCCACGACTTCAACGACTATGAAGTCGGCAAGCGCCATAACCTGCCGCTGCTGAACATCTTCGACAAGAACGCCGCCGTGCTGCCTGCCGCTCAGGTGTTCAACCTCGATGGCACGCTGAACGACACCGTCGACGGCACCCTGCCTGCCGAGTATGCAGGCCTGGATCGCTTCGAAGCCCGCAAACGCATCGTAGCCGCCTTCGATGCCGCAGACCTTCTGGTCAGCGTCGACGATCACGCCCTGAAAGTCCCGAAAGGCGACCGCTCCGGCACCATCATCGAGCCGTGGCTGACCGACCAGTGGTACGTCTCCACCAAGCCACTGGCAGAACCCGCCATCGCTGCCGTTGAAGACGGGCGCATCGCCTTCGTGCCCAAGCAGTACGAAAACATGTATTTCTCGTGGATGCGCGACATCCAGGACTGGTGCATCAGCCGTCAACTCTGGTGGGGCCATCGCATTCCGGCCTGGTACGACGAGTCGGGCAAGGTCTATGTCGGTCGCGACGAAGCCGAAGTGCGTGCCAAGCACAATCTGGGGCCGGACGTTGCGCTGCAACAGGACAACGACGTACTCGATACCTGGTTCAGTTCGGGCCTTTGGACCTTCTCCACACTCGGCTGGCCTGAAAAGACCGAAGCGCTGAAAACCTTCCACTCCACCGACGTGCTGGTCACCGGCTTCGACATCATCTTCTTCTGGGTCGCCCGGATGATCATGCTCACCATGCACCTGGTGAAAAACGAAGACGGTACGCCGCAAGTGCCGTTCAAGACTGTCTATGTGCATGGTCTGGTGCGTGATGGCCAAGGCCAGAAGATGTCCAAGTCCAAAGGCAACGTACTGGACCCGCTGGACATCGTCGACGGTATCGATCTGGAAACTCTGGTGCAGAAACGCACCAGCGGTCTGATGCAGCCGCAACTGGCCAAAAAGATCGAGAAGCAGACCCGTCAGGAATTCGCCGACGGCATCGCCAGCTACGGCACCGACGCCTTGCGCTTCACGTTCTGCTCGCTGGCGTCCACCGGCCGCGACATCAAGTTCGACATGGGCCGCGTCGAAGGCTATCGCAACTTCTGCAACAAGATCTGGAACGCGGCGCGCTACGTGCTCGACAAGGGCGAAGACTGCGGTCAGAACGGCGAAGCCGTCGAACTCTCCCTGGCGGATCGCTGGATCATTTCGCAGTTGCAACGCACCGAAGCCGAAGTGACCCGTCAACTCGACCAGTTCCGCTTCGACCTTGCTGCACAGGCGCTGTACGAGTTCATATGGAACCAGTACTGCGACTGGTACCTGGAACTGTCCAAGCCCGTGCTGTGGGACGAGACCGCACCGGTCGAGCGTCAGCGTGGCACTCGTCGCACGCTGGTGCGCGTGCTGGAAGTCGCGCTGCGTCTGGCGCATCCGTTCATGCCGTTCATCACCGAAGAAATCTGGCAGCGCCTTGCGCCGCTGGCAGGCGTCGAAGGCAAGACCATCATGCTGCAGGCGTGGCCGGTGGCCAACGAGGCACGCATCGATCAGGCTGCCGAAGACGACATCGAATGGCTCAAGGGGTTGATGCTGGCGGTACGTAACATTCGCGGCGAGATGAACATCGGTCCGGGCAAGCCGCTGCAGTTGTTCCTCAAGAACGTCACCGCCGAAGACCAGCGTCGCCTGAGCGAAAACGATTACCTGCTCAGGAAACTGGCCAAACTGGAGTCCATGACCGTGCTGACCGACGGTGCCGAAGCGCCATTGTCTGCGACCGCTCTGGTCGGCGACATGGAAGTGCTGGTGCCGATGGCCGGACTGATCGACAAGGGCGCAGAGCTTGCGCGCCTGGACAAGGAGATCCAGCGCCTGCAGGGCGAAGTGCAACGCGTGGGCGGCAAGCTGTCCAACGCCGCGTTCGTCGACAAGGCGCCGCCTGAAGTCATCGCCAAGGAACGCGCCAAGCTGACCGAAGCCGAACAGGCTCTGGGCAAGCTGGCCGAGCAACACGCGCGTATCGCCAGTCTGTAAACGCAAGCCACCAGCCCCACAAGGGGCTGGTTGAGCTGAAATCTTCAGGAGCGCGCTTGCGCGCTCCTGCCGGGCTCAGCATTCGCATCCTCAGAGCAACGCCTTCCATGACCACGCCTGACAAACCCAAACCTCCCCGCAAAAAACCCCAGCGCAACGTCAAGCCTGCGCCACCCCGTGAAAAAGCCACGCTGCACCCGCGCAACCGGCATCAGGGCCACTACGATTTTCCCAAACTGATCAAGTCCAGCCCGGAGCTGGCGACGTTCGTGATCCTCAACCCCTATGGCAAGGAAAGCATCGACTTCGCCAACCCACAGGCCGTGCGGGTGTTCAACCGTGCGCTGCTCAAGGCGTTCTACGGCATCGCCCATTGGGATATCCCGGCGGATTACCTGTGCCCGCCCATTCCGGGTCGTGCCGACTATCTGCATTTTCTCGCCGACCTGCTGGCCGAGGGCAATGGCGGCGAAATCCCGCGGGGCGCGTCCGTGAAGGCACTGGACATCGGGACCGGTGCCAACTGCATCTATCCGCTGCTGGGGCACAGTGACTACGGCTGGCATTTCGTGGGTTCGGACATCGACAGCACAGCGCTTGCGGCGGCGACCACCATCGTCAAAGCCAACAACCTGCACAAGGCCATCAGCGTGCGCCTGCAGGCCAATCGCAAGCACATCCTGTCAGGGCTGCTGGACAGCGCCGAACGCTTCGACGTGAGCCTCTGCAACCCGCCATTCCACGCTTCGCTGGATGAGGCGCAACGTGGCAGCCAGCGCAAGTGGCGCGCCCTTGGCAAGGCCGATCCAAAACGCAAACTGCCGGTGCTCAACTTTGGCGGGCAATCTCAGGAGCTGTGGTGCGAAGGCGGCGAGATCGGTTTCGTCACTCAACTGATCCAGGAGAGCACACTGATGCCGGCTCAGGTGCTTTGGTTCAGCACCCTGGTGTCCAAGGCGTCGAACCTGCCACCGATTCAAAGCGCTCTCAAAAAAGCCGGGGCGCTGGAGGTCAGAGTGGTGGAAATGGGTCAGGGACAGAAACAGAGCCGTTTTGTGGCCTGGACCTTTCTGGACAAGGCGCAGCAGAACGCATGGCGGCAGACGACAGTTTCGTGATGAAGAAGATGTTGCCTGCGGTTTGAAGTGCGTGTGACGTCAAGAGCGGACGCAGCGCCAGTGTGCCCGTGCACTGATCGCGCCCTTCGCTGCGCGTGCGCATGCAGCTCGTGACGCTCCTGCAGGAGCGGGAGCGATCAAACATGCGCCCATACGCCTACAAAAAAGCCGTGCCCGGTTATCCGGTGCACGGCTTTTTCAACAGCAAGCGTGGGCTTACTTGTTGATTGCGTCGGTCAGCACTTTGGCTGGTACGAACTTGACGACTTTCTTGGCAGCGATTTCGATGGCTGCGCCAGTCGAAGGGTTACGGCCAGTACGAGCTGGACGCTCGCTTACTTTCAGCTTGCCGATGCCTGGCAGGGTGATTTCTGCGCCGTTTTCCAATTGGTCGGCAACAATTTGGCCCAATTGCTCAAGAGCATTACGCGCGGTGGTTTTTGGCGCGTCGATAGCTTCAGCGATATCGGCGATCAATTGGTCTTTAGTAAGAGCCATGGTGGTGTTCCTTCCCTATCAAATTCATTTGGATTGCAGAGCGCAACGTCGGCCAGTAGCCAGGCAATAAACCTGGCCACCCGCTAGCAGCCACGATTAATCGCGAAATGTAGATACTGAAACCGGATATTGGTTCGGCCTACGCGTACTCAAACTGCATGCTTGGCGCGCTAAGCTGCACAAGACCGCGCAAAACTAGCACAGAGCCGGGTAAATATCCGCCTCTACCTATCCTTTTGGTCAGCTTTTAACATTAATTGTGCAGTAATTAACCAGCTGCAGCGCCAGTACAGCGAAAACCAACCCCTTCAAGGCCATTGCACGCAAGCCTGCGTTACACTAACGCCCTTGCACCGAGCTGCACGCTCTTCATCTTTTTCCAGCCGAGAAGCCCATGCCGATCCGTCATTGCATCGTCCACCTGATCGACAAGAAACCCGACGGTACGCCCGCTGTTCTCCATGCACGCGACTCCGAACTCGCTGAGTCCCAGGCCATCGAGAACATGCTGGCCGACCTCAACGAAAACTACAACGCCAAGCAGGGCAAGGCCTGGGGGCTGTTCCACGCCGAATCCGGGGCGCATCCCTTCAGCGGCTGGCTGAAGGAATACCTGGAGGGCGGCAAGGACTTCACCGCGTTTTCCCGCGTGGCCGTGGAGCATCTGCAGAAGCTGATGGAAGAGTCCAACCTGTCGGTTGGCGGTCATGTTCTGTTCGCTCACTATCAGCAAGGCATGACCGACTACATGGCCATCGCCCTGCTGCATCATAGTGAAGGCGTGGCCGTGAATGACGAGCTGGACGTGACCCCGTCGCGTCATCTGGATCTGGGTCAGCTGCACCTCGCGGCGCGGATCAACATCTCGGAGTGGCAGAACAACAAACAGTCCAAGCAGTACATCTCCTTCATCAAGGGCAAGAACGGCAAGAAGGTTTCGGAGTACTTTCGCGATTTCATCGGCTGTCAGGAAGGCGTCGACGGGCCGGGCGAAACCCGCACCCTGCTCAAGGCCTTCAGCGATTTCGTCGAAAGCGAAGACCTGCCCGAGGATTCGGCTCGCGAGAAGACCAAGACCCTGGTCGACTACGCCAGCAGCCAGAGCAAGATGGGCGAGCCGATGGGCCTGGAGGAATTGTCCGAGTTGATCGATGAGGAGCGTCCGCGAGCGTTCTACGACCACATTCGCAACAAGGACTACGGCCTGTCGCCAGAGATCCCGGCGGATAAGCGCACGCTCAACCAGTTCCGCCGTTTCACCGGTCGTGCCGAGGGACTGTCGATCAGTTTCGAAGCGCATCTGCTGGGCGACAAGATCGAGTACGACGAAACGGCGGGCACGCTGATCATCAAAGGCCTGCCGACCCAGCTGACCGATCAGTTGAAGCGGCGGTAACCGAAATGCTGATGCGCACGCTCAGGAAGGTCGCCCTGATCATGCTGGTGGTGGTGATCTATCAGAACCTGGGCACGATCGAGAACTTCGTCAACCCGCCGCCTGCCAGCGTTGCGCAAAGCTACCGCCAGGCGAAGGTGGTGATGTACGCGACCGAATGGTGCGGTTACTGCAAACAGACCCGCCGCTTCCTCGACAGCAAAGGTATTCCCTATCAGGAATACGACATCGAGAAATCCGAGGAAGGCCGCAAGGCGTATGAGGCACTGGGTGGACGCGGCATCCCGTTGATCGATGTCAACGGCACCCTCATTCGCGGCTTTGCACCGGATGAGATATTGGCGGCGCTTGAATAGATTCTGATCGTGCCAACGCTCCGCGTCCACGCTCGAACGTGACGCGGAGCGCCACGATCCCCACGCGGAGCGATGGGAACGATCAGTTGACGCTTACCGCTTCTCGATCCTGAACCCCAGCCGCGGGAAGTGCACATGCACTACACCCGCTCGATCATCCTCGCGGCGCAGGATCAGCTCGTCGCTTCCTGCAAACACCAGCTCACCTTCCACGGCATCAACACCGTAATCGGTTGCCGAAATTGCCACCTGATCGCCTGCCTTGAAGCCGTTGGGGTCAACGAACGCCTCGTCGGGCAGCGCTGCCGGCGTGGCATTTCGGGCTGTCTCGATGGCCTCGGCCGAACTCAGGTCGCTGTGCGCGCCGTGACCAAAGCCCAGCACACGAGCCAGCCAGCCACTGACCCCGGGATAGTTATCCACAAACGGCGCCGTCACAGGCGTCTGTTTGAGGAACCACAAGGTGTGCGCCACGCTGAAATCGGCAATAGAGGGCTCACCGAACAGGAAGTCGCCATTGCGCGACAGCTGCAACTCCAGGCGTGCCATGAGCGCAGGCCACTGGTGCTTGGCCTGCTCGGCGCTCAGGCGCACTGCGCTGCCTCCAGAGAACAGTGATGAACGATCTGCAACGAACGCCTTGGCAGCCTCGGGCGGGACCTTGGCAAAGCGCACGGCCAGCGATTCAGGCTGAAACACCAGACTGACCGCGTGCATGAACAGCACCGAATCGCCCCACGCCGCAAGGCCGGCAACGGTGAATTCCTGCCCTTGCGGGTAGAACGTCGGCGAAACCTTTTCCTGCTCCAGACGGCGCGCCATCAAGGCGGTGTCGCAATAGATATCCGCACCCACCTGCAACACCGGCGTCCTGCGATAACCGCCAGTCAGCGCGGTCAGATCAGGTTTGGGCATTATCGAGGGAATGGTCACGGAGCGCCAGGAAAGCCCCTTGAAACCCAGCATCAGACGTGCTTTTTCGGCAAACAGCGAGGTGGGGTAATGGTGAAGAATCAACTCGGACATGTTCAGCCTCAGGGCGCGTGAAAAGCAGACAGCTTACCCCGCACCTCCCTGCCAGCCTACCGCCTCAGGTGGATGGCACGACATCACGCTCATGGATCGACACCGGAACCGGCACACCTTTGTAGCTGGCAGCCAGTACTTCTTTGGCCGTTTTGCGCAGCTTCTTGATCAGCCGTTCATGGCGTAACGCCTCACCCTTGCTGACGTGCCGCTCGACATAGACCAGCGCCACGGCCGGGCTTGAACAGAAAAAGCGAGCACCCTTGCCGCTCTGGTGGGCGGCAAAACGTCGGACCGGGTCATCACTGATGCCGCAGTACAACGATCCATTGGCAGCGCGCACCAGATAGACAAACCATGGCTTGTGGATCACCGGCTCGTTTGCCGAATCGGGGGTGACTGCACATGACTCAGGCACGGCGGCTCTCGGTAAAGGTTTTCAGACCTTTCTGCGCCTGGCCGCGAATCGCGTTCTGCACCATCGGCGTCCAGCCCAGCAGCAGGCCTTTGGCACCCAGTGCCTGACGCGACCAGCGCCACAGGTCGAAGTGGTCGTGATGCTCGCAGATCAGGCCGTCGCGAAACACGAAGCGCGCCTGAATCTCGTTGATCACCGTGCGTCCGGTCTGGCTGAACAGGTAAGTCGCCACCCAGTGAGCGCTACCGGAGCGATCATCGGCGCGCACCTGATCGAACACCACCGAGAAGTCTTTGGCCCGTGAGGTCAGCATGCGCCACATGTCGCCCGCCTGACGACCGCGCAACTCGCCAAACACAGGATCACTGAACAGCACATCGTCGGTGTAGCAGGCGCTCATCGCTTCGGCGTCCAACTGCGCGAACGCCTCGTAAAAGCGGGTGATCAGAGCGCTGTTGGCCTGACTGTCTTCTTCATAACTCATGCGTGCAGATCCCTTGGCAAAAGATGCGTGCACGATAAGCGGCAAACGCGTCGTGAGCTACCAACATTTAGCAAACAAATAAGGTTATTGGACTTTCTCACTGCTGACCTGCACATACAGCGAGCGACCCGCGCCCATACCCGCGATCATGGCGCCCACGCCCAGCACGGCGAAGATCCAGCCAATCGCATTCCAGTTGCCGGTCACGTCATGTACGACACCGACCGCAAACGGCCCCATCGAGGCGATGGTGTAACCAAAACCTTGCGCCATGCTCGACAGATTGGAGGCCACGTGTGAATCGCGCGAGCGCAGCACGATCAGCGCCAGTGCCAGACTGAACGTACCGCCCTGCCCCAGCCCCAGCAGAATCGCCCAGCCCCACAGACCTTCCAGCGGCGCATAAAGGCAGCCGAACAGTCCGGTGAGGGTCAGGGACATGACCAGCATGATCGCCAGCCGCTGATCCTTGCCCCGTGTCGCCAGCCAGGGGGCACTCAACGCGCTGATGACCTGCACGATGATCGAGCCCGACAGCAGCAGGCCGGCCTGGGTGGGCGTCATGCCGCGACCGATCAGGATCGACGGCAGCCAGCCGAACACGATGTAGGACAGCGAAGATTGCAGGCCCATGTACAGCGTCACTTGCCAGGCCAGCCGATCACGCAGCAAGCCTTTGACCCGGTAGACGTCGCGATGCGTGCCATGCTTTTCGCCGGCCTGTGGCAACCAGAACAGCGCGGCGATCACCGCCGGAATCAGCCAGAACCCCAGACCGATCTGCCAACTGTCGCCGAAATAATGGCTGAGGGGCACGGTCGAACCTGCTGCAATCGCCGCCCCCAGACACAGCGCCATGGTGTAGACGCCCGTCATGGCATCCGCCTGTTTCGGAAAGTCGCGCTTGACGATTCCCGGCAGCAGCACGCCGATGATGCCGATGCTTGCACCCGCCATCAGACTGCCCGTAAACAGTCCGAACTCACCGAAAAGACTGCGCACGGCCAGACCTGATGCGAGCATGAGCAGAATCACCAGAACGACCCGCTCGCTGCCGAAACGCCGCGCAAGAATCGGTGCCAGCGGCGCGAACAGGCCCAGGCACAGCACCGGCAAGGTGGTCAGCAGGCCTGCTTCGGCAGCCGACATGTCCAGACTGTCGGAAACGTTATTGAGCAAGGGCGCGATGCTGGACAACGCGGGGCGCAGGTTAAGAGCCACCAGCACCAGACCCAGCAGCAACAGCCAGGGGCGCTTTAGGATCGAATGAGTCGGGGCAGTGGCAGAGTCGGGGCTGGGTTGAGCCTTGGCAGTCATCAATTTCTCGGCAATCAGGTATGTCGACCCGTTACAGGGGGCAAGTATCCTGTTGGAGAACGCTATGGAATACAAGGTTCAGGCCAGATTGCATACAAACGCAGCCATGCGCCAAAAATGAAAAAACCGGGCACAAGGCCCGGTTTTCCGTGTTGCGACTGCCGACTCAGTGAATGATCTGGCTGAGGAACAGCTTGGTACGGTCGCTTTGCGGGTTGTCGAAGAAGTCGTTCGGCGCAGCCTGTTCGACGATTTCACCCTTGTCCATGAAGATCACCCGGTTCGCCACGGTGCGGGCAAAGCCCATTTCGTGGGTCACGCACAGCATGGTCATGCCTTCTTCAGCCAGGCCTACCATGGTGTCGAGTACTTCCTTGACCATTTCCGGATCGAGTGCCGAGGTCGGCTCGTCGAACAGCATGATCTTGGGTTTCATGCACAGCGCACGGGCAATTGCCACGCGCTGCTGCTGACCGCCGGAGAGTTGGCCGGGAAATTTATGCGCCTGCTCTGGAATGCGTACGCGCTCCAGGTAATGCATGGCGATTTCTTCGGCTTTCTTCTTTGGCATCTTACGAACCCACATCGGTGCCAGCGTGCAGTTCTGCAGGATGGTCAGGTGCGGGAACAGGTTGAAATGCTGAAACACCATGCCGACTTCACGGCGGATGGTTTCGATCTGCTTCAGGTCCGAGGTCAGCTCGGTGCCATCGACGATGATCCGGCCCTGCTGGTGCTCTTCCAGACGGTTCAGGCAGCGGATGGTCGTCGACTTGCCCGAGCCAGACGGGCCGCACAATACGATACGCTCGCCCTGACGCACATTCAGGTTGATGTCCTTGAGCACGTGGAACTGGCCGTACCACTTGTGGACGCCCTCCATGCGGATCATGCCTTCAGCGCCCAGAGGCTTGGTGATAACTTCACTCATGTCAAAACTCCTAACGCTTGTGGCCTGTGTCCAGCTTACGTTCCAAATGCATGGAATAGCGGGACATACCGAAACAGAAGATCCAGAACACCAGGGCCGCGAAGACATAGCCTTCGGTGGCCATACCCAGCCATGACGGGTCGGCGGTGGCTTGCTTGACGCTGTTGAGCAGGTCGAACAGGCCGATGATGATCACAAGGCTCGTGTCCTTGAACAGGGCAATGAAGGTATTCACGATGCCGGGAATGACCATCTTCAATGCCTGCGGCAGGATCACCAGCCCCATGCTGCGCCAGTAACCCAGGCCCATTGCAGCGGCGGCCTCGTACTGACCCTTTGGAATCGCCTGCATGCCACCGCGCACCACTTCGGCGACGTAGGCCGACTGGAACAGGATGACGCCGATCAGCGCTCGCAGCAGCTTGTCGAAGTTCATGCCTTCAGGCATGAACAGCGGCAGCATGACCGAGGACATGAACAGCACCGTGATCAACGGCACGCCGCGCCAGAACTCGATGAACGTCACGCACACCACGCGCACGGCCGGCATGTTGGAGCGACGCCCCAGCGCCAGCAGAATGCCCAGCGGTAACGCACCGGCGATACCGACCGTGGCGATGACCAGCGTCAGCATCAGGCCGCCCCACTGACTGGTCGGTACGGTGCTCAGACCGAACGCGCCACCGTGCAGCAGGTAGAAAGCAACGACCGGGTAGATCACCAGGTATGCGATACCGTAAATGGCCTTGCGCGGGAATTTCGAAATGAACAGCGGTGCAGCACCCACAATGGCGAGGATGGCGGTCAGATCGACCCTCCAGCGCAATTCGGTGGGGAAGTATCCATACATGAACTGGCCGAAGCGCTGCTGAACGAAAACCCAGCAGGCGCCAGCCTTGGTGCAATCTTCCTTGGTGGTGCCGATCCAGTTCGCATCCAGCAGTGCCCAACTGATCATCGGCGGGACAATCAGATAGATCAGGTACAGCGACAGCAGCGTGAGAATCGTGTTGATCCAGCTGGAGAACAGGTTCTGCCGCATCCACGCCATCGGGCCGAACACTTTGCCCGGCGGTGGCATATCAGGTTTGAAAGTATGGGTTGTCATGCGCGTTTCCTCACCGCTCGATCAGCGCAATGCGCTTGTTGTACCAGTTCATCAGCAGGGAAATGCTGATACTGATCGCCAGGTACACGCTCATGGTGATGGCAATGACTTCAATCGCCTGCCCGGTCTGGTTGAGCACCGTACCGGCAAACAGGGAAACCATTTCCGGATAACCGATGGCCGCCGCCAGCGAAGAGTTCTTCGCCAGGTTCAGGAACTGACTGGTCAACGGCGGAATGATCACTCGCAGAGCCTGCGGGATGATGACCTTGCGCAGCGTAGGACCCGGACGCAGCCCCAGCGAACGGGCGGCTTCAGTCTGACCATGGCTGACCGACTTGATGCCGGAACGCACGATTTCGGCGATGAACGCCGCAGTGTAGATAGTCAGTGCCAGCGTCAGCGAGATCAGCTCGGGAATCAGTACCCAGCCACCCGTGAAGTTGAAGCCCTTGAGTTGTGGCAGTTCCCAATGCACAGGGCTGCCGAACACCAACATGCTCAGCCCGGGAATGACCAGCAGCAAGGCCAGGGCAGTCCAGAACTTGTGAAACGGCTGACCGGTGGCTTCAAAACGCTTGTTGGCCCAACGCACCATCATCACCACGGCAACGATGGCGATCAGCACACTGACCAGAAACGCAATCATGCCTTCGGCCGGCATTGCTCGGGGCATGTTCAGGCCACGACTGCTGACGAAGAACATGTCGAAGTAGCCATGGGCCTGACGTGGCCCGGGAAGCGTCAGGAAGACCGCCGTGTACCAGAACAGGATCTGCAGCAGTGGCGGGATATTGCGAAAGACTTCCACATACACCGTGGCCAGCTTGCTGATCATCCAGTTCGGAGACAGACGGGCAACACCGATGATGAAGCCCAGCAAAGTCGCCAGGATGATACCGATGACCGAGACCAGCAGGGTGTTGAGCAGGCCGATGACAAACACGCGGGCATAGCTGTCCGCCTCGCTGTAATCGATCAGATGCTGGGCAATGCCGAAGCCGGCACTGCGCTCAAGAAAGCCAAAACCGGAGGTGATACCCCGATGCTGGAGGTTGGTCTGGGTGTTGTCGAACATGAACCAGCCCAACGAGACCACCGCAATGACAGTGATGATCTGAAACAACCACGCGCGCACTTTCGGATCGCTCAGAGTGAGCTTTTGCTTGGGTGCGACGATTTGCTTTTCCATGAAATGCCCCAGGAAAAATCCAACAGAACAACGCCCGACAGGCTGGGAAGCCTGCCGGGCGCCGGGTCAATCAGCGAATAGGTGGAGCGTACTGGATGCCGCCAGCGTTCCACAGGGCATTCTGGCCACGCTTGATTTTCAGCGGGGTGGACTCGCCCAGGTTGCGTTCGAACATCTCGCCGTAGTTACCTACCTGCTTGACGATCTGCACGACCCAGTCCTTCGGCAGCTTGAGGTCTGCACCGTAGGCACCGTCAGCGCCGAGCATACGGGCAACGTCCGGGTTCTTGGTCGACTTGGCTTCTGCTTCGACGTTCTTGGAGGTCACTTTGGCCTCTTCGGCGTTCAGCATGGCGAACAGGGTCCACCTGACGATGGAGAACCACTCTTCGTCGCCTTTACGTACGACAGGGCCCAGCGGCTCCTTGGAGATCACTTCCGGCAGAACGACGTAGTCGTCAGGCTTGGCCAGTTTGCTGCGCTGTGCGTACAGCTGCGACTGGTCGGAGGTCAGCACGTCGCAACGGCCGCCTTCCAGCGACTTGGCGCTTTCGTCGGAGGTGTCGAAGGTGATCGGGGTGTATTTCAGGCCGTTGGAGCGGAAGTAGTCAGAGACGTTCAGCTCGGTGGTGGTGCCTGCCTGGATACAAACGGTTGCGCCGTCCAGCTCCTTGGCACTGTTAACGCCCAGCTTCTTGTTCACCAGGAAGCCGATACCGTCGTAGTAAGTCACACCGGTGAAGACCAGGCCCATGCCCGAATCGCGTGAGCTGGTCCAGGTGGTGTTACGCGACAGGATGTCGATTTCGCCAGATTGCAGTGCAGTGAAGCGCTCTTTGGCGTTCAACTGGCTGAACTTGACCTTGGTCGCGTCGCCAAACACGGCTGCGGCAACGGCACGGCACACGTCAGCGTCGATACCGGTGATCTTGCCGGTAGCATCCGGAACGGAAAACCCTGGCAGGCCATCGCTGACGCCGCACTGAACAAACCCTTTCTTCTGAATAGCATCGAGTGTGGCACCTGCGTTAGCAGCCCCCGCCACGCCAAGTGCTGCTACAGCTGTGACTACCGCCAGGGTGGATTTCAACATCTTCATTCAAAATCTCCAGTTTGCTCTTTGTTGTGTGGGAGTTTCAGTGGCATCGCACCCTTGTGAGGCATCAATGACCCGTGCTGGCTTTTTTTTGGGTCATGCGTGGCCGGACCTGAATCATGAAGCACCTGCAAGATTGTCTTGTCAGGGCTAGTCATCATTCGAATCGGTCCCTTGGACTGTCGCCCCGTGTTTTTCCCGAACCCGAACGGTACAGGTTGAAACGTGCCGCGAATCCTGACGCATGGACTCCGGTGCTGCTTTTCGACCGTTACCAGTAATAGCTTTATAGTGTTACCGAACGATGAGAGCACTCAGTCTCCATACGTCTTGTAGCAAAGCCCGTACCAGCATGCTGGCGATACTGAATTAGCGACAGGTCAAGACAAAAACTTGTACCCTTGCGACATCTTCTTTCATATTTAAACAAGCTGCGCACCCTATTAATGCGCCCAAAAAGCGCCAGCGCACAAAAATGGAGCAGTCATGAGCGAACCTCTGATCCTTGAACCGTCCCGTGCCCCGGATGCGTGCGTCATCTGGCTGCACGGCCTGGGTGCCGACCGCTACGACTTTCTGCCGGTGGCCGAAGCCCTGCAGGAGTCACTGCTGACCACTCGTTTCGTGCTCCCGCAGGCTCCGACTCGCGCGGTGACTGTCAACGGCGGCTATCAGATGCCGAGCTGGTATGACATCAAAGCCATGAGCAGCGAGGCCCGCGCCATCGATCATGACGAGATGGAAGCGTCGGCGCAGCAGGTGCTGAACCTCATCGAGCAACAACGTGACAGTGGCATCGACCCGGCGCGGATCTTTCTGGCAGGCTTTTCCCAGGGCGGCGCGGTGGTATTGCACGCCGGCTATCTGCGCTGGCAGGGCCCGCTCGGCGGCGTGCTCGCGCTTTCCACTTATGCACCGACATTCAACAATCAGATGACGCTTTCCGCCAGCCAGCAGCGCATCCCGGCCCTCTGCCTGCACGGTCAACATGACGAAGTGGTACACAACGTCATGGGCCGGACCGCCTACGAGCATTTGAAGGCTCAAGGTGTCACCGCTCAATGGCAGGAGTACCCAATGGGGCACCAAGTGTTACCGCAGGAAATTCAGGATATCGGCGTGTGGCTGGCTGAAAAACTGCGCTGAAATCGGTATTGCAGCGCGCCGGACCGAGCGGTTCTGTAGCGCAACACGGATGACACTACGCCGAGCACGGTTCTTGCTTTACACTGCTCGGCGTACATTCCTTAACCAATTGACGAGATGACCGTGCTCAAAGCACTCAAAAAGATGTTCGGTAAAAGCGAGGCCGAACCGCTCGCGCCTGCTCCGGCAGCACCTGTCCCCGCACCTGTCATGCCCGTTCAGGAGCAGAATCATGACCGCCACGTTCAGGTGGCCGACAAGCCTGTCGAGCCTGCCAAGGCCAGAGCACCGCGCTCCGACAAGCCCAGGACCGAGCGCCCGCGTCGCGAACGTGTGGAGAAACCTCCTGCCCCAGCCTGGAAACTTGAAGATTTCGTTGTTGAACCGCAGGAAGGCAAGACCCGTTTTCACGATTTCAACCTTGCACCTGAGCTGATGCACGCCATTCAGGACCTGGGTTTTCCTTACTGCACGCCGATCCAGGCGGGCGTTCTAGGCTTCACCCTCAAAGGCAAGGACGCGATCGGCCGTGCGCAGACCGGCACCGGCAAGACCGCAGCCTTCCTGATCTCGATCATCGAGCAACTGACTCAGACCCCGCCACCCGCAGAGCGTTATATGGGTGAACCGCGCGCCTTGATCATCGCGCCGACCCGGGAACTGGTGGTCCAGATCGCCAAGGACGCCGCCGACCTGACCAAGTACACCAACCTGAACGTCATGACGTTCGTCGGTGGCATGGACTTCGACAAGCAGCTCAAGCAACTGGAAGCGCGTCACTGCGACATTCTGGTTGCCACGCCGGGTCGCCTGCTGGACTTCAACCAGCGTGGAGAGGTGCATCTGGACATGGTTGAAGTGATGGTGCTGGACGAAGCCGACCGCATGCTGGACATGGGCTTCATTCCGCAGGTGCGTCAGATCATTCGTCAGACACCGCACAAGGGTGAACGCCAGACTCTGTTGTTCTCGGCCACCTTCACAGACGATGTCATGAACCTGGCCAAGCAATGGACCACGGATCCGTCCATCGTCGAGATCGAATCGCTGAACGTTGCCAGTGACAACGTCGAGCAGCATATCTACGCAGTGGCCGGTGCCGACAAATACAAGCTGCTGTACAACCTGGTCAACGACAACGGCTGGGAACGTGTGATGGTCTTTGCCAACCGCAAGGACGAAGTGCGCCGCATCGAAGAACGACTGGTGCGCGATGGCGTCAACGCAGCGCAACTGTCAGGCGATGTGCCTCAGCACAAGCGGATCAAGACGCTGGAAGGCTTCCGCGAAGGCAAGATTCGCGTGCTGGTCGCCACCGATGTCGCCGGTCGCGGCATTCACATCGACGGCATCAGCCATGTGATCAACTTTACCCTGCCCGAAGTGCCGGACGACTACGTGCACCGCATCGGCCGTACTGGTCGTGCTGGCGCTGACGGCGTATCGATCAGCTTCGCAGGCGAAGACGACTCGTATCAGTTGCCTGCCATCGAAGAAAAACTGGGCCGCAAGATCAGCTGCGAAACCCCGCCGACCGAACTGCTGCGTGCCGTGGTGCGTCGCACGACTTAAGCGTTTTCTGACCTGAAGATGATCGTGCCCATGCTCTGCGTGGGCATGCTGCCCGTGACGCTTCGCGTCTCAATGGCACGGACGGCAGACTCCGAGCCCCGTCACTTCCAGCGATCTGCCGCCGCGTGATCACTGTCACGGCCTTCTACCCAACGCTCGCCTTCAGACGTGTTCTCACGTTTCCAGAACGGCGCGCGGGTCTTGAGATAATCCATGACGAAGTCACAGGCCTCGAACGCGGCCTGACGATGGGCACTGGCAACGCCAACGAACACAATGGGTTCGCCCGGCTCCAGCACTCCGACCCGGTGCAACACGTCCAGCCGCAACAAAGGCCAGCGCTGTTCGGCTTCGACAACAATCTTCGCCAATGCCTTTTCGGTCATGCCTGGATAGTGTTCCAGAAACATGCCGGAAACTTCGCGGCCGTCGTTGAAGTCGCGCACGTAACCGACAAAACTCACCACCGCACCGATGCCGACATTGGCAGCATGCAGCGCGTTGACCTCCGTGCCCGGATCGAACGCTGCCGATTGCACACGAATCGCCATGATCAGCCTCCGGTCACGGTAGGAAAGAACGCCACTTCATCGCCATCCTGCAAGGGCTCATCCAGCGCGCAGAGTTCCTGATTGCGGGCGCACATCACGTTCCGCTCGCCGAGTACCTGCCAGACCTCGCCGCGCAGCAACAAGTGCTGACGCAATGCGTCCAGCGTGGCGAAATCCCCCTCGACCCGCTCGCTGTCCAGCCCCAGCGCTTCGCGATAGCGGGCGAAATACTGAACCTGCAGTTTCATTTCCCCGCCTCCACATCGTCAGCCACGAAGTGGCCGCTCTTGCCACCAAGCTTCTCCAGCAGGCGAACCGATTCGATGACCATGCCGCGATCCACCGCCTTGCACATGTCATAGATCGTCAGCGCAGCGACACTGGCGGCCGTCAGCGCTTCCATTTCCACGCCGGTCTGCCCGGCCAGCTTGCAGCGCGCCATGATCAATACCGCGTCGTCGCCCTCGGCGCTGAGTTCGACCTTGACGCTGGTCAGCATCAGCGGATGGCAGAGCGGTATCAGATCGCTGGTCTTCTTTGCCGCCTGAATGCCCGCGATACGAGCCACAGCGAAGACATCACCTTTGGGGTGGCCCCCGCTGACAATCATTTGCAGAGTGGTCGGCAGCATGCGCACACGCGCACAGGCCACGGCTTCACGGGACGTCACCGCTTTATCGGTGACATCGACCATGTTGGCACGGCCTTGGGAATCGAGATGGGTCAGCACAGTTCTACTCCTGAACAGGAGCGGGGATTGTAAACCTAAAAGCGCGGCAGGGGGCTGACGGAGGACGGACAGCGCGTGGGGGTGGGCCTGCACTCGCAAGCGCTGCTACAGACGCCCTGCTTCGGGCGCCTGCGCAATCCTCTTCATGAGCAAGCCCGCTGCCGCGGGCTTGCATGTTTCCATCGATAAGGGTGGACCACGCCTGGCGCCGGGCGTGGAGTTACAAATGGCTCTCCGCATATTCGGCCAGTATCGAGCGAGGCACACCCTGCAGGGTGATGTGCACGCCGTTGGGGAAGTCCTTGAAGCGCTCCGTCAGGTAGGTCAGCCCGGAACTGGTGGCTGACAGATAGGGGGTGTCGATCTGCGCCAGGTTGCCCAGGCAGACCACTTTTGAACCGGCACCGGCACGTGTAATGATGGTTTTCATCTGGTGCGGAGTCAGGTTCTGGCACTCGTCGATCAGGATCAGACTCTGTTGAAAACTGCGGCCTCGAATGTAGTTGAGGGATTTGAACTGCAGCGGCACTTTGCTGAGGATGTAATCGACGCTGCCATGGGTGCTTTCGTCATCCATGTGCAAGGCTTCAAGGTTGTCGGTGATTGCGCCGAGCCACGGCTCCATTTTTTCCGCTTCGGTGCCCGGCAGGAAACCGATTTCCTGATCAAGCCCCTGCACGCTGCGGGTTGCGATGATGCGGCGATAACGTTTGGTGACCATGGTCTGCTCGATGGCAGCGGCCAGGGCCAGAATGGTCTTACCCGAACCGGCAGCACCGGACAGGTTGACCAGATGGATATCCGGATCCAGCAAGGCAAACAGCGCAAGCCCCTGATAAATGTCCCGCGGCTTGAGGCCCCAGGCTTCCTGGTGCAGCAACGGCTCCTGGTGCATGTCCAGAATCAGCAGCTCGTCATTCTTGACGCCCTTGATCCAGCCGACGAAGCCTTGCTCGTCGACAATGAACTCGTTGATGTGGACTGCAGGCAGGGTTTCATTCAATTGCACACGGTGCCAGGTACGCCCCCGCTCCTGCCGGGTGTCGACCTTGTTGACCCGATCCCAGAACGAACCGGTCATGTCGTGGTAGCCACGGGACAACAGCGAGACGTCGTCCACCAACTGGTCGGTGCTGTAATCCTCGGCCTCGATACCACAGGCGCGGGCCTTGAGGCGCATGTTGATGTCTTTGGTCACCAGCACAACGCTCAAGTCCTTGTTGCGCGCGTGCAGGTCGATCAATTGATTGATGATGATGTTGTCGTTCAAATGCTCGGGAAGAAGGCTGTTGGGTTCCTCGCGCTTGCTCATCAAAATCGACAGAAAGCCTTTGAAAACACCAGTGCCGCGATTGATCGGTACACCCTTCTCGACTTCTTCGGGTGATGCTTCGCCCAGTGTCTTGTCAATCAGACGGATCGCCTGCCGGCATTCGGCGGCTACTGAATGTTTACCTGCTTTGAGTTTGTCCAGTTCCTCCAGAACGGTCATGGGGATGGCGACGTGGTGTTCTTCGAAATTCAGCAGTGCGTTTGGATCATGGATCAATACATTGGTATCGAGCACGTAAAGGATTGGCTGGTTAGTGGAGGGGGTGCGTCCGTGGTCATCCATACTCGCTCACCTTTGTAGTAGCCAGGCGACGCAGAACCACAACAGCACTGCGCCACGAAAAGGCCGCCGGTTTTCTTCCCTTCAGGCAGGGTAGAAGTGTTGCTCAAGGTGGGTCTTGGAAGACGCCACCTGTGTTGCAGGTTTCGGCGGTCTGTATTCGTAATACAGCAAAAGGGATGACAGAAAAAAGCTCTTTGACAGTTTTTTGAAGTTTATTTCACAGGATGACGAATAGCGCTTGGCGGACGTTCCCGGCGCGTTTACAGTCAGAAGTCAGCTACAGTCGTTTTACCCGTTATTCCCCCTCCGGCGTGTCTTCGTCAGTCTCTTGCAGCCCTTGTTCCACGGGCGTTTCATACAGATTCCGGCAGTCATCCCAGATCAGTTCGCTTTGTGCGGTGTTGGCCATCAACAGCGGCAGTGCCGACTGCGCCCTGTTGGCCGAGTCATGGAACACCACCGTGCCCCGTCGCCAGAGCAGCATGAGCGTCAAGACACGATCGCCCACCTGATCGGCAGTCAGCCGACCGGTTGCATCCTGAGCGTCGATATTCCACAGCGACACCCTCAGGTGTTGCGAGCGGAAGTAATCACCGCTGTCGGCACGACGATGCCCATAAGGCGGACGGAACAGCGGCACGAAGTTATCCGGAAGGATCTGCTGCACCAATGCCGAACTGCGTTGAATCGAATCCTGCCAGTCCAGCCACTGGCTGTGCGACCGGTATTCCCAGCCCTGAATCCCTACGCATTGCTGGCGGTACAACGCCTGCAGGCCAACAGCGGACGTACTGTCGAGGCGATCCTGCAGGCTCTTGCCCAACACATGAAAAGTCGCTGTCATCTTCTGCTGGCGCATGAAATCGGCCAGCCAGTCCGTCGCGCCATCGACTGCGCTGGGACCACTGTCGAAGTTGAGCTTGAAGGTGCGGTCCGGCATCTCGTCGCCGATCATTTCATCGGAGTTATAACGCTCGATCTCGCTGCTGGTCTGCGGAAACAGCGCCGCCAGAAACAGCAGTTCGTTGAGGTAGCGCTGATGGAAGATGGCACTGGGTCTTGCCCAGGCGGCATAAAAGGAATCATCGGCAACCTGATATTCCTCGGCGCGCTGACGCAACTGGTCCATGTCTTCGACCAGCACACAGAAGTTGGCGTCGTCGACGCAGCTTTTCTGGGCGGCCTGATAGTTTTCCAGCAGGCGCGACCACAGACGATGGCGAACCACGTTCAGCGAGGACACATTGACGTAACGAAGGCCGAGGCGCTGCTTGAGCCCTTCCTCGTCCAGCTTTTCGCTCAAATACAGCTGATGGGCGAACGCCAGGATCTCTGCGCGTGACGCGACATCGAACAACGCAGGCGTTTCCAGGCGCTCGGGCCAGACACTGCGATCCATGGTGGCAATGACCGGAGCGGCTGCCTGAGCCTGACCCCACAACAGACACGCGCAAACTGCTAAAACGATACGCAAACCCAATGTCCCCTATGTCGACTGTCGCGTCATGACCAGCGCGCCACTATAGCTGATATACGCCTGCCCCCTTATGTCGACGCACATACAAAACCGATGCATGAACCGCCATTGAGCTGTGGGCGAATGCCAAACCTGTCTCTATCGCCACCATAGCTGGAGTCGTACGCCATCACCCCCTAGAATCCCCCGACGATCAAAGGAGACGACTTCATGCTGATGGTGATTTCCCCAGCGAAAACCCTCGATTTCGAAACACCGCCCACCACCGAGCGTTTTACCCAGCCGCAGTATCTGGACCATTCTCAGGAACTGATCAGTCAGCTTCGCGAACTCGCGCCTGCCCGGATCGCCGAACTGATGCACCTGTCCGACAAACTGGCCGGGCTCAACGCCGCACGCTTCGGCAGTTGGACCCCCGCCTTCACACCCGAGAATGCCAAGCAGGCGCTGCTCGCGTTCAAGGGCGACGTGTACACAGGCCTTCAGGCAGAAACCCTCAGCGAGGACCAGCTCGATTATGCGCAGAAGCACTTACGCATGCTTTCCGGCCTTTACGGCCTGCTGCGCCCACTCGACCTGATGCAGCCCTACCGCCTGGAAATGGGCACGCGGCTGGCCAACGCCCGCGGCAAGGACCTCTATGCATTCTGGGGCACACGCATCAGCGAATGGTTGAATGAAGCACTCGCCGATCAGGGCGACGACCTGCTGCTCAACCTGGCCTCGACCGAATACTTTTCAGCGGTCAAGCGCTCTGCGCTCAAGGCTCGGATCATTGACACCGAGTTCAAGGATTTGAAGAACGGGCAGTACAAGATCATCAGCTTCTATGCCAAGAAAGCCCGCGGCATGATGAGCCGGTTTGTGATTGAAGAAAGAATCGAAAGCCCTGAAGCGCTCAGAGCGTTTGATGCGCAGGGATATCGTTACGAATCAGAACTTTCTACCCCTTCCAAGTTGGTCTTTCTGCGCGACACTCCAGAAGACTAATGGCGTCAAAGTTGTGCAGCGCTACGCCGCTGTACAACTTGTTGCGTCTACCTCACCCGCCGAGCGACGGCTTTATGACGCCATTTAAACGTCAACTAGTGTCCCGCTTGTCCGACAAGAAAATTTTCTCAAAAAATAAACAAATTTTTTAGGTAGTAGCACTTTAGTCTTTCGCACTAATGGCACTTTTATATCAAGCAACACCAACCCCCCGGCCACAAAGGACTTCGCTCTACTGCGCCATCAAAATGCAACTAGCATTGTCACAAAATCGATACGTCAAAATCTCCGAAACAGGACGAGCGGCCCGGAACTAAATGGGAAACCTTACGCTCCTACATCCCGTAACAATTCTCGGCCATCCTGTAGGAGATCACCTACAGCGAAGCGAGGACAAAGGGAAGTTACCCGCAGGCAGTCCTTTTCCTCTGGAAGAGGCTGCAGGTACCGAAATTAAAACTCATATCACTAGTTGAAGTAGGTAGACAGGCGAAGCACCGGAACGGTGTGGCGCGCAGGACTCGACAATGACCGCCAAGGCTCTGGCCAAAGGCTTTCAGCTCCTGATCCGCCGTCGATCGCTATACATGGAGTGGTTTACTGCATCCAAGAGAGCAGGGCCCCGCCCGAAAGGACAGGTCACCTGCCGCTTGTACTTAGTGTCATTTGGGTTCGCCTCGCTTGTTTGGGCACTCACTCTTAAATATGCCTGCGTTAGTTAGATGGCCTTACACGCTGTCACGACTCGCGTGTGACATCTGCTGGCCAAAATTAATATCCAGCCAACTTATGGCGTGAAAATCGAGGAGAGTACGATGCGTATCAGCATCTTTGGTTTGGGTTATGTCGGTGCAGTCTGTGCCGGTTGCCTTTCTGCACGGGGTCATGAAGTTGTCGGTGTGGATATCTCCAGCACCAAGATCGACCTGATCAATAACGGCAAATCGCCCATCGTTGAACCGGGTCTGGAAGACCTGCTGGCGCAAGGTATTCGTACGGGCAAACTGCGTGGCACTACGGACTTCTCCGAAGCTATTCGCGCCACCGATCTGTCGATGATCTGCGTGGGCACACCGAGCAAGAAAAACGGCGATCTGGAACTCGATTTCATCGAATCCGTCTGCCGCGAAATCGGTTACGTGCTGCGTGAAAAGACATCCCGTCACACCATCGTGGTCCGCAGCACCGTACTGCCGGGCACCGTTGCCAATGTTGTCATCCCGATTCTGGAAGACTGCTCCGGCAAGAAAGCGGGCGTGGACTTCGGCGTTGCAGTGAACCCTGAGTTCCTGCGTGAAAGCACCGCGATCAAGGACTACGACCTGCCACCGATGACTGTCATCGGCGAGTTCGACAAGGCATCGGGCGACGTTCTGCAATCGCTGTACGAAGAGCTGGACGCACCGATCATCCGCAAGGACATCGCCGTTGCCGAAATGATCAAGTACACCTGCAACGTGTGGCACGCCACCAAAGTCACCTTCGCCAACGAAATCGGCAACATTGCCAAGGCCGTCGGCGTCGATGGTCGCGAAGTGATGGACGTGGTCTGCCAGGACAAGGCACTGAACCTGTCTCAGTACTACATGCGCCCAGGCTTCGCATTCGGCGGCTCCTGCCTGCCGAAGGACGTTCGCGCCCTGACCTACCGCGCCAGCACGCTGGACGTTGAAGCGCCGCTGCTCAACTCCCTGATGCGCAGCAACGTTTCTCAGGTGCAGAACGCTTTCGACATGGTTGCCAGCTACGACAGCCGCAAGGTTGCACTGCTGGGTCTGAGCTTCAAGGCCGGCACCGACGACCTGCGCGAAAGCCCGCTCGTAGAGCTGGCCGAAATGCTGATCGGCAAGGGCTTCGACCTGAGCATCTTCGACAGCAACGTTGAATACGCACGTGTTCACGGCGCGAACAAAGACTACATCGAATCGAAAATCCCGCACGTTTCCTCGCTGCTGAATTCCGACTTCGACCAGGTCATCAACGACTCTGACGTCATCATCCTGGGCAACCGCGACGAGCGCTTCCGCACGCTCGCCGACAAGACCCCTGAAGGCAAGCGCGTCATCGACCTGGTGGGCTTCATGTCCAAAGCCACCAGTGAAGATGGCCGTGCCGAAGGTATCTGCTGGTAAATCAGCCGCAAGCCACAAGCGCCAAGCTCCAGGCCACTTGTTCAAGCACTGCTTGGGCCTGGGGCTTGAGGCTTGCAACTGACTTAGGGATACAGATTATGCAGAGGCTAAAACACGGCCTTTTACAGGCCGCCGGTTGGCTGTTTTATCTAAGTTTATTAATGGGTATTGCCACGGCATTGCCCACCAGTATCTTCGACTCGCAGTCGAAGAACTTTATCTTTCTGATTGGCGCCGTGGGTATCTGGCGTTACTCAATGGGTATTACGCACTTTGTGCGCGGGATGATCTTTCTGTACATCGTTTATCCGCACTTGCGCCGCAAGGTTCAAAAGTTGGGTAAGGCAGCAGATCCGTCCCATGTGTTCCTGATGGTCACCAGCTTTCGTATCGACGCGCTGACCACCGCTCAGGTATACAGCTCGGTCATTCGTGAAGCGATCAATTGCGGTCTGCCGACCACTATCGTCTGCTCGCTGGTGGAAATGTCCGATGAGCTGCTGGTCAAGGCGATGTGGGCCCGTCTCAACCCGCCGGACCGCGTGAAGCTGGACTTCGTGCGCATCCCTGGCACCGGTAAGCGTGACGGTCTGGCCTACGGTTTCCGTGCCATTTCCCGCCACCTTCCGGACGAGCGCGCGGTCGTCGCGGTGATCGACGGTGACACCGTTCTGAACGAAGGCGTCGTGGCCAAGACCGTGCCGTGGTTCCAGCTGTTCGAAAACGTCGGCGGCCTGACCACCAACGAGTTCTGTGAAGTACGCGGCGGTTACATCATGAGCGAGTGGCACAAGCTGCGTTTCGCTCAGCGTCACATCAACATGTGCTCGATGGCCCTGTCCAAGCGCGTGCTGACCATGACCGGCCGCATGTCGGTATTTCGCGCCACAGTGGTCACCGACCCCGAGTTCATCGCCGACGTGGAAAGCGACTCGCTCAACCACTGGCGTCTGGGCACGTTCCGGTTCCTGACCGGCGACGACAAATCCAGCTGGTTCAGCCTGATGCGCCTTGGATATGACACCTTCTACGTGCCGGATGCCGCGATCAACACGGTCGAGCACCCGCCCGAGAAGAGTTTCCTCAAGGCCAGTCGTAAGCTGATGTACCGCTGGTACGGCAACAACCTGCGTCAAAACTCCCGTGCGTTGGGTCTGGGTATTCGTCGCCTTGGCCTGTTCACCAGTGTGGTGCTGTTCGACCAGCGTGTATCGATGTGGACTTCCATCCTCGGTCTGACGGTCGCCATCATCGCCAGCTTCAAGTACGGCGGAGCCTTTCTGCTGATGTACCTGCTGTGGATCGGCATGACCCGCCTGATCCTCACGCTGCTGCTGTCCTTCTCGGGACACAGGATCGGCCCTGCCTACCCCCTGATTCTCTATTACAACCAGATCGTCGGCGCCCTCATGAAGATCTACGTCTTCTTCCGACTGGACCGCCAGTCCTGGACGCGCCAGGACACCAAACTCAGCCGCGACATGGCCAGCTTTCAGGGTTGGTTCAACACGTGGTCTTCCCGAACCATGACTTTCTCGGCTGGCACCATCTTCGTCGCCGTGCTGTTGACGATGGTTTGACCGGGCCAACGGATTAATCGCTTAAGTAGGAAAATTAGCCATGAATACAGCCGTGAATGCGAACGTCGTACATGAATCCGAAGCCCAGCGTCAGCACGCCCGGGTCAAGATCCCTGCCAAGCTGCGCCTGCTGAACGATCAGCCGAACGCCCCGCTGGTGCGCATCGAAGACCTGTCGGCCGGCGGCCTGAGCTTCATCGCCCCGCAAGGTCAGCGCTATACCGCAGGAGAGGTCATCAAGGGCCGCCTGCAGTTCCTGATCGACAACCTCGGTCTGGCCATGGACGTGGAAATGCAGGTCCGCTCGGTGGACAACGCCAGCGGCCGTGTCGGTTGCCAGTTCCAGAATCTGGAAGCCCAGGACATCGCCACGCTGCGTCACCTGATCACTTCGCACCTGTCCGGCGACATCGTCAGCCTGGGCGAAGTGCTGGCAACCCTGCAGCGCGACAACTTCACCAAGGCGCGCAAGGTCAAGGGCAGCGACGGCGGCATGAGCGCCATGGGTCGCCTGCGCGCAGTCACCTTCAGCCTCGGCATCTTCATCGTCGGTCTGGCAGCATTCGGCTTCATCTTCAAGACCATTTACGGCCTCTACTTCGTGAGCCACGCCTCGGCCGGTCTGGTCTCGATCCCGAGCATGGACATCACCATGCCGCGCGAAGGCACTGTGCAGAGCCTGGTTCAGCCGAACGGCGAAACCACCAAAGGCGCACCACTGGCGAGCTTCAACACCAGCATGCTGGAAATGCTCAAAGGCAGCCTGACCGGTGAAGACCTGCAGCCAGCAAAAATCGAAGAGCTGTATGGCAAGCAGATGAGCGGCACCCTGACCAGCCCGTGTGACTGTGTCGTGGCTCGCCAGCTGGTTGCCGATGGTCAGTACGCCAGCAAAGGTCAGGTGATCTTCCAACTGGTGCCACGCAATGCGCCAGCCACGGTTGAAGCACGCTTCACCTATCGCCAGTTCAACGACGTCAAGCCGGGCACCCGTGTCAGCTTCCAGGTCGCGGGCGAGGACAAACTGCGCACTGGCGAGATCGTCAGCAGCACCAACCTGAGCGACACCGACCTGTCCACCGACATCCGTGTGCAGATCAAGCCTGACGAAAGCCTGAGCAGCTCGCTTGCCGGCCGTCCTGTCGAAGTGGTCAGTGATCGCGGTCCTTCCGTGAACTGGCTGATCGACAAAGCCGTGGCCGCGGGTCTGTAATCATGAGCAGCCCATTACGACGCCTGTCGACCCCCACGCTATTGAGCCTCGCCGTCGCGCTCGGCCTGAGCGGCTGTGCCGGCCTGCCTGACCAACGTCTTGCCAATGAAGCCCTGAAAAACGGCGACACTGCATTGGCGGAGCAGAACTATCGGCAGCTGGCGGACCTGGGCTACAGCGATGCACAGGTTGGCCTGGCAGATATTCAGGTCAACACCCGCGACCCTGCCCTGCTCAAGCAGGCGGAAGCAACTTACCGTGCGGCCGCCGAGACCTCGCCACGGGCGCAATCGCGTCTGGGCCGTCTGCTGGCCGCCAAGCCGGACGCAACCGATGCCGAACGTCACGAAGCCGAAGCGCTGCTGAAGAAAGCCTTCGCCAATGGTGAATCCGGCACGCTGGTCCCGCTGGCCATGCTCTACCTGCAATACCCGCACACCTTCCCGGAAGTGAATGCGCAGCAGAAGATCAGCCAGTGGCGCGCCGCCGGTTATCCGGAAGCGGGCCTGGCCCAGGTGCTGCTGTATCGCACCCAAGGCACCTACGCCGAGCATCTGGATGAAGTGGAAAGCATCTGCAAGCAGGCGCTGAACACAACTGACATCTGCTACGTCGAACTGGCCACCGTCTACCAGACGCGTGGTCAGGCCGAGCCGCAGGCAGTCTTGCTCGAACGCCTGAAAAGCGAATACGCCGCTGGCCGCATCGGCGCTCAGCGCGTGGACAGTGTGGCGCGCGTACTGGGCGACTCGACCATCGGCACGCCGGACGAAAAGACCGCCCAGCAATTGCTGGAAAACATCGCGCCGGGCTACCCGGCCTCTTGGGTGACCCTCGCCAAGCTGCTTTACGACTTCCCCGAACTGGGCGACGTCAACAAGATGATGGAATACCTGAACAACGGCCGTGCGGCTGATCAGCCACGTGCCGAACTGCTGCTGGGTCGCCTGTACTACGAAGGCAAATGGGTCACGCCCGATGCTTTCAAGGCCGAAGCCCATCTGAAAAAAGCCGCAGCAACGGAAATCTCCGCCCATTACTACCTGGGTCAGATCTACCGCCGCGGCTACCTCGGCCAGGTCTATCCGCAGAAAGCCGTGGATGAGTTGCTGACCGCCGCACGTGGTGGCCAGAACAGCGCCGACTTCGCCCTCGCGCAACTGTTCTCCCAAGGCAAAGGCACCAAGCCTGATCCGGTCAACGCCTGGGTATTTGCCCAACTGGCTCTGACCAGCGAAACCCCACAGGCCACTGAACTGGCCCAGCAACTGAGCACCACACTGCCGCCTGAAAAGCTCGCCGGCGCCAAGGATCTATTGGCACGTGAGCAAAAAGTCCGGGGCGCAGCCGCCAACCAGAGCGTGATGGCGATGCAGGCCCTGCAAGAAGAAAAAGACGGTGAGGAAGCACTATGAAGTTGAATCCCCTGATGGCCGCTGGCGTGGGCCTTGGCTTCAGCCTGCTGTGGGCCTGCCCGACACTGGCAGCCCTGACCGAACAACAGAATTTCGGTCTGGAAGTGAAAGCTACCGGCCAACTGGAAGACGACCGTGATCTGGGCACCCGTTCGGGCGGTGACGTCAGCGGTCTGGGCCTGGACCTGCGTCCATGGGTCTACGGCGAGCGCGGCAACTGGAGTGGTTACGCCATGGGCCAGGTGGTCACCGCCACCGACACCATTCAGACCGACCCGCTGGAACAGTCCACCGGCGCAGGCGACGGCCAGACTCAAGTATCGCGTGGCACCGCCAGCGAGCGCGAAGTCGACAAATCCTATGCGGCACTGCGCGAATTCTGGATCGGCTACAGCGGCTTTACGCCCTACCCCGGCGAGATCCTGAAAGTCGGTCGTCAGCGTCTGCGCAACGACGACGGTCAGTGGCACGACACCAACATCGAAGCCATCAACTGGACCTTCGATACTACGCTGCTGCGTGCCGAACTGGGCGCTGCACAGCGTTTCAGCGAATACCGCACCGACCTGACCGAACTGGCCCCCGACGACGAAGATCGCAAGCACCTGTTCGGTTCGGCCAGCTACCAGTGGACTCCGGGCCACTGGGCAGGCGTGCGAGCGCACTACAGCCACGACAACGGCAAGCTCAAGGACCAGGGTCAGGAACTCGACGACCTGGACAAGACGTCCAATGGCAACCTGACCTGGCTGGGTCTGCAGGCTGACAGCGATGCTTACAACTACCGCAACACCCATCAGCTCAACTACTGGGGCAGCCTGACCTGGCTCAACGGCGACCGTGACGAGATCGGTGTCAACGGCGTGAATGACCAGTACTTTGCGGGCGAGAAGAACAGCCGTGACATGAATGGCTGGGCCACCGACCTGGGTCTGCGCCTGCGTCTGGATCCTCAGTGGCAAGTCGGTGCAGCCTACTCGCGCGCCAGCAAGGATTACGTTCAGAACGGCCTGGAAAGCAACCGTTCGAACTGGACCGGCACCCGCTCGCGTATTCACCGCTTCGGTGAAGCCTTCCAGGGCGAAATGGCCAACGTGGAAACCGGCTCGTTGTTCGCTTCCTGGCAGATGAACGAGGAATACGACGCCTCGCTGATCTACCACAAGTTCCGCCGTGTCGACGGCAACACCGGTATCGGTGGCTCGGGGATCAACGCTGTTCGCGAGAACGGCGACAGCAATACTTTCAGCTCGCTGCCGCTGGAAGACGGTCGCAAGGATCTGGGTCAGGAAATGGACCTGGTCGTGACCAAGTACTTCAAACAGGGCCTGCTGCCAGCCTCGTTGAGCCAGTCCTTCGACGAACCGTCGGCTCTGGTGCGCTTGCGTGCCGGCGTCTTCAAGCCTGGCGACGCGTACCACAACGGCGTGGATGAATACATGCACCGCGCCATTGTCGACGTCATCTGGCGCTTCTGATGCGAACCGCCAAAGGAGTGCCACAGATGAACAGTCAAGCAAGCAACGGACGTAGCCGCACCTGGCCACACGCCCTGCTGGAAAGCGCCGTGCTGAGCAGCGCGCTGCTGATGGCCAGCGGTGCCGCACTGGCCAACGCGCCTGTCACCCCCGAGGCGCCGAAGGCGGTGGTCAAGGAGCTGCAACAGGCCAAGACCTACACCATCACCAGCCCGCCAACCGCGCCGCTGGAAATGGCCAAGCCGGTACTGCCCGACCTCAGCGGCTACACCGCAGAAGCGGCACTGAAAAAGATTGTGCGCAACAAGCCGGGCAAGGTCACCGTTGCCCGGATGATGGAAGAAACCGGCCTGAAGGAATTCATCGGCGGCGACAACAAGATGGCTGAATGGGTCGTCCGTCAGAAGGGTATCCCACAAGCGATCATGATCTCCGACGGTTATGTGAATCTTCAGGACCTGGTCAAGAAGGTGCCCAAGCAGTTTCTGAACGAAGTGTCGCCGGGCGTCTACGTGGCGCGCCTGCCGATTCTGGTCAAGGAAACCGGTATCTTCGAGATCGACAGCAAGACCAAGGAATTGCGTCTGTCCCAAGAAAAAGGTTCGTTCATCGTCAGCGAAGGCAAGATGCTGATCACCCATACTCAGGTCAACGCCTGGAGTGAGACCCGCAACAGCCTGGCGACGTATCGCAAGCCTGACGAGTTTCGCCCGTTCGTGCTGACCTGGGGTGGTTCGGAAACCTGGATCGCCAACACCAAAATGGCAAGCATGGGCTACGACCAGAGCAAGTCCTACGGTGTCAGTATTTCGCAATACACGCCGAACACCGCGAAGATCCTCAAGCGTGCCGAGCCGACCGGGTGGATCATCGATTCCGAGTTCTCGGACATGTGGTACGGCTTCTACTGCTACGAGACGCGTGACTTCGTGGTCAAGGGCAACACCTACCGCGACAACATCGTCTACGGCATTGACCCGCACGACCGTTCCCATGGCCTGATCATTGCCGAGAACGACGTCTACGGGACCAAGAAGAAGCACGGGATCATTATTTCCCGAGAGGTCGACAACAGCTTCATCTTCCGCAACAAGAGCCATGACAACAAGTTGTCCGGCGTGGTCCTGGACCGTAACAGCGTCGGCAACATCGTCGCCTACAACGAGATCTATCAGAACCACACCGACGGCATCACCCTGTACGAAAGCGGCAATAACCTGCTGTGGGGTAACCGTGTGATTGCCAATCGCCGCCACGGTATCCGCGTACGTAACAGTGTGAACATCAAGCTGTACGAAAACATCGCCACCGGTAACGGGCTGATGGGCGTCTACGGCCACATCAAGGACCTGAGCGATACCGACCGCGACATCGAGCTCGATCCGTTCGACGCTCAGGTGTCGCTGATCATGGTCGGCGGCGAACTGGCCAGCAACGGCTCCGGCCCGCTGTCCATCGACTCGCCCCTGAGTGTCGAGCTGTATCGCGTCTCGATGCTGGCCCCGACCAAGGAAGTCGGCATCAGCCTCAACGGCATTCTGGGCGAGCGCCAGAACGAGATCCTCGACCTGCTGGTCCGCCAGAAGAAAGCCGTATTGATCGACCCCGTCGAAAGCCAGACCGAGCTGCGGGAATGAGGAAGGGTATTGTTATGCACGCACATTTGATCAAGCTGTTGAGCCTGTCCAGCCTCACCGCCGCACTGATGGCCGCCGCCGGTGTCGCTCGGGCAGACGACTCGAAAGCGCCGACCTTTACCGCCGAGCCCTGCTGCAGCCTGTGCCCGGCTGCGCACGACGCGAAAAACTACACCACGCGCTATCAGCAAAACTTCACCACGCTGGTACAGGCCGAAGGCGACTGGCTGTTCCGTACCCAGGAAGACCTGCGTACCGAATTCGATACCACGCCTGCCGGCTATCGCCGCATGAAAGAACTGCATGATGCGTTCAAGAGCAAGGGCGTCGAACTGGTGGTGGTCTATCAGCCGACTCGCGGCCTGGTGGATCGCAACAAGCTGTTCCCGGCCGAACGCGACAAGTACGACTACGACAAGGCGCTGAAAAACTATCAGGCCATGCTCGGTCGCTTCAGCAAGATGGGCTACTGGGTGCCCGACCTGTCACCGCTCACCAACGAACAGCAGGCGCACGACTTCTACTTCCGCGGCGACCAGCACTGGACGCCTTACGGGGCGCAACGCACGGCGAAAATCGTGGCCGAGACCGTGAAGAAAGTCCCAGGCTACGCGGACATTCCCAAGCGTGAATTCGAAAGCCACATTTCCGGACGCATGGGCAAGACCGGCACCCTGCACAACATGGCCGGCCAGTTGTGCGGCACCAGTTATGCCATCCAGTACATGGACCAGTTCAGCACCGAGCCGAAAGGCGAGGCCGGTGACGGCGATCTGTTCGGCGATTCCGGCAACCCGGAAATCACCCTGGTCGGCACCAGCCACAGCGGCAAGAACTACAACTTCGGTGGCTTCCTGCAGGAATACCTCAGCGCCGACGTGCTGAACGTGGCGTTCCCCGGCGGTGGTCTTGAAGGTTCGATGCTGCAGTATCTGGGCAGCGAAGACTTCCAGAAGCGTCCACCGAAGATTCTCATCTGGGAATTCTCGCCGCTGTATCGCCTGGATCAGGAAACCATCTATCGCCAGATGATGGCGCTGCTGGACAACGGTTGCGAAGGCAAGCCAGCGGTCATGAGCGCCAGCACCACCCTGAAGTCTGGCAACAACGAAGTGCTGGTCAACGGCAAGAACGGCATCAAGGACATTCGCAACAGCAACAACCAGATCGATATCCGTTTCGACGACACCTCCGTGAAAGTCCTTCAGGCCAGGCTCTGGTACATGAACGGTCGCCACGAAGACCTGAAAATCGAAAAACCGGAAACCTCTGACACCGATGGACGTTTCGCCTTTGAATTGCGCGAAGACGAGGACTGGGCTGATCAGCAGTTGCTGGCCCTCGAGATCCAGGGACCGGAAGCAGGAGCAGAACCACAGAAAGTCGAAGCGAAAGTATGCAAACGCAACGTGTTCCCGAGCGCTGCGAAACACACCGCTCAAGCCGGACTATGAGGTGACATATGCAGACTCCGAAACTGATACGCCCTACCCTGCTGTCGATGGCAATCCTGTCATCGATGGCCTGGGCGATGGGTGCATCCGCAGCCGCGACACTGGTTCCACCCAAGGGTTATGACGCGCCCATCGAAAAAATGAAGACCGGTGATCACAACTTCACCTGTGATGCCATTCCCAAGCCATACACCGACAAACTGGTGTTTCGCAGCAAGTACGAAGGCTCCGACAAGGCTCGCGCCACGCTGAACCTGAAGTCCGAAGAAGCCTTTCGCGATGCGACCAAGGACATCACCACCCTTGAACGTGGCGTCAGCAAAGTCGTGATGCAGTACATGCGCGACGGTCGTCCCGAACAGCTCGACTGTGCGTTGAACATGATGACCACCTGGGCCAAGGCAGATGCGCTGGAGTCCCGCGAGTTCAACCACACCGGCAAGTCGATGCGCAAATGGGCGCTGGGCAGCATGTCGTCGGCGTACCTGCGCCTGAAGTTCTCCGAGTCCAAACCGCTGGCCAACCGTCAGCAGGACGCGCAGATCATCGAAACCTGGTTCAGCAAACTGGCCGATCAGGTGGTCAGCGACTGGAGCAATCTGCCGCTGGAAAAAATCAACAACCACTCTTACTGGGCCGCCTGGTCGGTGATGGCAACGGCTGTCGCCACTAATCGTCAGGACCTGTTCGACTGGGCAGTGAAGGAGTTCAAGGTCGCGGCCAATCAGGTGGACAAGGACGGCTTCCTGCCTAACGAAATGAAGCGCCGTCAACGCGCCCTGTCGTACCACAACTATGCCCTGCCGCCACTGGCCATGATCGCCAGCTTTGCCCAGGCCAACGGTGTGGATCTGCGTCCGGAAAACAACGGTGCCTTGAAGCGACTGGCCGATCGCGTGCTGGCCGGGGTGAAAGATCCTTCGATGTTCGCTGAGCACAACGGCGAAAAACAGGACATGACGGACCTGAAGAAGGACCCGAAATTCGCCTGGCTTGAACCGTTCTGCGCGCTCTACACCTGCAACGCCGAAACGCTTGAAGAGAAACACGAAAAGCAGCCGTTCAAGACGTTCCGTCTGGGCGGCGACCTGACCAAGGTCTACGACCCGTCTCATGAAAAAGGTGACAAGGACGGTTCCTGATTCGGTGACGTGATGCCTTGAGTGGCGGGAGCCGATCCATCGGCCCCCGCGGTGATTCACCCCCCTGTTTTCGATGGGGGGTTTGGGGGGGCTTTGGGCCCTTGAATGTTGGACAAACGGAGAGATAAGGATGGTTTTCTCATCCAACGTGTTCCTGTTCCTGTTCTTGCCGATCTTCCTCGGCTTGTACTACCTGAGCGGGCAACGCTATCGCAATCTGCTGCTGCTGATCGCCAGCTATATCTTCTACGCCTGGTGGCGTGTGGACTTCCTGGCACTGTTCATAGGCGTCACCGTCTGGAACTACTGGATCGGCCTCAGGGTGGGCGCAGCAGGCGTGCGGACCAAACCGGCACAGCGCTGGCTGCTGCTCGGCGTGGTGGTGGACCTGGGTATTCTGGGCTACTTCAAATACGCGAACTTCGGCGTGGACAGCATCAACGCGGCCATGACCTCCATGGGTCTGGAACCGTTCATCCTGACGCACGTGCTGTTGCCGATCGGTATCTCGTTCTACGTGTTCGAGTCCATCAGCTACATCATCGACGTGTATCGCGGTGATACCCCGGCGACCCGCAACCTGATCGACTTTGCAGCGTTCGTGGCGATTTTCCCGCACCTGATCGCAGGTCCTGTGTTGCGCTTCCGCGACCTGGCCGATCAGTTCAACAACCGCACGCACACGCTGGACAAGTTCTCCGAAGGTGCCACCCGCTTCATGCAGGGCTTCATCAAGAAAGTGTTCATCGCCGACACCCTCGCGGTGGTGGCGGACCACTGCTTCGCCCTGCAGAACCCGACCACTGGCGATGCCTGGCTCGGCGCGCTGGCGTACACCGCACAGCTGTATTTCGACTTCTCCGGTTACAGCGACATGGCCATCGGTCTGGGTCTGATGATGGGTTTCCGCTTCATGGAAAACTTCAAACAGCCCTATATCAGCCAGTCGATCACCGAGTTCTGGCGTCGCTGGCACATCAGCCTCTCGACCTGGCTGCGTGACTACCTCTACATCACGCTGGGCGGCAACCGTGGCGGCAAGGTCGCGACCTACCGCAACCTGTTCCTCACCATGTTGCTGGGCGGTCTCTGGCACGGCGCCAATGTCACCTACATCATCTGGGGTGCCTGGCACGGCATGTGGCTGGCGATCGAAAAAGCGCTGGGCATCAACACCAAGCCTTACAGCTTCAACGTGATTCGCTGGGCACTGACCTTCCTGCTGGTGGTGATTGGCTGGGTGATCTTCCGCGCAGAAAACCTTCACGTTGCGGGCCGCATGTACGGCGCAATGTTCAGCTTCGGCGAGTGGGAACTGTCCGAACTCAACCGTGCAAGCCTCACCGGTCTGCAGGTAGCGACGCTGGTTCTGGCCTACGCAACGCTGGCGTTCTTCGGTCTGCGTGACTTCTACCAGAACCGTCAGGCCGACGATGGCAAGAGCGCCAAGGCCGACGGCCCTGCCACTGCACAACCGGGCACCATCAAGGCTGTTCCCGGCGACGCCCCCGGCAGCCTGCATCTGCCTGGCTACACCGTAGGCAGCGAAGCGCAGGTCCAACCGGCCTACTGGGTTGCCGACTGGCCCCGCTACGCCATGCGCGCGCTGATTCTGATGCTGTTCGTTGCTTCGATTCTCAAACTTTCGGCGCAGAGCTTCTCGCCGTTCCTTTACTTCCAGTTCTGAGGAGCCTGACATGACCCGTTCATTACGAATCCTCTACATCGCCATCTTCCTGGGTCTGCTGCTGATCCTGGGCGCCTGGTCGCTGCGCAGCTTCAGCACGTTCTCGACTTCGGCCGAGACCACCGTGCTCAACGGCAAGTGGACCAAGGCGGCGGAAACCCATTACGACGATGAGTTTCCGATCAAGCGCCTGGGCACCAACCTCTGGGCGGCGCTGGATTACAAGCTGTTCAACGAAGGCCGTCCAGGCGTGGTGCTCGGCAAGGACCAGTGGCTGTACACCGATGAAGAGTTCGATGCCGTTGCCAACGGCGAGCAGAACGAAGCGGACAACCTGGCGTTGATCCAGGGTGTACGTGACGCGCTGGAAAAACAGGGCACCAAACTGGTCCTGGCCATCGTTCCGGCCAAGACCCGTCTGTACCCGGAACACATCGGTGACAACAAGCCGGCCAGCCTGCACACCGATCTGTATCAGCAGTTCCACGCGCAGGTTGCCAAGGCCGGGATCTTCGCACCGGACCTGTTGGCACCGTTGCAGGCTGCCAAGCAGAAAGGCCAGGTCTTCCTGCGCACCGATACGCACTGGACGCCGATGGGTGCCGAAGTGGCCGCGCAGCAACTGGGTGTAGCCATCGCCCAGAAGACGCCACTGGAAGGCGAGCCCGAGCAGTTCGTCACCCAGGCCAAGGGCAGCGAGCAGTACAAGGGCGACCTGACCACGTTCCTGCCGCTTGATCCGCTGTTCAGCAACATGCTGCCCAAGCCTGACGAGCTGCAACAGCGCAGCACCGATCCGGTTCAGGGCGAACCGGCTGGCGACGACGCCTTGTTCGCAGACAGCGACATCCCAGTCGGTCTGGTCGGCACCAGCTACAGTGCCAACCCGAACTGGAACTTCGTGGGTGCGCTGAAAGAAGCCCTGCGCAGCGACGTCGTCAACTACGCCGAAGACGGCCATGGCCCGATCCTGCCGATGCTCAAGTACCTGCAGACCGACGCCTTCAAGAACACTCCGCCGCAAGTGGTCATCTGGGAATTTCCCGAGCGCTACCTGCCAGCTCACAACGACCTTGGCGAGTTCGATCAGCACTGGATCGCCGAGCTGAAAAAATCGCGAAACACCCAAGATAACGTGGCGTTGAACGCCAACCCATCCGAGTCGCCCAACCGGGCGCAAAACTGAGAGGACTGACTCATGACCCAACACACGACTGCAAACCGTTCGAACAAGAACCGTTTCTTCAAAACCTGCGCACTGGCCGCAGGCCTGGGCCTGATGTCCCTGCAAGCCTTCGCAGGCGACTCCGCCCTGTACGGCCCGACCGCGCCGAAAGGCTCGACCTTCGTGCGTGTCTACAACGCCAGCAACGCTGAAATCAGCGCCAGCGTCGGCAACACCAACATGAACGAAGTCGCGCCACTGGGCAGCACCGCGTTCAGCTTCATGCCACAGGGCGACTACACCGCCAAGCTGGGCAGCCAGAGCGTGCCGGTGAAACTGGCAGGCGATCACTATTACACCCTGGTCAACAACGCCAGCGGCAAACCGCAACTGATCGAAGAACCACCGTTCAAGAACAAGCAGAAATCCCTGGTTCGCGTGCAGAACCTCAGCGACAAGGCACTGACTCTGAAAACCGCCGACGGCAAGACCGATGTGGTCAAGGCTGTGGCAGCCAAAGGCACCGGCGAGCGTGAAATCAACCCGGTCAAAGTCAGTCTGGCGCTGTACGACGGCGACAAGAAAGTCACCGATGTGAAACCTGTGGCCCTGGAACGTGGCGAAGCCGCTGTTCTGTACATCACCGGCAGTGGCAGCAGCCTCTCGCCAGTGTGGGTCAAGCCACCGGTAGCAACCCGCTAAAGGATAAAGCTGGCCGGTTCAGGGCGCAGTCCTGAACCGGCCGGTGCGGAACAAGAAAAAGACAGAAACGACAGACAGCATGTACAGCCCATATTGAATGCTATTGGAGAAATAAAATGATTCCAGTGATCTTGTCAGGTGGTAGCGGTTCACGACTCTGGCCGCTTTCGCGCAAGCAATTCCCTAAACAGTTCCTGGCACTGACCGGCGACCAGACCCTGTTCCAGCAAACGCTGCAGCGTCTGGTGTTCGACGGCATGCAGGAGCCGATCGTGGTCTGCAACAAGGAACACCGTTTCATCGTCAGCGAGCAGCTCGCGGCCTTGAAACTGGAAACCCAGGCGATTCTCATGGAACCGTTCGGTCGCAACACTGCGCCGGCCGTGGCCCTGACCGCCATGAAACTGGTCAACGAAGGTAACGACGGCCTGATGCTGGTGCTGCCGGCCGACCACGTGATCGAAGACCAGAAAGCGCTGCAACGCGCTTTGGCACTGGCAACCGTAGCCGCCGAGCGTGGCGAAATGGTGCTGTTCGGCGTACCGGCCAACAAACCGGAAACCGGTTACGGCTACATCAAATCCACCGCTGACGCACTGTTGCCGGAAGGCGTAAGCCGCGTTTCGCAGTTCGTCGAAAAGCCTGACGAAAAACGCGCCAACGAGTTTGTCGAAGCCGGCGGTTACTACTGGAACAGCGGCATGTTCCTGTTCCGCGCCAGCCGCTTCCTGGAAGAGCTGAAAAAGCACGATCCGGACATCTACGACACCTGCCTGCTGACCCTTGAGCGCAGCGTTCACGATGGCGACGCCGTTGAAATCGACGCCTCCACCTTCGCTTGCTGCCCGGACAACTCCATCGACTACGCCGTCATGGAAAAAACTCAGCGCGCCTGCGTCGTGCCGCTGTCGGCAGGCTGGAGCGATGTCGGCTGCTGGTCGTCGCTGTGGGAAGTGAATGCCAAGGATGCCAACGGCAACGTCACCAAAGGCGATGTCGTGATCCAGGACAGCCGCAACTGCATGATCCACGGCAATGGCAAGCTGGTGTCGGTGATCGGTCTGGACAACATCGTGGTCGTCGAAACCAAGGACGCCATGATGATTGCCCACAAGGACAAGGTTCAGGGCGTCAAGCAGATGGTCAACACCCTGAACGAACAGGGCCGCACCGAAACCCAGAACCACCTCGAAGTGTATCGTCCGTGGGGTTCGTATGACTCCGTGGACATGGGCGGCCGCTTCCAGGTCAAGCGCATCTCGGTCAAGCCGGGCGCGTGCCTGTCGCTGCAGATGCACCACCACCGCGCCGAGCACTGGATCGTGGTATCCGGCACTGCGCAGGTGACCTGTGACGAGAACGTATTCCTGCTCACTGAAAACCAGTCCACCTACATCCCGATCGCTTCGGTCCATCGCCTGAAAAACCCGGGCAAGATTCCATTGGAAATCATCGAAGTGCAATCGGGCAGCTACCTGGGCGAAGACGACATCGAGCGTTTCGAAGACGTCTACGGCCGCTCGGGCGCACTGGAAGCCGGTGTGAAGACGCAGACGATTGCGCGTTAACGGTCGATCTGGCAGCACGCTGTAATATATGAACCAACCCTTGACGGCGTATTCACATTCGCTGTCAGGGGTTGGTTTTTTTTGTCAGGTCAATCACGACTGACACAGAGGACACCCTGTGCCGGACTCAACTGCTGCGCAACGATGTGCTTGATGCGCTCATAGCCTGATATAGCCTGATATAGCCTGATCATCATGACTGTCATGGCTTGCGTCACAATGAGAGTGTCTGGTGATTGCATGACCTGTGACAAGCGCTTCTTTGAGAGGTCATTTCTGGAGGCCTGCGGTTCTTCACAGCTGCCTCCATTCAGGAGATACCGCGACGATCGCAGGGTCTGTGCAAACCGAGGGGCTGGACAAATGGGGGTGCTGCCGGACGCTGAAAACTGCAGTTCAAAGACTGAGCCCCGCCTGATCCGAAGCTACGGTAACGCTTCAAAGCGTCATCGAGGCTGCGCCCCTTCGCCTCGTCAGCCCCCATTGGTCAACCGGCACTGCCTTTCTGTAGGATGTTCGGCACCGCCCCCGCTGGAGACCCGTTGCATGCTGATCGGCATCCTCTTAATTCTGACCTGGCTCATCCTGCTGCTGCGCTATCCGGCCAAGGCCCTGCCTGTTTCCCTCGCCGCAGCGGCAGGTCTGGGGATAGTGGCCGCCATCGTGATCTGGCAGGACAGCCGCGAGACACGTCAGCTGGAGCAACTCGATATCCAGCTGGTATATGCACCGCAGCAATGCCCCACGGATCGTCCGTTACACATCTCGATCACCAACCGCAACAAAGCGGCGCTGCTGGAGCTTCGCTGGCGGATTGCTGCTTATGCACCTGGCGATACCGTCAATCTGGCGGACAACACTTACACGTCGGCACGCTACCGCGGCCCCGGCGAGTTGCAGGCCGACGGCAACTGGCAGGATTGTGTGCCGGTGCCCGCTCTGCGTAACGGCTATCGCCCGCAAACCCTAGAGTTTCGTGCAGAACATCTGCAAGGCAGTTTCTCGGACTGATCCCTAAGGACATCGACATGCCCATCGCTCTCATCACCGGCTGCTCAAGCGGAATAGGTCGCGCACTCGCCGACGCCTTCAAGGCGGAGGGTTACGAAGTCTGGGCCACGGCGCGCAAGCAGGAAGACGTCGCAACGCTCAGCGCGGCCGGTTTCATTGCCGTGCAACTGGATGTCAATGACAGCATCGCGCTCGCACAACTCGCCGCCGGGCTGGAACACAGCGGGCTCGATGTGCTGGTCAACAACGCAGGCTACGGCGCGATGGGGCCGTTGCTGGATGGCGGCGTCGAGGCGCTGCAACGACAATTCGAAACCAACGTGTTCTCGGTGATTGGCGTCACGAAAGCGCTGTTCCCGGCATTGCGCCGCAACAAGGGGCTGGTGGTCAACATCGGCAGTGTTTCCGGTGTACTGGTGACACCGTTCGCGGGGGCCTACTGCGCCTCGAAAGCGGCTGTGCATGCACTCAGCGATGCGCTGCGTCTGGAACTGGCGCCATTTGGCGTGCAGGTGATGGAGGTTCAGCCAGGCGCAATTGCATCGAGCTTTGCGAAGAATGCCGGCCATGAGGCCGAGCAGTTGATCAGCGAGCAATCGCCCTGGTGGCCGATCCGTGAAGGCATCCGTGCTCGCGCCAAGGCCTCGCAGGACAACCCCACCCCCGCCACCGACTTCGCCCGCGATCTGCTCAAGGCCGTCCAGCAAACCAACCCGCCGCGCCTGCTGCGTCTGGGTAACGGCTCGCGGCTCTTGCCTCTGATGTCATGGCTGCTGCCCAAGGGACTGCTCGAAAACGGGCTACGCAAGCGGTTCGGGTTGAATACCTCGTTGTGATCGCGATGCGGGCTTGATCAGCTCGGCGTCACAATCACCGTGCATGTCATCCCCGCTGAGAGCGACACACCGTCAGGCACGCGATCCAGATGAATGCGCACCGGTACGCGCTGCGCCAGACGAACCCAGTTGAAGGTCGGGTTGACGTCGGCGACCAGCTCACGGCTTTGAGGGTTGTCGCGGTCATAGATGCCACGAGCGATGCTTTCGACATGCCCCTGGATTACCTCGCCGCTCATCAATTGCATGTCCGCCGGATCACCCACTTTCAAGTGCGGCAATTTGGTTTCTTCGAAGAAGCCATAAACCCAGAACGAATTCATATCAACCACCGCCATCTTCGCTTCGCCGATTCGCGCGTAGTCGCCCCGGTGCACGTTCAGGTTGGTCACATAGCCATCCACCGAAGCCAGCACGCGAGTACGCGACAGGTTCAGTTCCGCCGCCTCCAGCTGTGCCTGAGCCAACTGGTAGTCCGCCAGCGCCGAGGTCGCGATGGTGCTCGCATCGTCGCGACTTTCTGCCGAGATCACCAGCTCGTCCATGTCGGCACGGCGTTTGGCGTTGAGCTTGCGCATCTCCCAGGTGGCCTTGCGTGAGGCCAACAGCGCCTGGGCCTGTCTCACAGCAATCCGGTAATGCTCCGGATCGATCTGCATCAGCAGGTCGCCGCGTTTGACCTGCTGGTTGTCGTGCACCGGCACATCCATCACGGTGCCGGACACGTCCGCCGCCACGTTGATGATGTCGGCTCGCACACGGCCGTCGCGGGTCCAGGGCGTGTCCATGTACTGGACCCATAAAGTGCGTCCGATCCACAGGGCCAGCGCCAGAAACAGCAACGTGGCAATCACGCTGAAAAACTTTTTCATCCAGAGATTTCCGAACCAGATATCAACGATAAAGAGGCAGCGCCAGGGCGCCGAACAGACAGGTGAACAGGCTCAGGCGCAGCAACGCCGGGTGCCAGAAGTGGCGATACAGGTCCAGCCCTGCCAACAGGCGATCCAGCCCCCAGGCCAGTGCCATTGCAAGCAGAAACATCAGGCTCATGGTCGGCATGTACAGACCATGAAAAGCAATTTCACGCGGCATGGACCCCTCCAGAAAGGCGAGGTGCACGACCTTCGTCAGCCAAAGGCGATCGAGGGTCCAGCAAGGAAGAGCGGATGAAGTGCAGGTAGCTTTTCACCCGACGCAGCACCGAGGTATCGAAATGCGGAGCAAACGGCTCGTCCGCTTCCCGAACCCGATCAAGCGCCTGATCGACCGCCAGCAGACAGCGATGCAGGTTGCTCTCGTCAGGCTGAATGAACAGACGAACCAATGCTCGCCCCATCACCCGTAGCGACAGGCGCCAGGGTTGATACTCGGCGTAGCCTGGATGAATCGGCAGCACCGCCTGCTCACGACGCAATTCGATGATCGCGTGGCCGATTTCCAGCACCACGAACATCCAGCGCAACAATTCACGCTGCACCTCGGGTCTGCCGATGGCCAGGCCATATGCCTGATGCATGAGGTCACGGGTCTGACTCTCGAAACGCGAACCCAGCCGTTGCAGGGGCGCGCTGATCGCGAACACCACCTGATCACGCAACGCCTGCTCCAACCGTTGCCACATCCAGCGGCTGTTGGGCGGCAGGATAATTGCGCCCGCCGCGGCACAGAACAGCATGCCGATCACCATGGCGATGTAATCGTTGATAAACGTGTAAGGGTCATAAACCGTCAGGTTGTCCGGCACCGAACCGATGCTGAAAAAAATCAGCAGGCCCAGCCCGTACCCGGTCCATTGCGGCCGGGCCCCGAGAAAGGCACCCAGCACGAAAACCGGTGCCAGCAAGGCGCACAACAAAGGAAAGCCATCGATCTGCGGGAACAGAAAAAACGTTTCGACAAACCCGAGCAGCGCGCCGAGCAGCGTGCCACAGGCCATCTGAAACGACATGCGTCTGGGGTTGTGCGTGGTGGAAGACAACGCGACGGTTGCGGCCGAGGCCAGCGTCATGACCGCCCCGCTGGGCCACGCGGTCAGCACCCAGTAGGCGCTCAAGAGCGCAACCACGCAGGTCGCACGAACACCAGCAGCCGCTGCAGTCATCCAGTGCGTGCGGGGCACGAAAGGCTCGTTCCACTGTTCACGCACATGTTGATGATCGGCCAGCGATGCGTGGGTCTGGGCGTAACTGAGCAGCTCGTTCAGAAGGCGGTACAGCAGCTCGAATGCCGTATGGAAATCCAGCCACTGGGCATCGTCGGGAGTCGTTCTTTCAAAATCGGCACGCAGGCGTCTGACCGTGTCCGGCCACTGCGCCTTGAGCGTTTCCAGATGCGTGACCAGTCGCGCAGCGTCGGGGCTGGTCAGCGCCCTGTCAGCAAACGCATCGAGCAATGCGCTCAACTGATCGAGGCCGGGTTCGACATGATTCAGCACCGCAGTCGAACGCTCGGCACGTAGCCGCTCAAGCAACTGATGCAGCGCATTGAAGCGCGTGGTCACGGCCATGAACTCACTGTTCAGGCGGTTGAGCCGTCCGTTGCGTCGGCGCATGTGCGGGTCTTCAAACACCGTGACGCTGCGCAGCCCTTCCAGGCCGATGGCCTCTGCAACGAACCGCACATTGCCCGTCTCGAACGCGGCTTGCGTCTGGCTTGCGCGCAGGCCGTCAATCACGAAGCGGGCAAAAACACCAAACCGCTGATAGAGCGCGTTGCGCATCGCCGCGCTGGCACTCTGCGGCAGTAACACTGCGCTGACGGCTGTGGCACAGAGAATGCCCAGCGAGATTTCCAGCACTCGCCATACCGCGGCCATGAACGCGCCCTCCGGGTGCGCCAACGCAGGCAGTCCGATCATGGCTGCGGTGTAACCGGCCAGCACGAAACCATACGCTCGAAAGTTGCGATAGCGCGCAGCGCCTGCCGAACAGAACCCGACCCACAGCGCCAGACAGCCGAGGAACGGCAGCGGATTCTGGGCGAACAGCGCCATCAGCAGCACGATCATGACCGAGCCCGCCAGCGTGCCCAGCAGCCGATAGAAGCTTTTGGCAAACACCTGTCCGCTCTGCGGCTGCATCACGATGAACACTGTAATGATCGCGGTGCGCGGCTGCGGCAACTCCAGACGCAGCGCCAGCCAATACGTCAGGAATGCGGCGATCAGCACCTTGCCGATGTAGATCCAGGTCACGCCGTCGCTGCGTGCCCAGCTATTCAGTTCGCGACGCCAGGGCAAGGCGACGACGCGATGAGCAAGGGTAATCATGTCAGTGACCACCCTGCCTGCCCGTGTCGACAAAAGCCGCAGGCACATCGTTTCCCGCCGACAACCCGCCACCCAGCGCCACCACCAACCCGGCATAGGCGGTGAGGCGCGCGGCCTCGACCTGCTGCTGAATCTGTCGCTGACGAAACAGCAGGGTCTGGGCATTGAGCACATTCAGGTAATCGGTCAGACCGCGCTGGTAAGCAATCAGGGCGATGTCATAGGTCTTGCGCGCCGACGTCACCGATTCGGCCGCGTACACCTGCTGCTTGTCGAGCGAGGCGCGACGAATCAACTGATCCGACACACTCTGCAGCGCCGTGACCAGCGTCTGGTTGTAATGCGCGACCGCCAGATCGTAACCGGCCGACGCGTGTCCCAGCTCAGCGCGCAGACGCCCGCCGTCGAAGATCGGCAGCGTGAGCGCAGGGCCCGACCTGTAGCTGAATTTGCTGCCGGTCAGAAACTCCAGCATGCCGCCCCCCGTGGCCATGTAACCCAGGCTGGCGACCAGATCGACGTTGGGATAGAAATTGGCATGGGCCACATCAATGCCCCGCGCCTGCGCGGCGACACGCCACTGACTGGCAACCACGTCAGGTCGCTGGCCCAGCAGTTGCGCAGGCAATGCCGAAGGCAGTTTCAGTTCAGCATTCAATGCCAGGCGGGGGCGCTGCAAGGTCGAGCCCTCGCCCGGCCCCTTGCCTGCCAGCGCCGCCAGTTGGTTGCGCCCCAGCGCAATGGCTTCTTCGAGTTCATCGATCTGCCGATGGATCTCCGGCAACGGCGCCTCGGCCTGACTGACGTCGAAGTGGGTGCCGAGGCCGCCCTTGAGCCGACGTTGCGCCAGCTCCAGCATCTGCTGTTGCTGGGCCAGCGTCGCTTCGGCGATCTCCAGACGAGCGAAGTTCAAGGAGAACCGGATATAGGCGCGCACAATGTTTTCCTGCAGTTCAAGCTGCGCCTGCCGCTGTTCCGCAGCACTCATGTGGGCCAGGTCAAGCGCCTGTTCGCTGGCGTTACGCTCGCGTCCCCACAGGTCCAGCGCATAACTCAGACCGAGCGAGGCATTGTTGTCCCAGGTGTGACTATCAGCGAGCGCACCGGGTCCATAAAACTGATCGCTCGGCCAGTCATGGCGCGCCAGACTGGTCGTGCCCTGAACCTGCAGCGACTCGGCGGATTCGGCCATCCCGGCCATCGCTCTGGCATCCCTGACCCGTGCTGCTGCCATGGCCAGGCTCGGGCTGCCGAGGATCGCCAGTTCGATCCAGCGATTGAGCTGCGGATCGTTATAAACGCGCCACCATTGCCCGGTCGGCCAGCGTGCGCTGAGTTCGGCGTTCTGGATGGCATGGTCGGTGGCCAGGCTGTCTGCGTGTAACAGACTGCTCCTGGGTCCTATTCCACCGGTTCCGATGCAGCCGCTGATGACGAACGATAAAGCCATGAGACCGAGGGGCTTGAGCCCTCTGATGATGCGACGCGGCACAGCTGCGAGTTCCCGACCGGTAATGAAACGCCTTGAATGGCGGCGATTCTAGGGGCCGCTCGACATGGCGATAAGCGGGAAGATGTGTGATTCTTTATTACCGAAACGGTGATAATCCGTTGGTATGGCTGACATGCCATTGTTACTTCATGTCACAATTTGCCGTCTATTGAAGCTGTTCCATTTCAGAGAAGAACCATGGACACCCTGCAAAACATGCGTGCCTTCAGTTGCGTGGCGCAAGCGGGCAGCTTTACCGCCGCAGCGGCGTTGCTCGACACCACCACCGCCAACGTGTCGCGTGCCGTCTCCAACCTGGAGGCGCACTTGCAGACGCGCCTGCTCAATCGCACCACGCGCCGTATCGCGCTGACCGAAGCCGGCAAGCGCTACCTGCTGCGTTGTGAGCAGATCCTGATGTCTGTCGAAGAAGCCGAAGCCGAGGCCAGCGACGCTCATGCGCGTCCGGCCGGACAGCTCAAGATGCATTCGATGCCGGGGGTCGGTCAGCATTATGTGGTCGACGCCATTGCCCGTTATCGGCGCAGCCACCCGGACGTGTCGTTCGACCTGACGCTGACCAGTCGTGTGCCTGATCTGCTGGAGGACGGTTACGACGTGTCGATCGTGCTGGCCAGCGAACTGCCGGACTCGGGCTTCGTGTCTCAGCGTCTGGGCATCACTTACAGCATCGTCTGTGCATCGCCGGAGTACATCAAGACGTTCGGCACTGCGCACAAGCCTGCTGACCTGCTGAATCACGCCTGCCTGCGCCTGGTGAGCCCGGTGTTTCCGCTGGAGAAATGGCTGTTCGACGGCCCGGAAGGCCAGGAGATGGTCACCATCACCACGTCACCGCTGCTGGTCAATTCGGCGGACGCCATGAAAACCGCGATCTCCAGCGGCATGGGCGTCGGTATCCTGCCGATCTATTCAGCCATCGAAGGCCTGCGCAACGGTACGCTGGTGCGCATCATGTCCGATTACCGCTCCCAGGAACTGAACCTGTACGCCATCTACCCTTCGCGCCAGTACCTGGATGCCAAGATCAAGACCTGGGTCGAGTACCTGCGCGGCTCGCTGCCGGAGATTCTGGCGGCCGACGAGGCGGATCTGCACGTGCAGGCCCTGAAGAGCATGTCCTGACGTCGTACAACTGTAAAAAGCGGCTGCAATCAAGCGGGCAGGAATGTTAGCGTGCTACTCATTCAACCCGCTCAAGAGTGACTGCCCAATGAAAAAAACCGTACTCGCCTTCAGCCGTGTGTCCCCCGAAATGGCCGAGCGCCTGTCGCAAGACTTCAACGTGATCGTGCCCGACCCAAAACGCGGCGACCTCAATGCCCAGTTCGAAGAAGCCCTGCCCGAGTCCCACGGGATGATCGGTGCCGGCCGCAAACTGGGCCGAGAGCAGTTGGCGAACGCCAGCCGTCTCGAGGTGGTATCAAGCATTTCGGTGGGTTACGACAACTACGACGTCGGCTACCTGAGCGAGCGCGGCATCATGCTGACCAACACGCCGGACGTGCTGACTGAAAGCACCGCCGACCTGGGTTTTTCGCTGATCATGAGCAGCGCACGCCGCGTGGCTGAACTGGATGCCTGGACCAAGGCAGGCCAGTGGACACGCAGCATCGAAGCGCCGCATTTCGGCACCGATGTGCATGGCAAGACGCTGGGTATCGTGGGCATGGGCAACATCGGCGCAGCCATTGCGCGTCGTGGCCGACTGGGCTTCAACATGCCGATCCTCTACAGCGGCAACAGCCGCAAGACCGAGCTGGAGCAGGAGCTGGGTGCGCGGTTCCGCAGCCTGGACGAGCTGCTGGCCGAATCCGATTTCGTGTGCCTGGTGGTGCCGTTGAGCGACAAGACTCGCCACCTGATCTCGCGCCGCGAGCTGAGCCTGATGAAGCCGGGCGCGATCCTGGTCAACATCGCACGCGGTCCGATCGTTGACGAACCGGCGTTGATCGAAGCCCTGCAGAACTGCACCATTCGTGGCGCCGGTCTTGATGTCTACGAAAAGGAACCACTGAGCGAATCGCCGCTGTTTCAACTCAAGAACGCCGTCACCCTGCCCCACATCGGCTCGGCTACTACCGAAACCCGCCAGGCCATGGCCGACCGTGCCTACCACAACCTGCGCAACGCACTGCTGGGTGAACGCCCGCAGGATCTGGTCAATCCGCAGGTGTGGAAGGGTTGAGATAAATCGGTCAGGCCCGCAGCTCAAAGAAGCACTGTGTTCGAACGAGGGGCGGCTTGCCGGCCGATGCGGCGTCAGGCGACTTGTCAGTGACAGGTCTTGCACTGTCGCCAGCAAGCCGCCTCACGCAGTTTTCATCGGCGACAGGGTCGCGCTGTATCCGCGTTGGCCTCAAGCCAGTTTCCCGCTCACTGGCACGATTACTGGCTTCACCTTCCTGAACACCAGCACATTGCCCGCCATCACCAGTACCAGCCCGATCAGCGCAGCCGAGGTCCACTGATACCCCTCGACCCACGCCGAGATGTTCAGCGCCACCACCGGGAACAGTACGGTGCAATACGCCGCACGCTCAGGCCCCATGCGGCCAACCAGTGTCAGGTAGGCGGTGAAGCCTATGACCGAGCCCGGAATGACCAGATACAACAGGGACCCCACGTAACGGGTATTCCATTCAAACGTGAATGGCGTGCCGCTCAACAGGCAGTACATGCCAAGGATCGTCGCGCCATAGAACATACCCCAGGCATTGGTGGTCAGCGGACGCAGCCCGGCTTTCTGCTGCATGCTCGACAGCATGTTGCCCGCCGAAAAGCACAGCGTGCCGAGCAGCGCCAACCCCAGACCGATCAGGGTCTGATGACTGGCACCATGCCCGGACAGTTCAGGCCAGAACAGGCACCCCAACCCCAGTAATCCCAAGGCGCCGCCGGTCAGCACATTGCTGGCGATCTTCTGGCGGAAAAATACCCGCGCATTCAGTGCATTCCACAAGGTTGCGGTCGAGAACACGACAGCGATCAAGCCACTGGGGATCCACTGGCTGGCTGTCAGAAAACACATGAAGTTGACGCAGAACAGACAGATACCCTGCGCCAGACAGATCAACTGACCTCGTCGATTGACCGGTTGCAGCCGCCGGGTGATCAACAGAATCGCGAACAGCACCAGTGCGGCCAGCGCGAAGCGATAGACGATCGAGACAGGAATGGCGACCTCGCCAAGCTGGAGCTTGAGCGCAATCCAGGTCGTGCCCCAGATCAGTACGGTCAGCAGATAAAGCGAAATGTTCATGACGCAGACTCCTTGATGAGCCATCAGTCTGCTGCGCGCATCGCCATGCGCGCTTGCACAATCTTGCGCATTTGATCGACGGGGTGCTGGCAGCGAGGCCTATCGCAGGTAGGATGGGCGTCGTAGAGGAATCGCCATGCCATCCATCGAATCCATTCAGGTCTTCCAGGCCTTGAACAGCTCGCCCCATTCCTGCCTCGAGCAGAGCGCGACGCTGGGCGATGGTCTGGTGGCAGCACTGTGGAACAACCGGCATGACGCTCAGGAGTATCACGCGCCCACCCACCACACGCTCTCCTGCTATATCGAAGACGGCACCGGCACCTTCCGGCGTGACAGGCCGGACCAGAAAGGCTCACCGGGAAAACTCTGCATTCTGCCTGCAGGACATGAATCTGCATGGATCGTGAACGGTGAAATCCGTCTGGCGCATTTGTATTTCAGCCCGGAGCAGTTCGCACTCAGTTGCGTCACGCTGCTGGATCGCGAGCCGCGAGAGATGCAGTTGCAAGAGAACACTTTTCTCGACGATCCCGCACAGACGCAGCGCTTCCAGCACTTGATCCGCCTGAACTGGGCCGAGCCGGGTGAGCGTTTACTGACCAGCAGTCTGGCGCACGAGATGATCGGTCATGCACTGCTGAGCCAGACCGGGCAGCGCGAAGGCCTGCGTTTGAAGGGCGGACTTGCGCCACACGTGCGAAGACAACTGGCGGACTTCATCGAGACGCATCTGGCGGACCCGCTGAGCCTGGGCCAATTGGCAGGTTTATGTGCGTTGTCGGAGTATCACTTCGCCCGCATGTTTCGCGAAAGCTTCGGACTGCCGCCGCACCAATACCTGTTGGCGCGTCGTCTGGAACAGGCTCGTCGGTTGTTGCGCACCACCGGCAAACCGCTGGGCGATATTGCGCTGGCCTGCGGATTTTCCAGCGCCAGCCACTTCAGCAACCGGTTCCGTCAGACCATGGGCGCGACACCCGGCGAATACCGCGTAGCCCTCACGGCGATTTAGAACATCTGATCGAGCGCGGCCAGCGGGCTGAACAGCAGCGCGAAACCGAACAACATCAATACCCAGCGCGGCCGAAAGGGCATCAGCGAAACCAGCAGCACAGCGCTGGCCATCAACACCGCAAACCACTGCACCAGGCCGATTGCCCAGCCGTCGGCGTTCACCGCAGACCAGGGCGAAACCAGCAGCGCACCCCAGCCGATGAGTTTGAAGTTCAGCCGACGACGCTCGGTAAGCGGCCCCTTGCACAGCTCAACGTAATGACGCGGCATGGACAGGCAGAGCGCCACAAAGCCCAGATAGCACAACAAAGCCGCGAACAGCATCAGTTCGCCTCCTGCGGGCCGGCCTGCAGCGGAGTGCTGTCGGGACGCAGTACCTTGCTGGCGGGTGATGACGTGAATTTCGTCGCCGTCCAGCCCAGAAACAGACCGGTCGCAAGCACCGTCAGGTCAAAGGCTGCGAGCACCCAGTGACCTGACGCAAGCGAATCCATCAGATAGCGCCCGCTGGTCAGCAGATCCAGCAGCGGCAATGCGGTAAACAGAAATGCACCCAACCACAACTGCTCACGCCATGCGCTGCGCCCTCGACGTACCAACGCATGCAGCACGGACACGCCCCAGACACTGAAAAACACACTGACTTCCCAATCCGCACGCCCGGCCAATCCTGCGGGTATCACGCGGTTGGCCCAGAAAAATGCAGCCACGGCGATAAGCAGGCCGGACATACTGGCGATGTTCAACACGTCCACCAGCCTCAGTTCCAGCGGCAACACGCCGCTTCTGGCGTGCTTGAGTTGACGCTTGCCCAGCCACATCACCAGTCCCGTGCCGATCATGGCAGTGCCTGCGATGCCGAAAATGAAGTACAGCCAGCGCAACAGTGGCTCGGCAAAATGGCCGACATGCAGGCCGTACATCGCGCCGGAAACCTGCAGCGCCATTGGCCGTTCCGGCACTTCGTCCTGCAACTCGCCGCTGACGCCGTTGAAGGTCAACGCACCACCACGCTCCAGGACGATGCTGCCCTTGTCATCGCGGGTCAGCAGAACCGACGCTGCCGCATCGCCCGGGTTATTCACGATCACCCGCCCTACATGGCCGCTTTCCCAGCGCTCGGTCGCAGTCTTGACCAGAGGCGCCAGCGCAATCAAAGGCGCGGGTTTGCCCTCGGCCTTGACGGCCCGAGAAGTGGGAAACGCTTCGCTATAGAACGTCTGAACATTGCCGTAGGCGGTCAGGATGCTGGCCGGCATGACCATCGACATGAAGATCACCAGACTGCTGTAGGTGATCATCAGATGAAACGGCAGCACCAGTATGCCCAGTGCGTTATGCCCATCGAGCCAGGAGCGCTGGCCCTTGCGGGGGCGGAAGGTGAAGAACTCCTTGAAGACTTTCTTGTGAATGATGATGCCGGTGATCAGCGCGACGAACATCACCATCGCGGCGGTGGTCGCCAGCCAACGGCCCCATGGATAGGGCATCTGTAGCTGATAGTGGAAGCGGTAGAAGAAATCTCCGCCACGCGTCTCACGCGCCTGCACCTCGACACCGGTCTGCGGGTCGAGCAGCTTGCGCACGAAATTGTTGCGCTGACCCGCCTTGCCCTCGGGCAACCAGCCCACCGACAGCGCCGGCGTGCGCTCATCAGGCAGGCTGATGAACCAGCGCGTTGCACCGGCGGCATGGATTTGCAGATAGTTCTGGGCCATCTGCACGCTGGCGCCGGCATCAAGGGTGCGGGCGGGAATCTCCGGCTGCATCCACTGGGTGATCTCGTCCTTGAAATACGAAAGCGTGCCGGTCAGGAAAATCGCGAACAACAACCAGCCGAACAGCAGGCCGATCCAGGTGTGCAGCCAAGCCATCGCCTGGCGGAAACCCTCTTTCATGACAACCACCCGCTGAAGGCGTAAGCCACACCGAGCACAGCGCAGGGCGCCAACACCCCGACCCATGCCTGCAACGCTGTCCGACAGGCGAAACACCAGAGTACAGCGACCAGATAGACGAGGAAGGACAGCATCATTGCCGTTACCACCGCTTCGGCACGGGGAAGCGGCAACCATTGCGCGATGCAGATGCTGGTAATCGAAGCCAGCAGGTAACCGGCAAAGATGGCAGCGAGCGCCCGCGAGGTCACGGCCAGTCGATAGGCGATGGTCACGCCTTGGGGCTTGGGGGTTCGCTTCTTGACCACAGGAGTGGTTGCGGCAGATGAGCCATCCATTGGAGCGTCTTCGTTCGGTACATTAAACGGCGGGAAGCGGGTCATGACGCCAGCCGGGTCTAGATTCGCCGCCAAACCGACGAATGAAGCGCAATATTAATGATAAATATTCTCATACGCAAAAGAGTCTGACAGAATCCACGCCACCCATGAATCCTCTGGATTGCTTTCGTGATGCACAGCGCCCACCCTGCTATCACTCACACCGTCGACGGCCTGTTTCGGGCGCATAACGCCTGGCTGACGGGCTGGTTGCGGCGCAGGCTCGGCTGTCCCCACAGCGCGGCGGATCTGGCGCAGGACACATTCATCAAGGTACTGGGCGCGCGCGACACGCAACAGATCGTCGAGCCGCGCGCCTTCCTGACCACCATCGCTCGACGCGTGCTGTGTAATCACTACCGACGTCAGGATCTGGAACGCGCCTATTATCAGGCGCTGACCGAACTGCCCGAGAGCGTGGCGCCGTCGGAAGAAGAGCGCGCGATCATTCTCGAAACGCTGGTGGAACTGGATCAATTGCTGGATGGCCTTCCTGGCCCGGTGAAGAGCGCATTCCTGATGTCGCAGGTGGACGGCCTGAGCCATGGCGAAATCGCCAGCGCGCTGAACATTTCCATCGCAACGGTCAAACGTCATCTGAACAAGGCCGCCCTGCGCTGCTACTTCGCCCTATGAACCTGAACAGCGAATCCTTGAACAAGTCCGACATTTCGCCTGCGGTCGCGCAACAGGCAGTCGGCTGGCTGCTGGAAATGCAGGAAGGTTCGCTGACTGCAGGTCGCCAGAAGGCCTGGCAGCTGTGGCTCAACGGGAACGCCGAGCATCAACGCGCATGGGCGCACATCCAGCGGGTCAATCAACGCCTGAGCGGCCTGTCATCGCCACTCGCACACGCGGCGCTAGGTGCACCGAAGTCCGGCAGCCGACGCCATGCGCTCAAATTGCTGTTGCTGCTGGGCGCGGGTTCAGTCGCGGGCTGGAGCCTGCGTGATCAGATCGCGCTGCAACCCTTGCTGGCCGACTACAACAGCGGCGTGGGTGAACAGCGCAAGGTGGCCTTGAGCGACGGCAGCCAGATTCAACTGAACACCGCCAGCGCCGTGGATGTGAACTTCGATGCACAGCAGCGACTGATTCGGCTGTTGTCGGGAGAAATTCTGATGACTGCCTCAGCCGATACCCGGCCGCTAAACCTGCTGACCGCAGAGGGCTCCGTGAAGGTGACGACCGGCAGCAGTCGTTTCAACCTTCGTCAGCTCAATGGGCGCACGCAACTGGCGGTGTTCGCCGGAGCGGTCGAACTGGCTCCCGGTGAGCACGCAGGTTCGGGGTTGACCTTGCAGGCGCAGCAGCAGATAACGTTCAGCCGCAACGCCTGGGACAGCGTCCGACCTGTGGATGCCACCAGCGGCGCCTGGGCTGACGGCATGCTGGTCGCGTCACGTATGAAGCTGACCGATTTTCTTGATGAGCTGGGGCGTTACCGTCGCGGCCGTCTGAGCTGCGATGCGAAAGTGGCCAACCTGTTGATCTCCGGCAGCTACCCGCTGGCTGACAGCGAACGCATCCTCGACATGCTGGAGCTCGCCCTGCCCGTGCGCGTGCAACGCTTCACCCGGTACTGGATAAACGTGCAGGCGCGGGTTTGAATCCCTGAGCGCATGATCAGCCTATACCCATCGTTCCCACGCTCCAGCGCGCTCATCGTTCTGCACAAGTGCGCGTCCACACTAAATATTTCAAAATACGTGAGCCGTTTCCGGATCCTCGCGTGACAGACAGGGAAAGCATTCCAATCTTCGGTCGAGGACTCCCGCATGTCAGCCCGCCCTACCCAACTCTCTCCGTTGGTGCGCACGTTGCGCCATGTCATTTTCGGCGCCAGCCTTTCGATGGGCGGCCTGTCGATGGCCTGCGCAGCAGAGGCAGCACCCAAGGTTTACCACATCGCACCTAGCGAGCTGGAAACGGCGTTGAGCCAATTTGGTCGGGAAGCAGGCGTGCTGATTTCCTATGGTTCGCAGATCACCAGCGGTCTGAAAAGCCGTGGTCTCGAAGGTCAATACACGCCCGAGCAAGGTCTTGCAGCACTGCTCGAAGGCACAGGCCTGCAAGCCGTGGTCGATGGCAATAATGGCTTTACCGTGCAATCGGCCAATGTCGCTGGTGCCCCCATCGAACTGGGTGTTTCAACGGTCGTCGGTGACTGGCTGGGCGAGGCGCAGCAGACCAACGTGTTCGAACACCCTGGCGCACGCGACGTGATTCGCCGCGAAGAATTCGAGCGTGTCGGCGCGACCTCCGCGCGTGATGTGCTGAACCGCATCCCCGGCGTGAATGCCCCGGACAACAACGGCACTGGCAGCCACGACATGGCGCTGAACTTCGGCATTCGCGGCCTGAACCCGCGTCTGGCGTCGCGCTCTACCGTGTTGATGGATGGCATCCCGGTGCCGTTCGCACCTTATGGTCAGCCGCAGCTGTCGTTTGCCCCCATCAGCATGGGCAACATGGACGCCGTGGACGTGGTGCGCGGCGGCGGCGCAGTGCGTTATGGCCCACAGAACGTTGGCGGTATCGTCAACTTCGTGACCCGCGCCATCCCCGACGAGCCGACACTCAAAGGCGGCATCCAGACCGAAACCAGCCCGTCTTCCAGCCATGACGGCTTCAAGACCACTGGCAACCTACTCGCAGGCGGCACCGCTGAGAATGGCCTGGGCGGCGCGATTCTGTATTCCGGCGTGCGCGGCGGCGACTGGCGCGAGCACAGTGACACGCAGATCGATGACCTGATCCTCAAGGGCAAATACCAGATCGACGACGCCAACAGCCTCAACGCCATGGCCCAGTACTACGACGGCGAAGCCGAGATGCCCGGCGGCCTGAGCGTCGCGGACTACGATGCCGATCCGTACCAGTCGACTCGTCTGAAGGACAAGTTCTGGGGCCGTCGCACCCTGTTCAATTTCGGCTATCGCTACGAGCAGGACGCCCGCGTCTTCACCGCCAACACCTTCTTCACCAAAACCCTGCGCAGCGGTTACCTGGACCAAGGCAGTTTCGTGTCCCTGTCGCCGCGCGAATACTGGGTACGCGGTCTGGAAACGCGTTTCTCACAAGGTTTTGCCTTGGGTGAAACCTGGCACGAAGTGGGCGTCGGGTATCGCTACGTGAACGAAGCCGGTCATGAACTGCGCTACCGCGAGCCTGTGACCGGCCAACTGCCGACTACCGCCAGCCGCAACGACCGCGATACCCGTGGATCGACCGAGGCTCATGCGTTCTACATCGATGACCGGATCGACATCGGCAAGTGGACCATCACGCCTGGCATTCGCTACGAGATGATCGACACTGCGCAAAACAACAACCTGAGCAACGTCAAATACCAGGGCGACTACAACACTGCGCTGCCTGCGTTGAACGTGCTTTATCACCTGACTGATACCTGGAACCTGTACGCCAACACCGAAGGCTCGTTTGGCAGTGTGCAGTACAGCCAGATGCCCAACCGTGTGACCGGTGGCGAAGTGAAGCCGGAGAAGGCAAGGACCTGGGAGCTGGGCACGCGCTACGACAATGGCAATCTGCGCGCCGAGATTGGGGCGTTTCTGATCAATTTCGACAACCAGTACGACAGCAACCAGACCAACGACACCGTCATAGCCCGCGGCGAGACACGCCATCAGGGCATCGAGACCAGCATCAACTATGCGCTGGAAGGTCTGAGCCCGGCACTGGCGGGTTACGACGTATACGCGACCTATGCGTTCGTTGACGCCACAATCCGCGAGGACGGCCCGAACAAAGGCAACCGCGTGCCGTTTTCCTCGAAACACAAAGGCACGATGGGCGTCAGCTACACCGAAGGCCCGTGGAAGCTGAACCTGGACAGCTCGTTCCAGAGTGACCAGTTCGCCGACAACGCCAACACCTCGGCCGAAAGCGCCGACGGCAGCACCGGACGCATTCCTGGCTACATGCTGTTCAGCACCCGCGCCGGCTACGACTTCGGCCCTCAGTTGTCCGACCTGAACGTAGCAGTCGGTGTGAAGAACATTTTCAACCGCCAGTACTACACACGCTCCTTCGATGACAACAACCGCGGCAAATACGTGGGTGAGCCGCGCACGCTGTACGTACAGACCTCGGTTGCCTTTTGATGCAATTTTTCTGATGTGATTGCTCGCTGACTGATCGTGCCCATGCTCTGCGTGGGCATGCATCCCGTTACGCTCTGCGTCACATTCGAGAGCCTCCTGAGCGGCGTTACCACGCCGGAGCGTGGGAACGATCATCCCATTCGATCAACGGTCAGTATCCCGACATCATTCCCGTTACAGACAAGCCGGTAGGAAATCCAGAGCGTCCCTGTGCGGAATTTTCGTTCAAACAATTCCTGTTTTTTTCTACTGCGAAATATTTCTTCCATATTGGGGTTGAATTGTTGGGCCATTGCCGCCAACACTGTGAATGAGCGCAAACGAAACCGCGAGTCATCGCGCAGTCCAGGCTCACACGAGCAAGCCCTAATAAGGATTAACTATGCAAATCCAGGTCAATAGCGATAATCACATCGAAAGCAGTATCCGACTGGAGGAGTGGGTTCGTACCACCGTTGAAAGCACGCTCGAACACTACGACGAATACCTGACTCGCGTGGAAGTCCATATCCGCGATGAAAACGGCGACAAGCCAGGCCCGCATGACATCAAATGCCAGATGGAAGCCCGGCCAAAAGGACACCAACCTATTTCTGTTTCCCACAAGGCCGATACGGTAGATCAGGCTGTGGATGGCGCGGCGGTAAAACTCGATCACGCCCTTGAGCATTTGTTCGGAAAACTGCGCGGCAAGCGCGGCGCAGCGCCCGTCCTGACCGAGCAGGATGAGGATTCGATCAGTCCGGACGCGTTGCTTGAAGAGGAATTTCTGGAGAAAGAGCAGGAGAAAGAAGCCGCTCGTTTGAGCTGATTCCGACTCGCTGCATGAACAGGTTTCACGATAGACAAAAAGGGCGAACCTGCGAGGGTTCGCCCTTTTTCGTGATGCGCATGCAGGTCAGTCAAAAGTGTTGAAAAGTGATTCACCCTGCGACTGATCGGTGCGCACCACAAACGCCCGGCGCACAGCTTTGTATCACCCGGGACACGCTTCGCGACGCTGCAGCTCGACGTCTCGGTGCCGTCCATCGAATTTAACATCCAGTGACAAACCAATATCGAGCGCCATTTCCATTTCTTCTGTGAGCAAAAACGGAGGCCGTTAACCTGCCTTCCGACATCGCATGATCACTCGAACAGCATGCATCCCACCCTCCTTCAACGGCCGTACAGGACACCTGACATCGTGATTTTCGGAACACCTCCAAACGAGGTTTTTATCCCGCAAATGCGAATGTCTGACCGGAAAAGGAAAGCGTCTGAATGTCTGACAATCCGTAGAATCTGTCTTGTGTAAATCACCCGCCAGTCAGTGCGCGAGGCAGGCCTGAAGCCGTCGTTCGTGAGCTGTGCGCCATCGCCATCGACAACCTGTTCATGTACCCACTACCTGCGAAATACAGCGCTGGCGGCGACCTATCCTGCGTGCTCCAAAAGGCCACTCCTGAAAAATGGCCCGAACCGTGCAACGCACTGATGGCGACACCCACGCCACGGCCAAGCCACTGATCGGCCGCTGAGAACCAAAAGGACTTAAACCCGGTCAACTTATGCAGAACCATTGAGCAGGTAAATGATATGGACAATCCTTTTCAGATGATCACGGACACTTTCCATCCGGACTATCGGGTGAATCTGAGTATTCAAGGGCTGGACGGCAGCATCATGCTGACGCTCTCCAACGAACGTGGCGTCGTCGCCAAGCGCCTGATCAGCGCCGCTCAACGTAACGACCCGGAACGCCTGCGCCGCCTGATAGAAAGCGTGCAGTTCGGCATCGCCATCGAACGTGGCGACAGCGCAATCAAGATTCTGGCTGCAATGACAGATGGCGCCGCCCTTCGGCAGCCAGGTGCGCCGTCCAATGACGAGTGGCAGCGAAAGCGGCCGAATCTGGCGGCGGGGGTTTGATGGGACGGCATCCTTGCGATGCCATTCTGATTTGAGACGTATCTTCTGAATAATCGGGAGCGCATGAGGCACATGACTATCAAGACCGCCTGAAAAACCTACGCCACCGGCGACTCCTTTCTTTGTCGAGCAGGTCAAGCACGTTGCTCAGGAAGCTATACAGGTCGCCTTCAAAATACGCTTCAGGAAAAGAGGTGTCTTGATCGAACGGTGGATCTGCATAGTCCAACCCTTCGCGTGACATATAAGTTCTAATGTATTTCTTAATATCTTTGCCAAGAAAATAAGACGCCAGAAAATTTCGCTCATCCAGGTAGGTACTGACTATTTCATCCAGCCTCATTGGCGTGCAACCCTCTTTTTCCTCATCACTTAGAAATGCTCCAACCCCCGAACCGGCATCATAAAGAAAATCCGTCAATGCCCTGTACTTCATAGCACCCACTTCGCAAGAAGGGAACGACGTTAAAATATAGTACGGCATATGATTATATTCAACGAACCGAATCACCACTCTGACGGTAGACATCTGCACAACATCGTCTTGTGCGTCATGAAAGATGCCCCATCCAATGGAGCGATCCAGCGATGCTTCGAATTGCTTGTTTTTTATCCCATTAAACCATTCCCTGAACTTTGAATATAACACTATCTGGGTGTGGTGGCGGTCAAGCAGTTGTCTAACCGCCCACTCCGCTGTTTCCAAATCGTGAAAAGTACTCACCATGCGTACGATGCTTTCTTCGAGGTTCTCTTCCATGACCTATATACCCTTGTAGTTAAGCGCTCTTTTGAACAATTCAGGCAAAAATTTCAAATAATAATTTATGACCACCAGGTCTTTCCGAGCACACTTAAAATATTTCGCTCACCCACATATCTTTTCACTACCTGCTCCAAACCTAAAGGACTGTGCTCAGTCTTTTCATAGTCGCCCCCCCAAAAACCGAACTCAACTATGAAATCAACCAAGAAAAAATAAGTCGCTCATATAACCCTTACAAACAAGGGTGCGCAGTAATTATATAATAAGGCATATGATTAAACTCTTCAAATTTTATGACCACCTTAACCTTTTGCATATAAATAATTTTATCTTGCGCCTCACGAGTTATTCCCCAGCCAATCGTCTTTCCTAGCGGCACGTCAAACACGTACTGATTATGCTTAAGCAACAGCTTAGCTTTAGAACACATCAATATCTTTAGCGTGTTCTTCATCAACGCCTGACTCACGGCCCATTCAGCCGTTGCAAGATCATGAAACGTCGACGAGACATGAACTTTTTTCGAGTTAAACCGTCGCCTTAAAAAAATAATGTCTTTTTCGACATGCCTTGCAACTATATGCCCTCCCCCAGCAGACTTAATATTGGCTGGCTTTTCGTTTACCACAACAGTGAATTTACCTGCTTTTACAGACGACACTCTAAACGCGTTATACATCGAAGCCGTCGACATCGGCACCGCAAACTCGGTCGCCAGACCAATGACCTGACCGGTTGCGTGCGACGCGCCAAGCGATTGCGCAACCGATGCGCCAGCCTTGAACGAAAACGAATCCGTTTCTTTGCCGGTCACCAGTTGGGTCATGCCTGCCGAGAGCTGATCAGACGCATGCACGCCCATGGCCACGCAACCAAGCTTGCTGATCATGGTGGGTTCGGGAATGGCGCACAGCACGCCAGAACCTGCCAATTCGATGATGCCGCCGACCAGTCGAAGACTGCCGAATATTCGATTGGACATTATCTCGGCCGGTGATAAGGATTCCTGGGTCAGGATCGCGGCCATTTGTGCAAAGCTCAACGCTACACGGAACTCTCCGTCATCTCGCATGAGAGCGTCCTTATGCGAATGGCTTGTTGGCGATTCGGTCCCAGCCTCCAGAGACTATTCCCGCGCTGCCGCCGTCTGCACGCCGCTGCTGGGAATATTCGAATTTTATCCGGCCATAGTTCAGCGTGATGACTTCCACCGGGAAGCCACCCTGCTCGGCGCCCTGACCGCTCACGGTCGCGATCAGCACTTCTTCGAGCACGATGTCCATGTATTTGAATTTCTCGGCGCCGGCCCGATGAATGCGCACAGTGACCGTCTTGATATGCGACCCGCGACAGCAAAGCTCGAACAGTTTGGGTGTGGCTCGATCAACATATTTACTGATCTGAAAGTCGCCCAGGCTCACTCCTCCCGCCGACGCGCCACCACTCGAACTCGCCGTCTGGCTGATCGACTGAGTCGCGTCGTAATGGTAGGACAATAGCTCGACCCATCCCTTATGGTCAGCGTCCAACGACTCACCCTCGACTCCATCCACCTTCATGAATGCATCAAATGACATACAGGCTCCCTGCCTTGGATTAGTGAAAGGGCAAGCCTAATGGACATGTATTAGTGATGAACAGAGGCCAATCGGGAGGTACCTCACGGTTTAAGGCATCGGGTCAGAAGGGATTGCTCACCATCGAAAGCCCCCCCTCAACGGCGTTAAACGCCGTCACTGGAAGATGGGATTACGCCAAGTCACACCGTAAAACGCTTCTCGCATCAGCACATACATAGGCGTTTGGAGTGAAGGTCGTAGGACACAGGCCACGTCTCTGCGCTTTTTTAACCATCTTGCCCTACAGCAGGTTCAGGCGAAGTACAGATTCAAACTGTTACAAATATCCCTGCGCACTGACATGCAAGCAGCCCGGCACTGGCCTCTGCTGCATTCCACCTGCGGAGCATTCCGAGGAGGCAACATGTTCTTACGTTACGGGATATTGGTTGCGACATTGGTAGTGGCATCCGGCTGTGTCGAAGAGCGAATCGTCCATGAACGACGACCGCCGCCCCATGAGTATGTTGAAGTAATCGCGCCTCAGCCGCCTCCCGAGCGGGTGATCGAGGTGGAACCTGCACCTCGTCCGGGGTATGTCTGGTCACGCGGCTACTGGCACTGGAGTGACGGACGATATGTGCCGGTTCACGGCCATTGGGTAGCGGAGCGACCGGGCTATCGCTATGTGCACCCGCACTGGGAAAGCGCGAGTGATGGATGGCATTGGCATGCCGGAGTGTGGGTCAACTGATCGGTGGCAGATCTGACACTGAACGCTACATACCTGCAGGAACAGGATCGTGCCAATACTCTGCATTGGCACGACCCTCATCGTAGTTCAGATCTCGCCCTTCTCTTCAGTCACCGCGCCCTTTACCGGGCTGGATGAGTCGGGAATCTTGGCCGACGGGTATTTGTACGACGCATAGCGCACGACCAGGATCGCAAACGCCAGCAACAGAATTCCTCCACACAGGTAAATGATGCCCAGATCAGGCGGGTTGTGGTGCGAGACGTCCGAGATCAGCAGGCGTGTCAATGCGGTGATCGCTACGTAGATCAAAAAACGCACCGGCATGTGATTGGTCTTGAAATAAATCCCCGTCATCGCGCCCAGTTCCAGGTAGATGAACAGCAGCAGAATGTCATCGACCGTGACGTTGCCCTTCTCGACCATCCCGAGAAACGCCACCACCGAAGCCCATGCCGTAATGGCACCAATGGCGAACAGTGCCAGGAAGTGAAAGCTCTCGACGCAGAGATTGCCCAGTGATTCGGCTTGCGCGTGCACGCGCTGGCGCATTTTTTCCGCCCATTTGTTTCCCATGACTCTCGACCTCTGAACCTTCGTTTATAACGATCCGGACTGGATCGGATGATGCGGTTTGCGTGTGACGCACTGTGTGGCGTGCTTTTTAAAGCAGGAACAGGGCCATAGGCTATGGTTGAGAGCGCGACGGGTTGTCGCAAGACACATCTGCACAAGAAAAAAGATGCGTGAAGGCCACTATCCAGGCAGGGGTTGCCTGGCTTATGCTAGACACTGTATAAAGATACAGTAATGGCTTGTTTCACACACAAGGCATGTGATGTGGCAACTGTAACGTCTGCCATTAGGATCACTGTCTGTTGCACCACCCCGGTCAACGCGCACCGGGGCCAGCCCTTCCACACTGGATATGACGACGAGGCCAAAATGGCTGTTGAAACCCTTTACCGCAGTACCCGCGATCTGGAGACTACTTTCGTGGACCGTAAACTCGCCGATGCGCACGATCAAATGCTCGAGTTGGCCGAGCTTCTCACTGACGTCCTGGTCAAGAACGTACCGGGTCTTTCCGAGAAGCACGCAGAGGACGCGAGCATCTACATGGCGAAGAATCGTGCCGTGTTCGCTGCCGCATTCAAGAACAACGCCTCAGCCCTGAGCGAGCTGTCCGAACCTTCCGCTGCGGACGCGGACAGCTGATTCATATCAGGCTTTCACCTCAGAGCCCCGCGGCTGTTTCATCCGAGCTGGCCGCGGCTCATTTTCGTTAATGCGACAGTATATGGCGTGCACACTTTGCATATTCATGTACTACTTTGCATAAGGAATGTCGCCTGACGGACAACATATAGCCCTCTCCAGCCGTATCGCAAACGATCAACTTCCAATGCCCTGCCACACCGTCATTATAATTACGTCATTTTTATGAACTGTGGTATTCGCCACTGTCATTAATCAGGCGTCAGGAAAATGATACCTTGAAAAACCTCATTTAAAACCGAGATTCAACACGCTTTATAGCGGCGTTTGAAAAGTTCAATCTTTCGCTACACATCGCCCTTCAACACCCCTGATTTGCTGGACGAAAGCCTCCTTCACAAACAATAAACCCTTAACCGACCGGCTTTCAAAAACAAAGTTCCGCCTGTTATTCCCTGTGTAAAATACTTAAAAAAAGTTTGGCATTATTAATATCATCTGCTAATAATCGTCGCAAATCCGGGTATCAAGGCATAACGTTTTCTCACATTGAAGTGAACATCGAGTCATCCACTCCGATCCCACCCGCCCGAAAAAAATCATATACCTCGCTGGTTACTTGAGCTGCTCACAGCTCAGGTCAACTGCTGTGCGACGCCTACAGACGGGCGGGAGGAAATCAATGGCTACTCAGCACGCCAGAATGAAAATTCTGTCTATTTTCGGCACTCGTCCGGAGGCTATCAAGATGGCACCTCTGGTCAGGGCCCTTGCTGCGGAACCGGGTATCGACTCGAGAATCTGCATTACCGGACAGCACCAGAGCATGCTGCAACAGGTGCTCGACATGTTTGAGCTCAAAGCCGATTACAGCCTCGACGTGATGCGCCCCCATCAGACGCTGAACTCTCTGACCGCTGCGTTATACGCAGCCATCGATCCGATTCTGGACGAGATGAAACCCGACAAGGTGCTCGTCCACGGCGATACCACATCGGCGATGGTCGCGGCGATGTCCGCGTTTCACCGGCAGATCCCTATCGGCCACGTCGAAGCGGGCCTGCGCACCGGGGATATTCGTCAGCCCTGGCCGGAAGAGATGAACCGTCGCTGCATCGATCTGATTTCCGATCACCTGTTCACGCCGACTGCCGAGTCCCGCCGCAACGTTTTGGGCGAGCGCCTTCAGGGTGTGTCCTTCGTGACGGGCAATACCGTGATCGACGCCTTGCAGATGACCGCACAGCGCATCGACTCCAATCGTCAACTGCGCCATGCGCTCGACCGTCAGTTTTCCTTTCTGGTGCCTGAGCGAAAGGTTCTGGTGGTCACAGGTCATCGCCGCGAGAACTTTGGCGACGGCTTCCTGAACATCTGCAAGGCGCTGCACGCACTCGCCAGGCGCGACGACATACAGATCGTCTACCCCGTGCATTTGAACCCCAATGTGCTGGGACCGGTGACAGAGCACTTGGGTGACATGCCCAACGTGCACCTGATCAAACCGCTGGATTACCTGTCGTTCGTGCGCCTCATGCAGCGCGCTCATGTGATTCTCACCGACTCCGGCGGAGTACAGGAAGAAGCGCCGTCGCTCGGCAAACCGGTGCTGGTAATGCGTGACGTGACCGAGCGTCCCGAAGCTGTGGCCGCAGGCACAGTGCGCCTGGTGGGCACCGAAGCCGAGGCGATCATTCAGGGCGTCGGCGCGTTGTTCGACGACGAGCAGCTCTGGCAGAGCGCGTCGCGCGCCGCCAACCCTTATGGCGATGGCAAGGCCAGCGCGCGCATCGTCGATGTGCTGATGGGTCGCCCGATCGATGAGTTTGTCGTCGAGTTGCCGCGTCGACGTCCGGATCAGATCGAAATTGCGCCGCCGTCCGTGCCTCAGCCTGAACCGCTGCATGCCATGGCTCGCTGACGCAGGCACGCATCCGCGACAACAAACCCGAACACCTTCCAAGGCACCCGGCCCAGGCCGGGTGCCCATGAAAACAGTTTCGCGGACCCGCTCCGCACCAAGACCCAACGGCCTCGAGCCTCCAAGAGATCTGCCTGATGAAATCTTCCGTTACCGTGAACACGGGCGCGTTGAACGCCCTTGCCTGCGGGATGAGCCTGCTGGCTCTGATGCCCCCCCTTGCGCTGGCTGCCGAAAGCCCGCTGACGCAGGCGATCAACCGTATCACTCAGGACGCCCGACAGGAGCGCGTGATTGAACTGAGGGAATTGGGGATCGACCGTCCGATCATCCTCAACGCCACCGACGCCCGTCGCGAGTTGTACCTGCCGGTGCCTGCCAACGTGACGCTGACAGATGCGACCCTGAATTTCGATGCCAGCTACCTGAACGGCGAAGCAGGTCGTAACACGTTGCTGCTGTCGCTGGATGGTTATCCGGTGCGGGCGCTGGGCCTCAACGAAGAGCAAGGCAATGCCAGTGCGACATTGGGTGTGGACAAAGCGGCGCGGGAGACCGGATCGGTAAGATTGGGCGTTGCCTGGTCTTCGGTGATCTCGAAGACGCTTTGCGAAGATCAACGCGCTATCGGCAACGTACTGCGCATCGATCCCCACACGCGCCTGACCTACAGCTATGACGCCAGTCAGTTGCAGGATGTCGGCGCGGCGTGGAATGCACTGCCCGGCAAACCCGGCCTTCTCGTCGCGCCCGGCAAACTGTCCAGCGCCAGTTACGATGCCGCGTGGCGTCTGGGTGTAGCGCTTGAACGTATCGGCAAACAGGCACGGATTCTGCCGTTCCCGGTCGTTCAGGACAGTGTGGATCTGAGCGGTCTGCGTGTGCCTGCCGAACTGAAGCAGATCCCGGCGTTTGCCAGTCTGGACGGTCAGAGCCAGTATACGTTGAAAAATCAGGCAGAAATCGGCGCCTTGCTGATGCTGGGTCAGACCCCGACGTTGCAGGCCGATCTGGCCATTAATGACTCGCAATTGCTCAAGGCCATCGACGATTCGCTGAACGCCTTGCAGGAACAGGTGCAGGGGCTCGACGCTTCGGCAGCCAGCGCGCTGAGCCAATGGCGTGAACGTCAGGGCAGAAAAACCCAGGCCACCGACGCCGGCAGCGATGTCAGCCTGGCGATGCTTGGCAACCGCGCCCTGGTGATGATCAAACCCGACTCAGCTGTCAAAGCCATCGGTCTGTTCAGCTCGGCCTGGAACAAACTGGCGCTCACTCGCCAGTTGTCGATTGGCGAAGAAACCGCCATGCCCCTCAGTGAAGACGGTCGCGTGGCCTTGACGCGTCTGGGTGGTCGCCCGGGCACGGTAGACGTACTGGCCAAGACCGACTGGAGCGCTTCGTTCCCGCTGGGCAGCGTGGCCTACGACGGTCGCGTCCCCGTGACCGCCATGATCGATGTCGCCGCAGCGCCGGGCGCTTCAGGCACACCGCCGGTTGCCACGCTGTTTCTCAATGACTATCTGATCGGTGCCATGCAGTTGAATGCCGATGGTCGCAAAGAGCGCATCGAAGCGCGCATTCCGCAGTACGCGTTGGCGGCACAGAACACCCTGCGCGTTTCCTTCCAGCGTCAGCCGGTGAGCAATCAGTGCCTGGAGACGCCGCAGGCGTTCCCGATCTCGGTTTTGCCCACCAGTCATGTGGTCATCGACAAGGTGACGCCCGGCGATGATTTCTCCGGCATGGCCGCACGTTTTGCCGCCAGCACTCAGGTGATGGTTCCGAATACCTGGCTCGACCGTCCGGCTGACAGCCTGCCGCAGGTCATCCACGTTGCCAGCGCCTCGGGCGTGTCGCCACTGCGTGCGCAGCTCAGTGTCAGCGACGACATCAGTGTTGCAGTGGTCCCGGAAAAAGCATTCCTGGCTTTCGACCTGCCGGTCAAAGACGGCACTGAGTCGGTCAAGGTCGGCAACGATGGGCACCTGCTGATCAACCACAAGGAACAAACGCTGCTGGACCTCAAAACGCTCAACCACATGGCATCGTTGCAGGTGGTCGAAGCTGGCAGCCAGCGCGGCATGGTCTACCGCACGCTGGGAGGTCAGGCGCCTGACTTCACCCGTCCGCTAGTGCTGGAGCGCGGTAACGCCACATTGCTGGCTGACGGCGGTTCGCTGGTGACATTCGATACCAAGGACCCGACCGGCAGCCAGATGATCGACGACAACGAGCCCACCGGACTCGACGCGTGGCGCAAGCCTTCGCTGCTGTGGCTGATTCCCGGCGCAATCGTGGTGTTTCTTCTGCTGTTGCTGGCTGGCCGTCGCGCCCGTCGCAATCGCTCGTAACGGGACGCCCCAATGACGTCGCTTTATTGGCCGTACTGGTTGGCCCATTACTACAGCGTACTGGAAGTCGCGACCATCGTCGTCGGCCTGATCATTCTGGTCTCAAGCATCGATGACCTGATCATCGACGTCTGGTACTGGGCCAGACGGCTGTACCGCAAATTCACCGCCGAACGCCGCTACCGGCCACTGACTGCCGAGCAGTTGATGGCCCGCGACGAACAGCCGTTGGCCATCATGGTTCCGGCGTGGCTGGAATACGACGTTATTGCGCCGATGATCGAGAACATGGTGTCGACCCTCGACTACCAGAACTACGTCGTGTTCGTCGGCACCTACATCAACGACCAGCGCACCATCGATGAGGTGGAGCGCATGCGCCGTCGCTACAAGCAGTTGCACCGCGTTGAAGTGCCTCATGACGGCCCGACCTGCAAGGCTGACTGCCTGAACTGGGTGATCCAGGCGATCTTTCTCTACGAGAAAACCCATGCCATGCAGTTCGCCGGGACCATACTGCATGACAGCGAAGACGTGCTGCACCCGCTGGAGCTGCGCCTGTTCAACTACCTGCTGCCGCGCAAGGACATGATCCAGTTGCCGGTCGTGTCCCTTGAACGCAACTGGTACGAATGGGTGGCCGGCACTTATATGGATGAGTTCGCCGAGTGGCACGGCAAGGATCTGGTGGTGCGTGAAAGCATGACCGATACCGTGCCGTCCGCAGGCGTGGGCACCTGTTTTTCGCGTCGCGCCTTGATGGTGCTGGCCGACGAAAACCAGAATCAGCCATTCAATACCGAAAGCCTGACCGAGGACTACGACGTCGGTGCGCGTCTGGCAAAGTACGGCATGCAGGCTATTTTCGTACGCTTCCCGGTGCAGTTTCGCGTGTTGCGCAAATCCTGGTTTCGCAAGCCGTATGAATCGACGCTGGAAATGCCGCTGTGTGTTCGCGAGTTTTTCCCGGACACCTTTCGCACCGCATTTCGCCAGAAGGCTCGCTGGACGCTGGGCATTGGCCTGCAAGGCTGGGAGCAGATGGGCTGGAGCGGTTCGCTTGCCAACCGCTACCTGTTGTTTCGTGACCGCAAGGGCGTGGTGACCTCGTTTATCAGCATCATTGCCTACCTCATTCTGGTGCAACTGGTGGCGCTGATCGTGTTGCGTGCCAGCGGGCTGTGGAATACCAGTTTCCCCACGCCGTTCGAAACCAATGGCGTCATCAAATACCTGCTGGTGGCCAACGGCATCGCGCTGCTCTGGCGCATGGTGCACCGCTTCTATTTCACGACGATTCTGTACGGCTGGCAGCACGGCCTGCTGTCGCTGCCGCGCATGGTGGTCGGCAATTTCGTCAACTTCATGGCTGCGGCGCGGGCCTGGCGGATGTTTCTTGTGGGCAAGCTGCTCAATCGCAAGCTGGCCTGGGACAAGACCATGCACGACTTCCCGTCCACCGACCTGGTCGCGATTGCGCCGCGTCGGCTGGGCAGCGTGCTGCTGTCCTGGCAAGCCATCAACGATGAGAAACTGCAGACCGCGCTGGTCGAACAACAGACCCGCAAACTGCCGTTGGGCCGAATTCTGCTGAGCCACGGCTGGCTCGATGATGAAACCCTGGCCGAAGCGATTGCCTTTCAAAGCGACCTGCCTCGGGTGTTCGACATTGCGAGCAAACGCGCTGTCGATTCGGCCCTCGCAGACGAGTTCTGTCTGCGCTGGCGCGCCGTACCGCTGTCCGCCATCGTTCAGGGGCGGCAGGAAATCGCCGTTGCCAGCCCGCTCACCGAAGACGGGCTGCAACAGATCACCGAACAACTGGGCGCAGAGCCTGTGCAACTGATCGCGCGTGAAAGCGAGATCGTCGCGCAACTACGCCTGCTGCAGGCTGTCGGCGGTCAACCCTTGCCTGCCGCCACGCCGTTGCTGGGCGACTTGCTGATCGAGCAGGGCTTGCTGGACCGCGATGTGTTCCGCAAGGCCATGCTTGGCTACAAACCGCATATCCATGGCCGGATCGGTGATTACTTGGTGGACATCGGCGTTCTGCCTCGCGACACCATTGAGCAGGCCGTGGCACGTCAGCACGACCTTTACCGAACTGACGCACGTGCGGAGAAGCCGCTATGAAGCGCCCCTTGATTCTGTCGCTGATGACGACGGGGATGAGCCTGTGCTCACCTTTCAGTCAGGCCGAAATCCTGCCGCTGCCATTGACCGGTCCGGCCTACGCCGTCGCCAACGAAGCGTACACCGCCTACAACCGCAAGGATTACGACCTGGCCATCGCCAAGGCCCGCGAAGCGTTGCGTCAACGGGAGGACGCCGATCAGTTGCGCAAGCTGATCGCGCTGGCCGAGCGCGACAAGGAGCGACGCGATCATCCGCAGCGCTACCCTGCCGCACGGCCGAAACCCGGATATCTGGAAGGCAGTCTCGCCCTGCGCGCCTACGCCAACCGAGACTATGCGGGTTCGGCGCAGCATGCCCGCAAGGCCATCAGTCAGGCACCAAAGAGCCTCGATTACCGCATGATGCTGATCGAAGCACTGCAACGTCAGCAGCGCCTTGAAGAGGCTCAAGCGGCAATCGACGATGCCGTTCAGGCTGTCGGACCACAGCCGGCGCTGGCCCGGCGTCGGCAGGCTATCGAGGAACAGCTCGCGGTCAATACGGCTGCTCGAGGCTATGCCGCATTGGCCCGGAGCGACAACGAAACAGCGCTGAGCGAAGCGCGTGATGCCGTGCGCCGCTTCCCGCAGCAAGTGGCCTATCGAAAACTACTGGTCAGCGCACTGATTGCCGGACAGCAATACGGCGAAGCCCGGTCTGCGGCAACCGAAGCGCTGGCGCTCAATGGCAACGACGCGACCTTGCTCGTTCAGCGTGGGCAGATGCGCCAGCGACTGGGCGACAGCGCCGGAGCACGTCAGGACTTTGCGCAGGCGCTGGCTGTCGGCAATCTGACTCTGCGTGAACAGGCTTCGCTCTATGCCGCGATGGGACAACCCAAAGAGGCCATGCAGCGAATGCAGCAGGCCCGCGACTCCGGACAATTGCAACCGGGTGACGAAGTGCAGCTTGCCTACCTGCTCAGCCAGGCAGGCGATGATCGCGGTGCGTTGAACGAGTTCAAGCGCGTGGACCGGCAGGTCGGGCTCAAGCCAAAAGAAGTTCAGGATGCCGCCTACAGCGCAATGCGCAACTCGGATGATGCACAGGCGATTGCCTATTTCCGACGTGTGCTGGATTACCAGCAGACCGGCGACCTGCAGATGCCGGACCAGAACGTGTTCGACACACGTCGGGCGGTGTCGGACCTGTCCCGCGAATGGGGCGTGACCAACACCACCACTTATCGCGGTGCCAGCACTTCAAGCGGTCTGAACGGCGCACCGAGCAGCAACAGCGACAGCGTGCAAAACAGCACCGAGGTGTTCTGGCGCCCGTTCGGCTATCGCAATGCGCGCTTCGTCGAGTTGTACGGCCGGGTGACCAATACGCTGTGGAGCAAGGAAAGCAGCGCGGACACCGGCGCGGATGCCTTGCAGGGCGCGCTCGGGGTGCGGGTGAAACCGTTCAGCAGCGTCAACGTGATTGGCGCATTGGAACGTACCTTTGCGCTCGGCAGCTCCAATATCGACGGCGACTGGCTGGTACGGCTGGGCTACGGTTCAAGTATCGGCACGGACCTGCGGGTGGATGTACCGAGCTGGTGGACATCGCAGTTGTATATGGAAGGCGGTCGTTACCTGCAGGACAAGCGCAATTACTTCAACAGTGAATGGCAGGTCGGCCGCAGCTTTCGCATGGACAGCATCAGTTCCAGGCTTGTGGTGTTCCCGCATGTGGTCGCCGCCGTGGATTACGACTCGAAGATGCGCAGCGAAGTGGATGCGCTGGGTCGCAACCGCACCTCGTCCGATAATGCAGGCGGATTGGGTGTCGGCACGGGCGTGCGCTATTGGTTCCGCGAGGACAAGTACAAGGCGCCGCAGTCGTACGTCGACGTATCCGTGCAATACCGGGAAAAAGTGTTTGGCGATGACCGCGCCCAGGGCGTGTTCGCACGCATGACATTCTCATGGTGATCGTACTGGCGCAAAATGAAACGAGGGACAATGCTTGAAGGGTCTGATTTCGCTGTTGCAGGGAAGGCCCTTGATCAAGACCTCACTGGTTGCTGTGCTGATCGGTGCGCTCGGCATTGTGACAGGCGAACTGCGCGAGCTGTTTGCATCCAGGGATGCACAGATCGTCGGCATTGTCTGGCAACCAGACAACGCCACGGTCGACATAGAGGGAGACTGGGACAGGCTTGGCGCACGGGAGCTGCTGGTGCAATGGACGGCGGTGGATAACCAGGCATTCATCCCCGGCACGGCGCTGCCCACAGTGCCGGTCCTGCCGGACTGGGCACGCATCGGCAAGGAGCCGTGGGCACAGGATGTGATTCTCGGACTGGCCGGGCATTTCAGCGAAAACCTGTCGCGGGACAATATCGAGCAACTGGCGGTGCTGTCGGCGCAATTGGCCAAGGTCAAGACGCCACTCAATGTAACCGGATGGTATTTTCCCGCCGAAGTTGATCCGAGCTGGAGCCGCGCCAAAGAACTGCCCGCGCTGCTGGCAAAGCTGCCAAGGCCGCTGTGGATCAGCGTCTACGATGGCGCCAACATCGGCCCTGCCGCCACCGCCGACTGGCTGAAAACCTGGCTGCCGGATGATATCGGGGTGTTCTTTCAGGACGGCGTGGGTGTCTACGCCCGCACCGCTCCGGTCGCCCGCACCTATGCCGATGCCTTGCGCACCCGGCTGGGCAAGAACCGCGTCAGAATCATCGTCGAGGCATTTCGCCCGAAAGTCGGCGGCGGCTTTCGCTCGGCGACGGCTGCCGAGTTGAAACCGCAGCTCGCCGCCTATGACGGCTATCCCTTGTACCTCTTCGACGGCCCGCATTACGTAACCCCTGCGTTGGTCAAAGCGCTGAAGAAATAACCTCCAATCGCTCCACTCTCGTCTCCGACGAACGAACCCGGACCTCGGAAGAATCACTCATTCAACAAACGCTCAGCCAGCGCAGCGGCAATGCGTGCCGGTGAACGTTTTTCCGCCTGCGAGTGAGCGAAGACTTCGGTCAGTCGCACCCCGATCCGGGAAAGATGGCGATCAATCGTGCTCTGCTCTTCGCCGTGGTGCTTCAGCGCGACATAGATCAACCCGCCCGAATTGATGACGTAGTCCGGTGCATAAAGAATTCCCCGTGCTTCCAGCTGGTCAGCCACCTGAAGGCTGGTCAACTGGTTGTTCGCCGCGCCCGCGACTGCCGCGCAACGCAACTGTGCAACGCTCTTGCAGTTCAATACGTGGCCCAGACCGCAAGGCGCAAGAATGTCGCACGGCGTACTCAGCAGCGCTTCGCATGCAATGGGGTGCGCCTCGAATTGCGTCATTGCCCGTTGCACCTTGTCGCTGTCCAGATCGCTCACCAGCAGTTCGGCTCCAGCGGCATGCAGCAGCGCGGCCAACGGGTAGCCCACATGGCCCAACCCTTGAATCGCAACGCGTAACCCCTCGAGGTTGTCGCTGCCCAGACGCGCCATGGCCGTGGCCCGAATACCGGTGAACATACCCATCGCCGTGCTGATCGACGGGTCACCTGCCTCACTGGTGCTGGTGACGTGCCGGGTGCTGAGCGCCACAAAATCCATGTCGACGCTGGACGTGCCGCTGTCGACAGCGGTGATGTAACGGCCCTTTAGGCTTTCGACAAAGCGCCCGAAAGCCTCGAACAGGGCTGGCCGGTCCACGCGTTGCGCGGCTCGCATGATGACCGCCTTGCCCCCACCCAGCGGCAGACCGGCAAGCGCCGACTTGTAGCTCATGCTTCTCGCCAATTGAATGGCATCCTCTACCGCGCTCTCTTCATCTGGATAGGTCAGGTAGCGACATCCGCCGAGCGCCGGGCCCAGGCGGCTGCTGTGAATGGCAATGACGGCTTTCAATCCTGCATCAGGATCGCACACCAGATGCAGCGACTCGGCACGTGACTGTTGCATGAGAGCGAACATGCAGTGTGCTCCCCTTCTTATGTCAGGCGAGTATAGGCGCTGGCCCGGAAAAACAATCGACCGCTCAGGCAGATACAAGCGGTGCTGGACGAAATACGTCGGCAGGGCTAAAAGGAATCAGAACAGCACGCTTTTACCGAACCTGTCAGCACGGAGGGGTCGATGACTCCACGTCAGCATTGCCTGGATTGCCTGCAACGCACACCGCCTTCGGTCTTCGACGCCGCGTTGTGGGTGTCGACCGAACATGACGCGCATTTCCCACGCCACGAACTGCTGGCCGAAATCGATCTCTTGCAGCATCGGATTGGCGCAGCACTTCCGGTGGCCCCGGCATCGGAACTGGCTCAGTTACTGCTGCGCCAGCTCAGCGCACTGGGCTTCCAGCAGGATGACTGGAACCCGCCCAGGCCCGACTCGGCGTTGCTGCACAAAGTGGTGCAACGCCGTCGCGGTCAGCCACTGGGCCTGGCGCTGGTGGCCATGGAGATTGCACGGCGGCTGGATATCGCGCTGGAGGGCGTCAACTTCCCCGGACACTTCCTGTTGCGTGTTCCGGGCGCGGATCACCTGCTCGATCCCTGTGGCGGCCGCAGGCTGTATCCCAAAGACTGCCGCGAGCTGCTGGTGCGCCAGTTTGGCCCCACCATGCAGTTGCAGGCTGTGCACATGACTCGGGCCACGCCTGTGAACATCATGCAACGGCTGTCGCGCAACCTCAGGCATTTGCACATCATCAATGATGACCTTATTGCAGCCCTCAGGGATGCTGACCGGATCGTCGAACTGGGCCAGGCTACCAGCAGCGATCACATGGCCCGCGCCAGCCTTTATCAGTCACTGGAGTGTCCGCAGGCCGAGCGCTTCGATCTGCAGCATGCGTTGCTGCTCAGTGAAGACCCGATACAGCGACTCAAGCTAGCCGAACGCTTGAGCCAGTTGCCCTCTCACCGCAGCGTGCACTGACTGACAAACGCCAAGGCCGGGTATTGTTACCGCTCGGGTAACGCTGCATATCCTGTCCGAGGATGTTTCGAACGCTTCAGGGACGCTAACCTTATCGCCCTTGAAGACGTTGTTTTTCAGCTCCCCTGAATCAACTTCCATTAACCGCTGCACAGTTCGCTGTGCGGCGGTTTTTTTTCGTTCTTCAATCACGCAGCGCTGTCACGCCTTTGTATAAGGCCTGCTCTGCCTGGCACCCTATTGTTCCTGCACCATGAGTTTGCGCATCTCCGGACTGTCACCTGACTGGGCAAATGCAGCGAGGTTTTGCAGGATATGAATGGTTCGAGTGTAATCCGGCAATAGCAGTTTGGCGTAGGGATCTCCCCATGCCGACTTCTCTTTCATATCCAGAATCCGACTGGCGAAGAAGTCCAGTGCATTGATTTCCCTGTCCGGGTTAAGCACATTACCTTTTTTGTCAAATTCGTCACCGGCGCGGCTCATGAGTTCGGCTGTATGATTATCGATGAAGCCAGCCTTGAACAGCACCTTTCCCGCCCTGGCAAGGTCATTGGGCGTGATCTGCTCCGGATTGAAGTCCTTGAACATCGGCTTCATCTTGCGCTTCTCCATCGCTAACGAATTGAGCGCAAGTGCATTTTCCCCGACCTCTCGCAGCACCTGACTGATCTGAATTCTGGGCGCTTTGATAGTTGCCCGCGCTGCGGGCATTTTAACGGTGGCAGGTGGAAAATCACCCAATATTAGTCCGACCATGGAATACTCCGATAATGAATGCGTTCAACGGTCATATCGGAGCAAAAAGGTGTTAGTTAATAGAAGTCTAGAAATCAGTACCAAACTTACAATGGCATCGGAAAAACCTTACATGAAGGGGTAATCAAGCCTTCAATTACCCGCTGCAAACCTGTAGATCATCAATATTCAAACACGTTAAAACAAGCATCACACCGGCCGAGCAAATAACCCTACCCGGCCCGTGGTCGTGCTGAAAACGACGTTACTTCACAGACTTCTGCAGATTGGCCATCATTTCTTTCAACGCTTCGATGTTATCCGCCGGATGCGCCGCGCCCTCGAAATCACCAATGGCTTGCCAGTGCCCGGCGACATCCTCCGGACTGAAGCCTGCGTGGGGATCGAAACAGGCGCCGAGGCTGCGCTCCCAACGGACCTTGCCAATCCAGCCGCCACCCACTTCGAACAGGCTGCCGCTTTCCTGGCAACCATCACTGCCCAGATACACCACCAGCGGGCTGACCAGCTCCGGCTTGAGCAACTCGAATACGCTGGCCGGGATCAGGCCCTCGGTCATCCGCGTGCCACCCGTTGGAGCGATGGCGTTGACGAAGATGCCGTTCTTGCGGCCTTCCAAAGCAAGCGTGCGGGTCAAGCCGTACAACCCGAGCTTGGCCATCGCGTAATTCGACTGTCCAAAGTTGCCGTAGATGCCAGATGTCGAGGAGGTAAAGATCACCCGACCGAAATTCTGCTCGCGCAGATGCGGCCATGCGGCATGCGTGACTTTGTAGGCCCCTTCCACATGAACCCGGTAAACCAGATCCCAGTCGGCATCCTCCATTTTGGCGAAGGACTTGTCGCGTAGAATACCGGCATTGTTGACTACCACGTCGATGCGGCCGAAAGCGTCGAGAGCGTGTTGCACGATGTGGCCACCGTCGGTCACCGAGTCGTGATTGGCTACTGCCGTACCGCCCGCTTCGCGAATCTCGGCCACCACGCGATCGGCAGCCGAGGCGTTGGCACCCTCGCCGTGCGCCGATCCGCCCAGATCATTGACGACCACCCGCGCGCCGTGTTTCGCGAACAGCAGTGCGTGAGCCCGCCCAAGGCCTCCGCCGGCTCCTGTCACGATGACCACCTTGTCTTCAAAACGCACGGATTCGCTCATTGCTGGCTCCACTGTCAGAGGGACGTAATCCACTGAGTGTTGACCACCGGGACGACGCCCACAATAAACACCGCCGCTGCTGAATGGTGCTCAATAACGCAACGGGATGGATTCAGCCCAGACGCGTGATGAAATCTGCCAGCCAGGGTTCAGCGTCGCTCTCGGGCGTGACGCTTTCGCTGGCATCCAGGTGCAGCATGGCTTGCACTTCGCTGACACCCAGTTCGGCAAACAACTCACGCAGTTGCTCACCGCCTGCGCAGAACGTATCACCGTAACTGGCGTCGCCCAGGCCGATGACACCGCCGGGCAGGCCGCGCAGCGCAGCAGGCAACTGGTCACGCAACTGGGAGTAGATAGGCATGATGTTGTCGGGCAGTTCTCCCATGCCGGTGGTCGACGTCACGGCCAACAGAGCCTGCGGCTCGAAGGCCAACAGCTCAGGCAGGGTCATGCGAGGGTTGAGCAGGGTCTCGTGACCGGCAGCGCGCAGCAGCCCGCCTGCATGCCGGGCCACTTCTTCGGCCGATCCGTAGACCGAACCGCACACAATCGCGATTCTCATGACGCATCCTCTGGCAGTTTGAAAAAGGGCGACAGTATGCCCCAGAGGCCTTTGGCATTTCAGCCCCGACGAGTGACACGGCTCGCGCTGAAACGACGACAGGCCCTAGAATGCGACTGTGAAATCTGCTCGGGATTGCTAGGTGATGATCAACGCAAAACTGCTGCAAATGGTCATAGATGCATCAACAGACGGTATTGTCGTGGCCGAGCAGGAAGGTGACGACAACATCCTCATCTATGCCAATAAAGGCTTTGCCGCCCTGACCGGTTACAGCGTAGAGGAAGTGCTGTATCAGGATTGCCGGTTTCTGCAGGCCACCGACCGTCAGCAAGGAGCACTTGAGGCAATTCAGAAAGCCATAAGTAGCGGCCAGGCGTGCCGCCAGATACTTCGCAATTACCGCAAGGATGGCACCACGTTCTGGAATGAGCTGTCGATCACGCCCGTGCGCAACGAAGCCAACCGGTTGATGTATTTCATCGGTATTCAGAAAGATGTCACCGTTCAGGTCCAGAATGAGCAACGGATCAAAGAACTTGTGGACCAGTTGGCAGAGGCCAGGGCAGAAATTGAAGCACTGAAATCGAAAAATAGCTGAAAATACGACGAACGGCAGGAACACTTTACGGATCAAAAGGTCTTTTTTATCAATTACCGGTTAGCTCGAGTCCTGTCATGCAACCTGATTCCCTACTGACGCAAGCTGAGCTGGATTTCATCCAGAGCATGCAGCGCAATCCCAAACTGAACGTGCGTGACAGCACGCGCAGTCTGTTGGTCAATGGCGGCGTACAGATCCAGGATTTGCTCACCCGGCTGGCAGCTCACGAGCAGGTCACGATCCACGCCCAGTTCGAAAATCAGCAGATGAATTTCCCCCTGCATCTGGTCGAGGACGAATTCCACGCACTGCACCTTGAACTGGGTGCGCCCAGCATTTTCGAGGAAGGTCCTCAGATTCGTCCCTGGCGTCTGGTTCTCCAGGAGCCCGTGCCACTGGAGACTGAAAAAGGTTCGCTGACGTCGCTGTGGGTTCACGAACTGTCGTTCAAGGGTGTTCTGCTCGAGAGCAGAAAGCAGGGCAAGCTGCCCAAGCACTTTGCCGCCTGGTTCAATCCGGTGGGACAGGCGCCGATCGCCATGCGCGGCAAGCTTGAACGACTGAAGGAGGACAATCTTGGGGCATACCGTCTTAGCCAGCACAGCAAGGAAGATTCGGAGCGCCTGCGTCAATATATCCTGCAGGAACACCGGCGCATGCATCCTTCCCTGCACAAATGACGCCTTGTGCGTGACCGGACAAGCTGCCTGTGCCTCAGCTATCCATCTGCCCTGCCAGAAACTGCTTGAGTAACCGATTCATGGAGCGACCCTCACTGCCAAGGCAGGCGATGGGAGATCCGGCGAGCCCTTCCTGAACAAAATGCGACACTTCTCCGGCCATTAGCAGCGGACATTCAATGGTCAGCGCGAGTCTGCCGAGACGCTTTGGCAAATCGGCGGCAGGTGAGGCGTTGGAAAACAGCACCAGCGCCAGCGGCTCGACCCGTTCGCAGACCAGACTCAGTTCTTCAAAAGGCTGACCAATGGCCAGCACTCTTATGGCTACCTCTGTATTTCCCATGAGCAATCCTGCAACCAGCAATTCAAGCTCCCGATTCACAGAGGACAGAGCGGCCAGCAGCACCTCTCCCTTTCCAGAATCGTTGGCCAGCTGCAGCCGCTGCAATACCCTGCCGCGCAGGAACGCATCGAAGAACACCCCTTCACTGGTATGCCCAAACGCGTCCTGATTCAGCATCATTTCTCGCCACAGCGGCATCAGAATGTCTTCGAACACCACCACGAGTGGGCAGGTCGAGAAAATCTGCCCGTAGAGTTGCTCCAGGCGCCGCTCGTCGAACATGCCAATCGCCTGCCTCAATTGAGTCTGCCATTGAATCCAGTCCGCCCGGGACAGCGGGCTTTCCGGCGTTGACGACTGACTGCGAGTGCTCTCGCTGCGGGCCAGGATCTTGCCGATCTTGCTGACAGCCACGCCACGCTCTATCCAGTCGAGAATGCTGCGCACGGTCTCAATGTCGGACTGCGAGTACAGACGGTGCCCACTTTCGGTACGCGTTGGCTGAATCAGGCCATACCGACGTTCCCACGCGCGCAACGTGACCGGGTTGACGCCGGTCAGACGGGCGACCTCGCGAATCGGATAGAGCTCTTGCTGCCTGAAATCCTGGTCGGGATCCTTCCGGACAAGGTGGGGGTCAATGGATTGGGTCATGCCGGGTGATCACTTGTATTTGCGACGCATTGTAAACAGCGCCGTCGAACGGTCTATAGCTCCGGGCGTCTGAAATTGAGTCCCGTAAGCGACTACAAAGTTCTACTTGTTTTAAACGGTTTCAGGAATAATCCTTGCTTGCTTCTGAGTGAAGCTGACGCGGCCCACCACCCCGGCGCCGCGCCATGTGACCTCCCTACCCGGGAATCTCACGCCTCTACCGGAGATACACAATGTCTACCTCACCCGTCACCTTGATGGTTGCACGCCGTGTCGCCCATGGCCGCTACCAGGAAATGATGGCCTGGCTGCACGAAGGCGAACAACTGGCCACTGACTTTCCCGGCTATCTGGGTTCCGGCGTGCTCGCTCCTCCGCCCGGCGATGACGAATTCCAGATCATTTTCCGCTTTACCGACGAACAGACCATGCACGCCTGGGAGCATTCTGCGTCCCGACGCTCCTGGCTGGTGCGCGGCAACGGCTTGTTTGCCCAGCCTTCCGAACATCGTGTAAGCGGCATAGACGGCTGGTTCGGCGCTGCCGATCAACGCCCTCCGCGGTGGAAACAGGCGGTCGCCATCTGGCTGGCATTCTTTCCGGTTTCGCTGATTTTCAATTTCCTGCTGGGTCCGCTGCTCAATCATCTGGACCTGCTGCCACGCATCATGATCAGCACTGCAATCCTTACACCGTTGATGGTCTATCTGTTCATACCGCTGTCCACACGTCTGCTGGCACCCTGGCTGCAAAGTGCACCACCGGCAGCGTCGCGCCGAACCCACTCCGCGTAGCGTCGATAATACGCACCAAGACCTGTACAGAATTAACGAATTGGTACAGGTCTTGATCAAGAAAAGCCTCCCCGCGTTTCGGGTATTTTTCGCCACCCAGACGGCTCCGTGCGCCCGCCCACCCGTTTTCATGACACTCAGGGTTGTACAAAAAAATTCTCTGGTATAACTTTGTTCGCAGTCTGGTCAACATTTGAAACACGCCGTTCTCCAGAGTGATTTGCCGACTGCCCTCCCACCGAACAGATACGTGAACTGCCGATGGAATTTTCTTCTGCACCGATCCTGATCACCGGCGCCAGTCAGCGAGTGGGCCTGCATTGTGCGCAGCGCCTGCTGGAGCAAGGACAACCAGTAATCATCAGTTATCGCAGTGAACGGCCGGGCATTGATGAATTGCGCCGGGCTGGAGCTATAACGCTGAGGGGCGATTTCTCCAGCGAGGCAGGCATCATGGCATTCGTTGCAGAGCTGAAGGACCACACCGACAGCCTGCGAGCCATCGTGCATAACGCCTCCGAGTGGCTCGCTGAAACACCCGGCGATGAAGCCGGGCAATTTACCCGCATGTTCAGCGTACACATGCTTGCGCCCTACCTGATCAACCTGCACTGCGCGCCGTTGCTGCACGCCAGCGAAGTGGCCGACATCGTTCACATCAGCGATGACGTCACTCGCAAGGGCAGCAGCAAGCACATCGCGTATTGCGCCAGCAAGGCAGGCCTGGAAAGCCTGACCCTGTCGTTTGCCGCACGGTTTGCACCGCGCATCAAGGTCAACGGCATTGCTCCGGCATTGCTGATGTTTCAACCCACGGACGACGCAGCGTACCGCGCCAACGTCCTCGCCAAATCGGCGCTGGGCATAGAGCCGGGTGCAGAAGTGATCTACCAGAGCCTGCGTTATCTTCTGGACTCCACTTATGTCACCGGCACCACACTGACCGTAAACGGTGGACGGCACGTCAAGTAGGCCGCCCCGAGGATCAATCTGATGAGCTTATCCCTGCCACAGCATTATCGAGACATTCTGGTCGGCCTCGGTGAAGACCCGGAACGCGAAGGCCTTCTGGATACTCCCAAGCGTGCCGCCAAGGCGATGCAGTATCTGTGTCATGGTTATACGCAGAGCGTTGAAGAGATCGTCAACGGCGCTCTGTTCGCGTCCGACAACGACGAGATGGTCATCGTCCAGAACATCGAGCTTTATTCGCTGTGTGAGCATCACCTGCTGCCCTTCATCGGCAAGGCACATGTCGCGTACATTCCGACCGGCAAGGTATTGGGTCTGTCGAAGATCGCCCGCATCGTCGACATGTTCGCACGACGCCTGCAGATTCAGGAAAACCTGACCCGCCAGATCGCCGAAGCGATTCAGGAAGTGACCGGTGCATCCGGTGTTGCCGTCGTGATCGAAGCCAAACACATGTGCATGATGATGCGCGGCGTGGAGAAACAGAACTCGACCATGAACACGTCGGTGATGCTGGGTTCATTCCGCGAGTCCAGCACCACGCGCATGGAGTTTCTGCAATTGATCGGAAGGAGCAAACAGTAATGGCCCGACTGGAACCCGGCACCGCGCGCATTCGCGTCAAGGACCTGCGCCTGCGCACGTTCATCGGTATCAATGAAGACGAGATCCTCAACAAGCAGGACGTGCTGATCAACCTGACGATTCTGTACGTGGCTCAGGAAGCGGTGCGCGACAACGATATCGAGCACGCGCTCAACTACCGCACCATCACCAAGGCGATCATTCAGCACGTCGAAGGGAATCGCTTCGCGCTACTTGAGCGGCTGACCCAGGAAGTGCTGGACCTGGTCATGAGCCATGAGGCGGTGACGTACGCCGAAGTGGAAGTCGACAAGCCGCATGCGCTGCGTTTTGCCGAGTCAGTCTCGATCACGCTCGCCGGTCAACGCTGAAACTCTTATCATGACGCGACTTCACTGACTGAAAAGAGCCCGTCATGACCGAGCAAGAACGCCTCGAACTCGAAGCCGCCGCCTTTCGCCGACTGGTCGCGCATCTGGACAGCCGAAAGGATGTCCAGAACATCGACCTGATGAACCTGTCCGGCTTCTGCCGCAACTGCCTGTCCAAGTGGTACAAGGCTGCGGCCGACGAGAAACACATCGACATCAGCCTCGATGACGCCCGCGAAGTGGTTTACGGCATGCCGTACAGCGAGTGGAAAGCCCAGTACCAGAAAGAAGCCAGCGCCGAACAACAGGCTGCCTTCGCCAAGGAACCCAAGCATGACTGACCTTGACTCCCTGCGCACCCGCCTGCGCAGCGGCGAATACGCTTTTGCCGACACCCTTGCCTTCATCGCCGATACTTACGACTACCAGCCACAGGCGTTCCATAACGGAGATGTCGACAACGCTGCCGGTCAGAATGAAGGCTCGTGCAAAACCCTGGGCATGGCCCTGCTGGAAGGTCTGAGCGACGAAGAAGCCTTGCTGGCGTTCGGCGAACACTACCGCTCGGTACTCGCAACACCCGAGGGCAGCGACCACGGCAACATTCGCGCCCTGATCAAGCACGGCCTGGCAGGTGTGACGTTCGAAGGTGAACCGTTGAAACGTAAAGGCTGAAACAGTTAGGCCCTACAAAAAAACCGGCACAATGCCGGTTTTTTTACACCCGAAAAACGCACTCAGAACGAGGCGTTTGCCAGGCCGTCCAGATAACGCTCAACGTCCAGTGCAGCCATGCAGCCGGCGCCGGCCGAGGTGATTGCCTGACGGTAAACGTGGTCTGCCACGTCGCCCGCAGCGAACACACCTTCGACACTGGTGGCAGTCGCGTTGCCTTCACGGCCACCCTGCACAACCATATAGCCGTCTTTCAATGCCAGTTGGCCTTCGAATAGCGAGGTGTTCGGTGTATGGCCGATGGCGATGAACACGCCGTCGACTTTCAGCTCGTCGCTGGTGCCGTCGTTGTTTTTAAGGCGGGCACCGGTCACGCCCATATTGTCGCCCAGGACTTCATCCAGCGTCGCGTTGAGCTTGAGCTCGATCTTGCCTTCGGCGACGCGTGCATGCAGCTTGTCGATCAGGATCTTCTCGGCGCGGAAGGTCTCGCGACGGTGAACCAGCGTCACCTTGCTCGCGATGTTGGCCAGGTACAGCGCCTCTTCAACGGCCGTGTTGCCACCACCGACCACTGCCACCTCACGATTGCGATAGAAGAAGCCATCGCAAGTCGCGCAGGCAGAAACGCCCTTGCCCATGAACGCTTCTTCCGATGGCAGGCCCAGGTAACGCGCGCTGGCACCGGTTGCGATGATCAACGCGTCGCAGGTGTAGGTTGCGCTGTCGCCCTGCAGGCTGAATGGCTTGCCCGCCAGATCGACCGAGTTGATGTGATCGAACACGATCTCGGTCTCGAAACGCTCGGCGTGCTCGCGCATACGCTCCATCAGTACCGGACCAGTCAGGCCATGGGGGTCGCCCGGCCAGTTATCGACTTCAGTGGTCGTGGTCAGCTGACCGCCAGCCTGCATGCCGGTGATGAGCAGCGGCTTGAGGTTGGCACGTGCGGCGTACACCGCAGCGCTGTAACCGGCAGGGCCGGAACCGAGAATGATCACTCGGGAATGACGTACGTCTGACATGACACACTCCTATCGACCGACCGTTTACGCCGCGGTCGGAACGGCTGGATAAGTAAGGATGGCTGAGAAATCCGAGACCGCTCAGCCATCCTGAAAATTCTGCTGCGCCGATCCGACCGTCAGCCGGATCGGCACAATCAGTTAGAGGCTCGTGGCGTTGGATGCCAGATAGTCGGCAACGCCCTGGGCATCCGCCTTCATCCCTTTCTGGCCGGGACGCCAGCCTGCCGGGCAGACTTCGCCGTGTTCTTCAGTGAACTGCAGCGCTTCGACCAGACGCACCATGTCGTCCACGTCACGGCCCAGCGGCAGGTTATTCACCACCTGGTGTTGAACGACGCCAGCCTTGTCGATCAGGAACGAGGCACGCAGTGCAACGCCGTTATCGTGCTCGATGCCGTAGGCGCGAGTGATCTCGTGTTTGACGTCGGCCACCATGGTGAACTCGACTTCGCCGATGCCGCCTTTTTCCACCGGGGTGCTGCGCCACGCGAAGTGAGTGAATTGCGAATCGACGGAAACGCCAACCACTTCAACACCCAGCTCGCGGAATTTGGCGATGCGGTTGTTGTGGGCAATGATTTCCGAAGGGCAGACAAACGTGAAGTCCAGCGGCCAGAAGAACAAGACCACGTATTTGCCGCGCAGTGAGGACAGCTTGAAGCTATCGACGATGGAACCGTCACCCAATACTGCTGCTGCGTCGAAATCCGGGGCTAGCTTGTTTACCAGTACGCTCATTGATTACTCCATGAAAATTGAAAGGACAGGTCCTGAAATTGCTGACAAGCCTATCGGGGTGGGAAAGAGTAAGGAAATATCGTTTCACAATCCACCTCATAGGTCACTTCTATAGACCGCCCACCACGTGCCCATACTATTTATAAGGCTGTTACCAGACGACTCCATCCATCGATCACGGTTGGGACGGCGATTCATACGGCGCTGACCAGAAACCCTTGCAAGCGGCTCTTTCACGGCCACCGCAAAGCCGGTAAGGTCACGCCTTTCAAGCTTCCGGAGGCTGCCATGCCTGCTCCCGCCCTCACCGGCCCGCAATACCTCAGCGAAGGCCTGAAACTGGTTCTGAGCCCTGGGCTGCGTCTGTTCGTTCTATTGCCGCTAAGCATCAATCTGGTGCTGTTTTGTGGCGTGATCTATCTGGCGATACATCAGTTCGAACTCTGGGTCGACGCGTTCATGCCAACGCTTCCCCATTGGCTGAGCTTTCTCAGTTACATCCTGTGGCCACTGTTCGTCGCGTTGGTGCTGTTGATGGTGTTCTTCACCTTCACCATGGTCGCCAACATCATCGCTGCACCGTTCAACGGTTTTCTGTCGGAGAAGGTCGAAGCCGTGGTGCGCGGCGTGGATGAGTCTCCAGCCTTCAGTTGGGCCGAACTGGTTGCCATGGTGCCGCGCACCCTGGCCCGCGAGGCCCGCAAGCTGGGCTACATGTTGCCACGTATGCTGGGGCTGTTCGTTCTGTCCTTTATCCCGGTCGTCAACATCATTGCCGCGCCGCTGTGGCTGCTGTTCGGGGTGTGGATGATGGCGATCCAATACATCGACTACCCCGCCGACAACCACAAGCTGGGCTGGAACGAAATGCTGGCATGGCTCAAGGGCAAACGCTGGCAGAGCCTGAGCTTCGGCGGCATCGTGTACGTGGCGCTGCTGATTCCGGTGGTCAACATCCTGATGATGCCCGCAGCGGTGGCAGGTGCGACGTTATTCTGGGTGCGCGAGCGCGGTGCTGACGCGTTGCCGACGTCCGTGGCCCGGACCTGATACTCAGGTGCAGATGCCGGGCGCCCTGCCCGGCAGATAACTGAAGACGACAACTATGTATGTCATTTCACTGCCGCTCTAGCGGTTTAATGAGGCCTCACCCCATCCGTTCATGTGAAGCCATACTCTGGAAAGTATGATGCATATGAACTTAACAAGGACGTTAAATCATGAATACCCAAAACCACCCGAATGTCATCGCGAAGCAAAACAACGCCGAGGAAATCAAGGAAATGATCCGGGCGTTTCTGGTCAATGAACTGGCCGAATGGTCGGTCGACCCGGAAAAACTGTACATCAATGCCATTAACAATCAGGAAGAGCGGCTGGTGATTTTCTCCAAATCCATCAGCCAGGAAGCCTGGGACTGCGTCTATGAAAATGATGCGGGCTTCGTCCTTTCGCCCAGTGTCGGCCTTTTCAGCGAAGCGTATTCCTTCGCTGACGAACACCGCGTTGCCGAGCCTGACCTGGAAACGGTCTACCGACTGATTGAACAACTGGTCGCTGATCTCGGTTAACCGATTCTGCTTTCTGACCGCCGGATCTGTCGCTGAAAATGGATCATGCCGGGCACAGTCCCAGACTTGCCCGGCATGACCATGCCAATCAACCGAGGGCATGGAATTTCAGCAGAGGCCTACTGCTGTGCACTCAGCGACGAACCTAACGATAATTGAAGCCTCTTTTTTGCCGCTCACCGGTGCAATGTTTCCCTGAAATCTTCATGCGTCGGCAACGATTCACCTTGAACGGCAATTTTTTGTCTCTCCTCAACATGCCACGATGTAGGAAGTGTATGTAGGACTAAAAAATATATAACCGACTTTACTCGGCGAACTTCTGTAGGACCTGAAAAACCCAGAAAACTGGCATTCGACTTGCTCTACCTGTTTCAACTAACAGGAGAGCATTGCCATGGAAATAGACACCTCTACCGCCACTTCCCGGCTAAGCCAAACACCTCAGTCAGCCGCACTTGAAAAAACGCTGAACCCCCGTTCAGGCTCATTTGCTCAGGTATTGAAAGGCGTTGAGTCCTCAAATGCCCGCACCTCCATACCGCCTGCGTCCGCGACATTGAATCGCCTGGCTCAACCGCGCTCTTCAGTGTTTATGCAGAACATGAGCCTGGCGCAGCGCAGGTCTGCGGTTGAAGAAAAGGGGTTTTCGGCCAGGCCTGCGGCGCTGGAGAGAGTCCCCATTTACGCGGCGGCTCAGCCAGGAGGACCTATAGAGATCGAGTCAAATCGCAGTCAGCCGCAGAGACTGGCGTTGAGCGCAAACGCACACCCGCCTTACGTATCGGGCCGTGAGTTTGAATCCAACGGCGCAGCTCAGAAGTATCGCGTGAAGCACGCAAGCGAGAACCCAGCAGAGCTCAAGGTTCTTGTTAATGACTTTATGCACAATACAATGAACCTCGAACTTCTTGACCTCTCGGACTATCCGATCATTCGATACCATGCGACAGGCGAACCTGTCACCAAAGAGTCAGCCGTTTATTTTTCAAGCATGCTCCACGCTGTCAAAGAGCAGCGAAAGCAACTGTATGAAACAGAGGTCTCAAAGGGAACATCCGATCTAGATATAGTAAAGAAATTAATGAGTTTCCATGACAACCTGCCTGATCGCTTCAAAAAGATGACCAACTGGTGAAGTAAGCCCCGACCGAGCGGTTCGCAAGGCGGGGCTCTTGACTACCAGGTCACCGTAATGCTGCCTAAGTGTCCGGCAACCGGAGTTTGCCCGCCCGCACCCACCCTAAGCGTATAAGAAAAGAGCCTGTCTGCGAATCGCCCATTGAAGCTGACCGTTGAACCCTGCCGCTGACGAGAAATATTCACGCACGTGCTTGGCACCTGACACAAATAAACCTCCATGCCCCTCGGCCACCCCGTGACATTCCAGTTCCAGCTGACATTTTTAATCACCGCCCCCGGTGGCACACCTCTGCCAACAGGCAAATCCGCCTTGTATAAATAGTCTTTTGAATGAATCACCGGTAACCTCACGGACGATTGATAACTGCCCGCTGTCGTGGCTCCTGAAAAAACGCAAAGCGCCCATGCAATTACTGCGGCCGAGCGAATACGCTTCGACTTTTTAAAGTCAAACTTCATGTCTTCAATCCTTGAGTCATGTCTATACGCAGTTGCCCGGACACCGCCGGACGACTGTATGGATGAACGGATATAAATCCGACAACCCGACGTTACTCAAAAGATCAATAAAATAACTTTAAATAAATACCGCAAACTACTTAGAGAAAAAACCCACACCGTCAAAGGCAAAAAGTTAACGCGATGTAGTCCTCTCCATAAACGGTCTTGAACAGGACAGATCTGATACCGCCTCCACACCTGGCACCGATACATTGGCAACCGATCACAAATCCATCACATACCCGCCACATAACCGACACGTCTTCGGCCGACACTCTTCTCATGAGCCAATCCTTGCATGTCACCCTTATCACCGAGACCTTCACGCCCGAGATCAATGGCGTCGCCAACACGCTGGGGCGGCTGTGTGACGGCTTGCGTTTGCGCGGACACAAGGTCGAGTTGATCCGTCCGCGTCAGAGTGAAGAAACGGTGTCGGGGGCGGCCGATGACCTGATGCTCTGCCGGGGCTGGCCGATTCCGGGCTATCCGGGGTTGCAGTGGGGGCAGTCGTCGATGCACAAGCTGTTGCGCCGCTGGCAGCGCAAACGGCCGGATGTCCTGTATATCGCCACCGAGGGACCGCTGGGGCTTTCAGCCTTAAGAGCCGCCAGGCGGCTGGGCATTGCTGTGGTAAGCGGCTTCCACACCAATTTCCCTCAATACACGCAGCAATACGGCATGGGCTTTATCACTCGCCTGATCACCCATTACCTGCGCTGGTTCCACAATCGCTCGCGGGTCACGCTGGTGCCCAGCGTCAGCCAGAAGGTGGAGTTGGAGCGGCGCGGTTTCGAGCGGATCGAGCTGCTGTCGCGGGGTGTGGACAGCCAATTGTTTCACCCTTCGCGGCGCTCACAGGCCTTGCGCGAAAGCTGGGGCCTGGGGGCGAATGATACAGGCGTGATTCATGTCGGCAGACTCGCACCTGAAAAGAATCTGGGCTTGCTCAAGGCCAGTTTCGAAACACTGAAGGCGAGTTACCCGCAGCGCAACCTCAAGTTGATCATTGTCGGCGACGGGCCTCAGCGGGCGTGGCTGGAGCAACAGATACCCGAAGCGATCTTCTGCGGCACGCAACGTGGCGAGGCGCTGGCGACGCACTATGCGTCAGGCGACATGTTTCTGTTTCCCAGTCTGACTGAAACCTTTGGGAACGTGGTACTTGAGGCGTTGGCGTCTGGTCTGGGCGTGGTCGCCTACGATGAAGCGGCCGCCGGGCAGCATATTCGTCACGGCCATAACGGCGCGCTGGCCATGCCTGGAGATGAAGCGGCATTTATAGACGCCGCACACTGGCTGCTGGAAGACGGCGAAACCCTGCGCCGCGTACGCCTGAATGCCAGGCAGCACGCGAGTCGTCAGGGCTGGGCTGCGATTATCGACCAATTCGAACGGCGACTGCTGGACGTCTCTGCGCCTCCAGATAGCGTGACTGATGTCGAGCTCACAAAGGTTGCTCGTCAGACCATCAGACCAACGTCGTCAGTGCCTCTCGACTGAACGGCAGAATGTCCTGCTCGCGCCCTTCGCGCACTTTGACAGCCCAATCGGGATCGACCAGCAGTGCACGCCCTACGGCGACCAGATCGAACTCGTCGTTGCCCAGCCGCTTCAGCAGGTTTTCAAGGCTGGCAGGCTGAGCGACCTTATCGGTATTGACCATGAATTGCAGGAACTCTCCGTCCAGGCCAACGCTGCCCACCGTGATGGTCGGTTTGCCGGTCAGCTTGCGCGTCCAGCCTGCCAGATTAAGCTCGGAACCTTCGAACTCAGCTTCCCAGAAACGTCGGGTGGAACAGTGAAAGATATCCACACCCGCATCCGACAGCGGCTGCAGGAATTCACCGAGCGCTTCTGGCGTCTGCACAAGGCGCGCGCTGTAATCCTGCTGCTTCCACTGCGAGAAACGGAAGATGATCGGATAATCCGGTCCGACCGCAGCACGTACCGCCTGGATCAGTTCGATAGCAAAACGCGAGCGGTTGGCGAGAGTGCCACCGTACTCGTCGGTACGCTGGTTGCTGCCCTCCCAGAAAAACTGGTCGATCAAATAGCCGTGAGCACCGTGGATCTCCACGCCATCCATGCCGATGGCCTTGGCATCCGCTGCAGCCTGCGCGAACGCAGCCACCACTTCATCAATGTCCTGCTTGCTCATGCCGTGGACCAGCACTTGCCCGTCCTTGACCTTTTCCATCGGCCCGTAGGCAGGCACACTGCCGTCCGGCTCGGTGCCAAGACGACGGACCGCGCCGACATGCCAGAGCTGCGGAGCGATCTTGCCGCCTTCGGCGTGCACGGCATCGACCACGTTCTTCCAGCCCGCCAGCGGTGCCTCACCGAAGAACTGCGGAACATTGGGGTAGCCGTTGGAAGCCTTGTGATTCACCGTCGTACCTTCAGTGATAATCAGCCCGACACCTGCAGCAGCGCGACGTCGGTAGTATTCGATCACCTTCGAATTTGGCACGTGACCTGGCGAAAAAGAGCGCGTCATCGGCGCCATCACCACACGTGACGATAATTCCAGGCTGCCCAGGTGAAAGGGTTTGAACAAGGCTTTTACCGGCATGCGCGGGTCTCCGACGAGGCTGAAGGGATAGCGATTCGGCAAACAATGCCGGATCAGAGGCGCAGCATAGGGCGGACCGGGAGCGCAGGCCCAGTACTATTGATTTGACTTATCGGCATACAGAAGTGGTAACGACAGGGGGTGGCCAACGCGCTGCAGGCCACCCGAAACCCGGATCAGCTCAGACCCAGCGCTTTTTCGATTGCCAGAATGACAGCAGGATCATCAGGCGCAGTACGCGGCGAGAAACGTGCAATCACTTCCCCGCTTTTACGAACCAGAAATTTTTCGAAGTTCCACGTGATGTCACCCGGAAACTCGGCCCCTTCGCCCGCCAGCAGGCGATACAGCGGGTGACGTTGCGGCCCGTTCACCTCGAGCTTTTCGCCCAACGGAAAGGTCACGCCGTAATTGAGTTCGCAGAACTCGGCAATTTCCTGCTCGGTGCCCGGCTCCTGACCTGCAAACTGATTGCACGGCAGGCCGAGAACCATCAGGCCCTTGTCCTTGTATTGCTGATACAGGTTCTCAAGCGCTGCATATTGCGGCGTAAGCCCGCACTTCGAAGCGACATTGACAACCAGAACCGCCTTGTCCTTGAACGGAGCCAGTGAAAGCTCCTGGCCATCCAGCGCTTTCAGCTTGATGTCGTGAAAAGCACTCATGAAGAACCCCCTTGAAACCCGAACCTTGCGCCAGAACCTGAAAAGGCGCACTGACCGTCCGCGTAACGAAAGTCGTCATCGCAGAACGGCCAGAGCGCCTTTTGTCAGTGATCTGAGCTTAGCAGCACAAATCAGTGATGATGGCCGCCTTCGCCATGAACGTGGCCATGAGCTACTTCTTCTTCGCTGGCATCACGAATGTCCACGACTTTCACTTTGAAGTTAAGACGCTGACCAGCGAGCGGGTGGTTGCCGTCAACAGTGACGTCGTCGCCATCCAGGTCGCGAATGGTCACGATCTGCATGCCGCCATCAGGGCCGGAAGCATGAAACTGCATGCCGACCTGAAGCTCGTCAACGCCTTCGAACATGCTGCGGCTCAGGGTGCTGACCAATTCGGCGGAGTACTCGCCGTAGGCCTCTTCCGGCTCGATGGCGACATCCAGCTCGTCACCGACATTCTTGCCTTCCAGCGCCTTTTCCAGGCCCGGGATGATGTTGCCAGCACCTTGCAGGTAAACCAGCGGCGCGCCACCGGTGGAGCTGTCGATGACCTCACCAGCGTCGTTGGTCAGGGTATAGTCAATGGAGACAGCCTTATTGGCGGCGATCGGCATGGGGACAAGACCTTTGCTTAAGATTGAAGAACGAGCAAGTTTAACCAAGCCATCGCCCGAAAGCGAACGCAACTCTGACAGACGGGCCCAATTGGAAAATTCAACGCTTATCGGTTTCCGGCAGGATGAGGATGGACACTGGGTTGCAGCCCTGTCCTGCGGGCACACTCAGCATCTTCGTCATCAGCCACCGTGGCAATCGCGCGCCTGGGTGCTGGACCCCGTTCAACGCCAACAAAAAATAGGCCAGAGCTTTCACTGCGGTTGGTGTGCGAAAGCTGCGGATAACGATAGTCTTGGCAAAGAGGATCCGCATTAGACGGTTCCCGGTCTTTTTATGGTTGTCGGCTGTTCACCTTCGCCACACCCCTTGCACTGCTCAATCGAGAAGCCAGTATGCAGACGTTCTTCATCGCTCCCACGGATTTTGGCGTGGGGTTGACCTCCATCAGCCTCGGGCTGGTGCGCACTCTGGAGCGCGCCGGCCTGAAGGTCGGTTTTTTCAAACCGATCGCCCAGCCGCATCCGGGCGATCTTGGCCCGGAACGCTCCACCGAGTTGATGGCCCGCACCCACGGCCTCAAACCGCCCAAACCACTGGCTCTGGCGCACGTCGAACGCATGCTGGGCGACGGGCAGCTCGACGAGCTGCTTGAGGAAATCATCAATCTCTACCAGCAGGCAGCCGTCGGCAAGGATGTGCTGGTGGTCGAAGGCATGGTGCCGACGCGCAGCGCCAGCTATGCCGCGCGAGTCAACCTGCACCTGGCCAAGAGTCTGGATGCGGAGGTGATTCTGGTGTCCGCGCCGGAAAACGAAGTGCTGACCGAGCTGTCCGGACGCGTCGAGTTGCAGGCCCAGTTGTTCGGCGGTCCCAAGGACCCCAAGGTACTTGGCGTCATCCTGAACAAGGTCCGCACCGACGAAAGCATGGAAGTCTTCGCTGCTCGTCTGAAGGAACATTCGCCACTGCTGCGCAACGGCGATTTCCGTCTGCTGGGCTGCATCCCCTACCAGGCCGAACTCAACGCGCCGCGTACCCGCGACGTGGCCGAACTGCTGGGCGCTCAGGTACTCAACGCGGGCGATTACGATCAGCGCCGCATGTCGCGGATCATCATCTGTGCGCGAACCGTGCTCAATACGGTGCCTCTGCTCAAGCCGGGCGTGCTGGTGGTGACGCCGGGCGACCGCGACGACATCATTCTCGCGGTGAGCCTGGCCGCCATGAACGGCGTGCCGTTGGCGGGACTGTTGCTGACCAGCGATACCGTACCCGACCCGCGCATCATGGAATTGTGCCGCGGCGCGTTGCAGGCGGGGCTGCCGGTGCTGTCAGTCAGTACCGGGTCCTACGACACGGCCAACCGCCTCAATCAGTTGAACAAGGAAATCCCCATCGATGACCGCGAACGTGCGGAAATCATCACGGATTTCGTCGCCAGTCATCTGGATGCCCAGTGGCTTCATCAGCGCTGCGGCACGCCGCGCGAATTGCGTCTGTCACCTGCGGTATTCCGCTATCAGTTGATCCAGCGCGCGCAGGCAGCCAATAAGCGCATCGTGTTGCCGGAAGGCAACGAGCCGTTAACCATTCAGGCGGCGGCGATCTGTCAGGCCCGTGGCATTGCGCGCTGCGTGCTGCTGGCCAAGCCTGAGGAAGTGCACGCCGTTGCACAGGCCCACGGCATCGAACTGCCACCGGGGCTGGAAATTCTCGATCCGGACCTGATTCGCGAACGCTACGTTGCGCCGATGGTGGATCTGCGCAGAAGCAAAAGCCTGAATGCGCCCATGGCCGAGCAGCAGCTGGAAGATCCTGTGGTGATCGGCACGGTCATGTTGGCGCTGGATGAAGTCGACGGGCTGGTGTCGGGCGTCGTTCACTCCACCGCCAACACCATCCGCCCGGCACTGCAACTGATCAAGACCGCGCCGGGCTGCACGCTGGTGTCGTCAGTGTTCTTCATGCTGTTTCCCGAGCAGGTGCTGGTCTATGGCGACTGCATCATGAACCCGCACCCGAGCGCCAGCGAACTGGCCGAGATTGCCCTTCAGAGCGCCGATTCCGCCATCGCATTTGGCATCTCGCCCCGCGTGGCGATGATCAGCTACTCGAGCGGCAACTCGGCCAGTGGTGAGGAGGTCGAGAAGGTCCGCGAAGCCACGCAACTGGCCCGCGAAACCAAGCGTGATCTATTGATCGACGGGCCGCTGCAGTATGATGCCGCCGCCAACGAGCACGTCGCCCGGCAACTGGCACCTGACAGCCCGGTCGCAGGACGCGCCAACGTGTTTGTGTTCCCGGATCTGAACACCGGCAACACCACGTACAAGGCGGTGCAGCGCAGTGCCGACTGCGTGAGCCTGGGGCCGATGCTGCAAGGCTTGCGCAAGCCGGTCAACGATCTGCCGCGTGGTGCTCAGGTCGACGACATCGTTTACACCATTGCGTTGACTGCCATTCAGGCCGACACACTGGCCTGACAAATATTCAGGTGCCGCAGGCCAATCTGCGGCAGCCCACTTTCTGCGGAGCCCTATCCTTCATGGATTTCCTGCCTGCCCCATTGCGCGGCGTCATTGCCTCGCTGCTGTTGGCGCTGAACACCATCGTCTGCTGCACGGTGCTGTTCGTGGTCACGATCTTCAAGATCTGCTTGCCCTTCTCTGCCGCCCAGCGCCTCACCGACTGGATGATGAGCCACATTCAGGAAACCTGGATCGGCAACAACAATGCGTGGATCAGGCTGCTGTGCAACACCCGCTGGCACCTGACCGGCCTCGAAGGCCTGGACTACAAGCATTCGTACCTGGTGACCAGCAACCATCAGAGCTGGGTCGACATCATGGTCTTGCAGTACGTGTTGAATCGTCGAATCCGGCCTTTGAAGTTTTTCCTCAAGCAGGAACTGATCTGGGTGCCGGTGATTGGTCTGGCGTGGTGGGCATTGGGCTTTCCGTTCATGAAACGCTACTCCAAGGCGTACCTGGCCAGGCACCCGGAAAAGAAAGGCAAGGACCTGGAGACCACACGCCGCACCTGCGCGAAATTTCGCCATAACCCGGTGGGGATCTTCAACTTCGCGGAGGGCACGCGTTTTACGCCAGGCAAACATGCCGAGCAGAACTCGCCGTTTCGCCACTTGCTGAAACCCAAGGCGGGCGGCATTGCCTTCGTGCTGGATGCAATGGGCGAGCAGCTGGAATCGATCATCAACGTGACGATTCACTACCCCGCTGGCCGTCCGGGCTATTGGGACTTGCTGTGCGGCAGAGTGAAAGAAGTGGTCGCCCACTTCGAAGAGATCAAAATCCCGCAGCAGTTCGTGGGCAAAAACTACGATCAGGACGGTGAATACCGCCTGGAATTCCAGCAGTGGATCAATGCGCTGTGGGAAGAGAAAGACCAATTGCTGGAGCGTATGCACGAGCAATATCGCAGGTAACCACCGCACCTGTCAGGACGCGGCGCGTCCATGCGCGTGGTTCTGACGTATCGGTGTGACCAGCCCAATCTGACGCGGAGGGTACCGGGATGCATGCCCATGCGGAGCATGGGCACGATCATCAGCGGGGGCAGTTATTGCTGATATTGCTGGTATTGCTGACCCGGAATCGGCTTGAGGTTGACCTCTACACGACGGTTCTGGGCGCGGCCATTGGCGTCGGCGTTGCTGGCAATCGGCTGGTCAGGGCCTGCACCACGTACCGACAGGTGAGCCTGATCGACGCCCTGAGAGGTCAGGTAGGTCGCGACGCTCTGCGCACGCTGCTGCGACAGGTCCATGTTGTGCTGACGGCTGCCGGTACTGTCGGTGTAGCCAATGATTTCAATGTTGCTCTGGTTGAACTGCTTGAGCGAATTGGCCAGGTTGTTGAGAGGCGAATAGAAGCTGCTGGCAATGGCCGAAGAGTCGGTTGCGAAGGTGATGTTACCCGGCATGATCAACTTGATCTGATCACCCTGACGCTGCACCTCGACACCCGTATTGGCCATGCTCGCACGCAGCGCCGCTTCCTGTTTGTCCGCGTAGTAGCCATAGCCTGCCGATGCAGCCCCCACCACGGCAGCGCCAATCAATGCGCCTTTGCCACGATGGTTATGGTCGATGGCCGCACCCGCTACCGCGCCAGCCAGAGCACCAAGCCCGCCGTATTTGGCAGTCTTGTTCATGCCACCGGAGCTTTGAGCCTGACCCTGATTGTCATAGGGATTGGACGTCGCACAGCCGGAAAGCATGGCCACAGCGGTGGCTGCAATAATCAAACGACGAGACATGAACATTCAGAAGCTCCTGGGTTGGACGAACGCTAATGACCGATTAGAGCATGGCGCCTGTCAAAAATTCCTTAACCCGGCCTGAACCGTCTGCCTTGAGAATTATCGCCGCTCTTCGCGAATGTAAGGCTCACCCAGCGCACCCGGCTGGCTTGAAGACTGTCGCTTGCCAGCGGCCACCCAGATCATCACCAGCAGCGTGACAGCGTAGGGCGTCATCAACACGAAGTACTGCGGCAGCTTCACGCCGGTCGCTGCCAGTTGCGGGATCAACGCTTCGATACCGCCGAACAGCAACGCTCCGGCCAGGGCGCGCCAAGGTGACCAGCGCGCAAAAATCACCAGTGAAACGGCAATCCAGCCGCGCCCGCCCGTCATGTCGGCTATCCACATCTTGGTGCTGAGCACCGCAATGAAACCGCCCGCCAGGCCCATCAGCGCCGAGCCTGCCACAATGGCCGCCAGCCGATAGCCCAGCACCGAAATGCCCGCTGCGTCGGCGGCCTGGGGATTCTCGCCTACCGCACGCAGACGCAGACCGGTGCGCGTGCGCTCAAGCAGCCAGACCACAGCGATGAAAATCACTACGGTCAGGTACACCAGCGGATTCTGGATAAAGACTTTGCCCACTGCTGGCAGCTCAGACAGAGGCCACAATTCCACTGCCTGCAGACCGCTGACCGGGCGATTGGTCCAGCCCAGCAGCGTGCCCAGCAATCCGGTCAACCCCTGACAGAAAAACACCAGCGCCAGCCCTGCGATGACCTGATTGATCCGCAGCACCAGCACCATCAAGGCAAAGAGCAACGACACCACACCCGCTGCAACCATTGACGCCAGCAGCGAAATGCCGGGAGAGCCGACACTCAACTGCATGCCGATGCCCGCCAGCGCGCCCACCAGCATCATGCCCTCGACGCCCAGCGCCAGCACACCGCTACGTTCGATCAGGATCAGGCCAAGTGCGGCCAGCGCGAAGGGCACGGCGAAATCCGGCGCGCTGCCCAGCCAATGCGAAAAAAGATCCATCAGCGTGCTCCTGCCTGAATACGTCGCAGGCGATGACGAATGAAGAAGTCGGACGAGGCCACGCAGATCACCAGAATCGCCTGGATCAACTGCACCATCGAAAACGGGATCTGGTAGAACACTTGCAGGTTGCGCCCTGCCACGAACAGCATGGCGATCAGCAAGGCCACAATTGCCGCCGCCACCGGATTGTTACGGGCCAGAAACGCGATGAGAATCCCGGAGAACCCATAGCCCTGATAGAACGACTGGGTCAAACGGCCTTCCTGCCCCGAGGTCACGACAAACCCGGCAAGCCCTGCCAGCGCGCCCGATAGCAGAACCGTGCCCATGATCATCTTGCGCACCGGCACGCCTACGGCACCGGCCACTTTCGGATTGGCATCGACAAAGCGCAGGTACAGACCGGCTCGGGAAATGCCGATGAACCACAGCGTCAGCAGCATGACCAGCAGCGCCAGCACGATGGCCGCGTTGTACCCGGCAAACAGGTCCGGCAGACGCTCGAAACTGCGCAACGCAGGCGAATAAGGAAAGTTATCTCTCGGGTCTTTCCAACTGCCGTACACCAGATGCAGCAGGAAGTTGGCGGCGATGTAATTGAGCATCAGGGTCGAAATGATTTCGTTGACATGCCATTTCAGCTTCAACAGGATCGGGCCCAGACTCCAGAGCATCGCGCAGACGATAGCCGCCGCCATCATCAACGGCAGGCGCAGCATGTCCGGCCCTACATCAAACAGCGAAATGGCCGTGGCGCCGATAGCGCCCCAGATCATCTGACCTTCCAGCCCCAGGTTCCAGAACCTTGCCCGGAATGCCATGCAGCCTGCCAGACCGACCATGATCATGGGCGAGGCCTGAAACAGCACGGCTTTGAAGTTCTGCGCATCGAATACCGTCTGCATGACGAACTCATTGAGCAACTCATCCGCCGGCACACCCGCCATGATCAGTATTGCGGTGCAGATTGCGAGGCCGACCAGCAACGCCAGCGCAATGATCAGCGCTTGTAGCGGCCAGCCCGTTTGCTGCCGTATTTCCAGTGTGTAACGTCGCGACAGCAAAGGGCCTCGTGGCGCACTGCCTGCGTGGACAACAGTCGATTCAGTCATGACTCACCATCGCTTTGCCTATGGACTGGCGGTCGGCGGGATGTTCGAACTCGGCGACGATGCGCCCGCCGTTCATCACGCCGATCCGGTCAGACAAGGTCAGAACTTCGTCCAGGTCTTCACTGATCACCAACACGGCGGCGCCAGCATCACGCGCCGCCCGCAGCCGGTCGTGCACGGCCTGTGTGGCGCGAACATCCAGGCCCCGGCTGGGACTGTGGACCAACACCAGTTGCGGGTCGCGACTGAACTCGCGGGCGATCACCAGCTTTTGTGCATTACCACCCGACAACAACGCGGCTTTCTGATCGAGCGAACGCACACCCTGCACATCGAAATCCGTGACGGCCTTTTGCGCGTCCTGCTTCAGACGCGAGTAGCGCATGCGCCAGAACGAGCCGTACCGGCCGCCATGGATATTGCCCACGCCAAAGTTTTCGGCCACCGACAGCGAACCCGCCAACGCCGCGCCGTAGCGATCCGCCGGGATGGAGGCTATGCGCAGTTGACGCCGTTGTTCGGTCGATGCGGTGCGCAGATCACCGAACTGCGCCAGATGAATCTCACCCTCGGTGGGTTGTGGCAGGCCCATCAGCGCGTTGGCCAGTTCCGCCTGACCGTTGCCGCCGACACCTGCGATGCCGTAGATCTGCCCGGCACGCAAGGTCATGTTCACGCCGTTCAACGCGTTATTGCCTGCAACACTGCGCAGGTCTCTGACCTGTAAACGGACCTCGCCGGGCATGGCCGGACTGCGCTCGCTGACCGGCGCAGAATCACCGACAGTCAGTTGCACCAGCTGCTGAACGCTGACGCTTTGCGGGTCGAGAGTCTGGATCGTTCTGCCGCCGCGCATCACTGTCACCCGATCGGCATAGCGCTTCACGTCGGCCATCTTGTGCGTCACCAGAATCACCGCCGCACCTTGCCGGGCAAAGGTCTGCACGGTCATCAACAGACGCTCGGCCTCCTGATCGGTGAGCACGGCTGTTGGCTCATCAAGAATCAGAATCCGCGCACCGGCCAGCAGCACCTTGAGAATCTCGACGCGTTGCTGCTCGGCCACCGACAGGCTGTCGACGCTGCGGCCCGGGTCAAGCACAAAGCCCAGCTCCCCGGCCTTGGCGGCGATCTCCTGTTCAAGCGCCCGCAGACGCTTGCGATAACTGCCCTCGCCCGGTTGCTCACGAAGCCCCAACAGAATGTTCTGCGCCACCGTGAACGGCTTCACGAGCTTGAAATGCTGATGCACCATGCCGATCCGATAGCGACTCGCGTCCTTGGGACCTTGCAACTGGACCGGATTGTCGTCGATCAGCAACGAGCCGGTTTCCGGTGCGTAAAGCCCGGCGGCAATGTTCATCAGCGATGACTTGCCTGCACCGTTTTCGCCGAGCAGCGCATGAACCTCGCCCCAGTGAGCGGTGAAGTCAGCATCGATCAACGCCTTGAAGCCGTCGAAAGACTTGCTGATACCGGTGAGTTGAAGCGCGTTGACCTGACTCATTGCTGAGTCATCACGCCTTCGACAAACCAGTCCATTTTCCACAGCTCAGGGTCAGACAGATGCTGACCGGCGGCGATTCGCTCCTTGCCGTCGCGATCCGACATCGGCCCGCTGTAGATGATTTTTCGGCCTGCCAGCAATTCGGCGCGCTCGGCTTCGATCTTCTGCCGGTTTTCTGCGGAAATGATCGGATCCTTGGTCAGGCTGATGTCAGTGCCGCCCTGCTCCATCGACAGCAGAGCGCCATTGGCGGCGGGCGTCCAGTTGCCCGCGATGACTTTCTTGAGTTCAGGCCCCAGGAAACGGTCCCAGACCCAGACCGACGAACAGACGGTGGCCTTGGGTGCGAATTCGCTGAGGTCGCGGTGGTGGCCGGTGCCGTGGATGCCGCGCTCTTGGGCGACGATCTGCGGTGTCGGACTGTCGACATGCTGGCCGACCACATCGACCCCGTTGTCGATCAGCGCCATGGTTGCCGCACGTTCCTTGACCGGATCGTTCCAGGCCCCGGTGTAGACAACCGTGAGCGTGGCCTTCGGATTGATCTGCTTCGCGCCCAGCTCGTAGGCGTTAATGGTCCAGTTGACCTGACCGAACGGGTTGGCCGCAACAAAACCCAGCTTGCCGGTTTTCGACGCCGCACCTGCCGCCATGCCACACAGATACTGGCTTTCGTAGGTGCGGCCGTAGAACGATTCCAGGTTGGGCGCGTTGGTGGTACCCGAACCGTTCAGGAACGCCACTTCAGGGTATTTTTTGGCCAGTGTCAGGAAGGTGTCGGAGTAACCGAACGCAGTGCCGACGATGATGTTCGCACCCCGTGCGATCAGGCGATCCACCACGGGCGTAATCGCTGCCGCGTTTTCAGGAACGCTTTCGACATACTGGATTTTTGTGTCCAGATCCTTTTCCAGTTTTTGCCGGGCCTCGTCGAATGCCTGGGTCCAGCCTCCATCGTTGCGCGGACTGATGTACACCATGGCGATTTTCGCCGGGCCTTTAAGGGTCAGCCCTTCTGCCTGGGCAAGACTGCCCATCCCGAACGCAACAGCCGCACACAAAGTCCCGGGCAACAGTTTCTTGTACATAGACGTTTTCCTGAGGGTAATGGCCTGCAAGAACAGCGCGGGGCCGACCCTGCAGGCCATAGCAGCATCCATGCCACCGCAGAAAAGACGTTACGAAACAAGGGGCTGTAGAAAACGGCACGCCAAAAACGGATCAGATGGTCCGATTCAGAGCACTTGGTTTGTGCAGAATGATCGGTTACTGCTCAGCCGGGGTGCGTAAGGCAAACGACAGACCATGGAAGGCGTTTCGTCCGAGGCTTAAGGCCTTTTTGGCGAAGCACCACGCGGCAGGATGCCGTCCAGGATCATACTGCGCAGGCTCTCCAAGACTTCTTCAAAGAATTCGGGATCGTCCAGCGTCCTGCCGGTGACCGCCTCGACTTGCGTGCGGAAGTCTGCGTAATGCTGGGTCGTTGCCCATAACGAGAAGATCAGGTGATGCGGATTGATCGGCGCCAGCTGGCCGCTGTCGATCCAGTGCTGGATCACCGCCACCTTGGTCTGAACCGTGTCGCGCAACGGATGCTGCAATTCGCCCTGTATCAGCGGCGCGCCCTGCATCACTTCCATGCAGAACAGGCGGGACTCGGCCGGATGATCGCGGGACATTTCCAGCTTGGCCTTCAGATAGGCAGCGATGGCCTGCTGCGGATCCTTGTCAGCGGTGAAGTGCAGCAGCGGGCTGAGCCACACCTCGAGCAACTGGCGCAGCACGTTCAGGTACAGGTCATCCTTGCTGCTGAAGTAGTACAGCAGGTTGGTCTTGGAGACATCCGCCAGGCTTGCGACCTGGTCGAGACTGCTGCCATGCACGCCGTAACGGGAAAAGATTTCCAGCGCAGCATCGAGGATCACACTGCGCTTGCCTTCCATGAGACGCAGGCGTCGCTTGAGGGCGGACGCACTGGGCTCGCGGGTCGCCTTGACTGCCTTGTCGGGCTTGACCTTGCGCACGCGTTTGCTCGCGGGCTCAGTCACGGGAGGTTTCTTGTTCACGCACATCCAACCAGTGATCCCTAAATGAGCAGGCATCTTAACGGGCGGACACACTTTGTCGATATGGATGCGAACCACGCCGCGTATTTATCCGCCGCATGCCCCATCAGCGTGCGCACTGCACAAACCAAGTGCTCTAATCCAGACCAAATGGTCCGAAAAACTCGCTTAATTTTCTTAAGCTACTGAATAAAAACAACAAAATAAAGCTGGCCCGCTCCATGCAAGTTTGGTTCAAGTGCCGCCCGTTGTCCCTGGGGCACGCATCGACTATCGCAGAGAGGCCTCATATGGACATCGGTATCTTCATCCCCATCGGCAACAACGGCTGGCTGATTTCCAGCAACGCACCGCAGTACATGCCCACCTTCGACCTCAACAAACAGATCGTGCAGAAGGCCGAGCACTACGGTTTCGACTTCGCATTGTCGATGATCAAACTGCGTGGCTTCGGCGGCAAGACGCAGTTCTGGGAACACAACCTGGAGTCGTTCACCCTCATGGCCGGACTCGCCGCCGTGACCAGCAGGATCCAGTTGTTCGCCACGGTCGCGACCCTGACCATTCCGCCCGCGATTGCCGCACGAATGGCCTCGACCATCGACTCGATTTCCAATGGCCGCTTTGGCATCAATCTGGTCACTGGCTGGCAGAAACCCGAATACGAACAAATGGGCCTGTGGCCGGGCGATGAGTTCTTCCACACTCGCTACGAGTACCTGGCCGAATACGCGCAGGTGCTGCGTGACCTGTGGGCCACCGGCAGCAGCGATTTCAAGGGCGAACACTTCAGCATGCAGGACTGCCGCGTCAGCCCTCGTCCGCAGGCCGACATGAAGCTGATCTGTGCCGGGCAAAGTGAAGCCGGCATGGCGTTCTCGGCCCAGTACGCCGACTACAACTTCTGTTTCGGCAAAGGTGTGAATACACCGACCGCGTTCGCGCCCACCGCGCAGAAACTGATCGAGGCCAATAAGCAGACCGGGCGCAATGTCACTTCCTGCGTGCTGTTCATGATCATTGCCGACGACACCGACGAAGCCGCACGGGCTCGCTGGGAGCACATCAAGGAAGGGGCTGACGAGGAAGCCATCGCCTGGCTGAGCGACAAGGGCTCGGCCGACAAAAGCGCAGGCTCGAATCTGAGGCAGATGGCCGACCCGACTTCAGCAGTCAATATCAACATGGGCACACTGGTCGGCTCCTGGGCCAATGTGGCGAAGATGCTCGACGAAGTGGCCAGCGTTCCCGGTACTCAGGGCGTGATGCTGACCTTCGATGATTTCGTGAAAGGCGTCGAAGATTTCGGCCAGAAGATTCAGCCATTGATGAGCAGCCGCAGTCATGTCCTGCCGCTCAAGGAGGTGGTCTGATGAATGCGCCCGCAACGATTGCCGGTGTGGATTTGCCGCTTGATCTGCAGCCCGCCCGCGACCTGCCTGCACGCCCCGAAGCCTTGCGCATGAAAGCTGGCGAAACGGCGCTGGTGGTAGTCGACATGCAGAACGCCTACGCCTCGCTCGGCGGTTATCTGGACCTGGCCGGTTTCGATGTCAGCAGCACGGGACCTGTCATTGCCAACATCAAGAAGGCCTGCGCCTGCGCACGTGCGGCCGGTATCCCGGTGATCTTTTTCCAGAACGGCTGGGATCCGGCCTATGTGGAAGCAGGCGGTCCCGGCTCGCCCAACTGGCACAAATCCAATGCGCTGAAAACCATGCGCAAGCGCCCCGAACTTGAAGGTCAGTTACTGGCCAAGGGCGGCTGGGACTATCAACTGGTCGATGAACTGACGCCCGAACCGGGTGACATCGTGGTGCCGAAAATCCGCTACAGCGGCTTCTTCAATTCCAGCTTCGACAGCGTGCTGCGCAGCCGCGGCATTCGGAACCTGGTGTTCACCGGGATCGCCACCAACGTGTGCGTGGAATCGACCCTGCGTGACGGCTTTCACCTGGAATATTTCGGCGTAGTACTGGCCGACGCGACTCATCAGGCCGGCCCTGAATTCGCTCAGCAGGCCGCCCTGTTCAATATTGAAACCTTCTTCGGCTGGGTCTCCAGCGTCGATGACTTCTGCACCACCTTCAGCCCGGTCGGGCAACCTTCGTGAGGATCTCCGCATGACCAAGAAAGCGATCATTCCTGCTGGCACCACCAAGCCGATTGCCCCGTTCGTACCGGGCTCGATGGCCGACGGCGTGCTCTACGTGTCAGGCACCCTGCCCTTCGACAAGGACAACAACGTCGTGCATGTCGGCGATGCGACTGCCCAGACCCGCCACGTGCTGGAAACCATCAAAAGCGTGATCGAAACCGCAGGCGGCACGATGGATGATGTGACCTTCAACATGATCATGATTCGCGACTGGGCCGATTACGCCAAGGTCAACGAAGTGTATGCCGAGTACTTCGCAGGCGAAAAGCCGGCGCGCTATTGCATCCAGTGCGGCCTGGTAAAGCCCGAAGCACTCATTGAAATCGCCAGCATCGCCCACATCGGCTGAACCTCGAACGTGGGCGCTCGCCGCCCACCTGGAGCGCCTGCATGTTCCATGAACTTCATGTTTCGCAAAAGACCGACGCCCCGATACTGGTACTCAGTTCGGGGCTGGGCGGTTCCAGCCGATACTGGGTCGACGACCTGACGATCCTGAGCCGTGACTACCAGGTGCTGGTCTACGACCATGCAGGCACCGGACGCAGCCCCTCCGTATTGCCGCCGGATTACACCATTCGACACATGGCGCTCGAACTGCTGGAGCTGCTCGACTCGCTCGACATTCAGCGCTGCCACTTCATGGGCCATGCGCTGGGCGGGCTGATCGGCCTCGAGCTGTCGCTGCTACGCCCCCGACTGCTGAACAGTCAGGTGCTGATCAACGCCTGGAGCAGCCCTAATCCGCACAGCGCCCGCTGTTTTTCGGTCCGTAAAAAGCTGCTGTTGAACAGCGGACCCGAAGCCTATGTGCAAGCCCAGGCGCTGTTTCTTTATCCGGCCGACTGGATCGCCGCAAACACTGCGCGGCTTTCCAGCGACGAGGCGCACGCGCTGGCGCACTTCCCCGACACCGACAACCTGCTGCGGCGGATCCACGCGCTGGAAAGCTTCGATATAGAGGCGAGCCTTGCGGACATTCGAACACCGACGCTGCTGATCGCCAACCGCGACGACATGCTAGTGCCGTGGCAGCGTTCACAGCATCTGGCCGAAACGCTCCCCGATGCCAGGCTGGAGCTTCTGGAATACGGCGGTCACGCCTCGAACATCACTGACCCACAGCCCTTTCACCGAGCCCTGCTCGACTTTCTCAGCGCCCAGGCCTGAAGGACCGTAGCCATGCAAACCCAATCAGCGCCATGCACAACCGCAGCCACTGCCGTCACCCAGCTTGAATTTCGCGATGCCATGTCCAGCCTCGCTGCGGCAGTCAACGTCATCACCACCGACGGCCCGCATGGCAGGGCCGGGTTCACGGCGACAGCGGTCTGCAGCGTGACCGACCAGCCGCCCACTTTGCTGGTCTGCATCAACCGCAGCGCATCGGTGTACGACGCCTTCGTAGGCAACGGCACCCTGTGCGTGAACACGCTGGGGCATGATCAGCAGGCGCTTTCCAACCTGTTCGGCGGCAAGACCTCTCAGGCCGAACGCTTCGCCGGCGGCCAATGGCTGGAAGGTCTGACCGGCGCGCCGTTACTCGACGGCGCCAAGCTGGCGCTGGACTGCCGAATCAGCCAGTCAGTGAGTGTCGGCACCCACGACATCCTGTTCTGCGAAGTGCAGGATATCCGTCATGAAAGCCAATCGGATGCGCTGGTGTACTTCGGGCGTCAATATCATCCGCTGCCCGGTGTCCTGCCAACGCGTTGAAAGAAGGTCGGCGCTTTAAATCGCCGACCACTCCGATACGGTCATTGATTGTTTTTATCGAGCGCTGGACGCGAAAACAATTAATGCTACAACCCACTGATTTAAAAGAATAAAAACAGAAACAACAACTTATTGGCGTCAGGTAAATACACAAGATTTTTTCCTGAAGTACTGCTTATACTGGCATTACGAGATCAGGATGATCCTTGCAGTCAATAAGGTGAAGTCATGTCGATCCATCAGGCCGGACAATCCAAACGCTCCGCTACGTGCAGTTCATGCACAGGCTGTTCTATAGAACAGGGTCTGGGTGGCTGAGCATGCTGAAAAAAATTCCCGTTTCCGAACTCAGCCTCGGCATGCACATCCACAAGTTCTGTCGTCCCTGGAACAATGACCCATTCTGGGTAACCCACGTAGAAACCGTTCTTCACGACAGTGACGTACTCAAACGCATTCAGTCCTCCGATACGCTCGAGGTGTGGATCGACACGCGCCAGGGTCGTGATCATATGTCAGCCCCCACACCGACTCCGGCGCATGATGACGAGGCAACGGTCAGCCTGGAGCAGGAGGTCGAACGCGCCAAAGCCATCTGCGGCAAAGCCCGTGATGTCGTGATGAACATGTTCACCGAGGCCCGGATGGGGCAGGCGATGAAGATGGACAATGTGGACCTGATGGTCGAGGAAATTTCCAACTCGATCCTGCGACACCCTCACGCCCTGATCAGCCTGTCCCGCCTCAAGACGTCGGATGAATACACCTACATGCATTCGGTTGCCGTCTGCGCGTTGATGGTGGCGCTCGCAAAGCGGATGGGCATGAAGAATGAACAGGTCAGGGAGGCCGGCGTAGCGGGACTCATGCATGACGTCGGAAAAATGATGATTGCTCCGGAGGTCCTCAACAAACCCGGCAGACTGACCGTCGAAGAATTCACCCTGATGAAAACCCATCCCGAACAGGGTCTGAAAATTCTCGAGGAAAATCTGCCAGTCGCGGCGCTGGTAATGGATGTCTGTCTGCACCACCATGAAAAGGTCGACGGCTCGGGATACCCCGATGGATTGCAAGGGTCGGACATCAGCATCTTCGCCAGAATGAGTGCGGTCTGCGACGTGTATGACGCGATCACCTCGGACCGGCCGTACAAAAAGGGTTGGGGTGTTGCACATTCGATTCGCGAGATGGCTTCCTGGAAAGGCCACTTCGATGACATGGTGTTCCAGAATTTCGTCAAGACCGTGGGCATCTATCCGGTGGGTGCGCTTGTGCGCCTGGAAAGCGGACGGCTGGGCGTGGTCATGGAGCAGAGTGAAACGTCGCTGCTGACACCCAGGGTCAAGGTCTTCATGTCCGCACGTACCCGCAAGACCTTCGCACCGCAGATCATTGATCTGGCGAACAGCGAGGACCGGGACGCTATCATCAAGATCGAACTCCCCGCCGACTGGGGCCTGGACAGCGTCGACCACCTCTGGTCAGGCATCAGGCCCGGTCAGGCGTCTTCGGACTAGCTCAACAGCCCCAGCGACTTGGCTCTCGCCACAGCCTGGGTCCGACGCCCCACGCCCAGCTTGCTGTTGATGTGGCTGGCGTGGGTCTTGACCGTATGCAGCGAGATGAACAACTGCTCGCTGATCTCCTGATTCGAACAGCCTTGTGCGATCAATCGCAGCACGTCCAGTTCGCGCACGCTCAGGCAGTCGCTGCCGTGCATGAACTCTGCGGCGGGAGGCGCCGGGGATGCCGGAAGCTGATCAAGCAGCGCATCACGCACAGCGCAGGGCGGCGCCTGAAGCAAGTGTTCGCGAAGCCATTGCGGGTGCTCGCCCAGCAAGGTGCGGAACGGAAACAACGCACCGCCAGCGGCCGTCTTCAGGCTTCGCAACAGTCGGTCCTGTGCTTCATCGTACCGGGCGGCGTCGAGCAGAAGGCCGATATGCTGGGTCACGGCGACGAGGCCGACCAATTGCGCACCGATACGATGGGCGTGCTCTTCGAGTGCCCGCAGACGTTTCTCGCTGGCGCAATGGTCGCCGTGAATCCGTTCGAGCATGGCGCGCTGCAACTCGATCTGCTGGGGCAACTGAGGGTGGCATTCAGGCGCGCCCGCCGCCAGCTCGCCGGTGTAGGTCTGAGTGAGGCGCAGCAACCAGGCCTCGGCCAGATCGATGCGGCCCTGCACCAGCCAGAGTTCGCATTTGACCAGCGTGATCATTGCCAGGTAATAAATCGGCGGCACATCCCAGATATGCATCAACCGTTCAGCCTCGGCCAGTTCAGCAAAGGCTTCAGCGAAACGCCCTGCACAGCCCTCCATCGTGGCAATCACACAATGACCGATGAGCACGCTGATGTCGCGGCAGGCATGGGCTTCAGCCAGACCAGCGAGCAACCTGGCACGCCCGGCGTCGACCTCCAGGCGCAACGTCAGCAGGTAGCCTTCATACAAGGTCAGGCGAGCCCGGACCGCATACAGACGAGACGGGGACAATCCTTTGAGGCGTTGCAGCCCCTGACGCACTTCGTCGAGCGCCCGGAGAATTTCGCCCCGCGCCTGCAAGGCTCTGGCGCGATCATAGTGAGCGAGCGCCTCGAACAGCGGGTTTGCAACCCGTTGCGCCAGTTCCAGTGCATCGCGATTCAACGCACGGGCGCGCCAGAGGTCGCCTTGGGCGATAGCCAGATTGGCGAGGGTCGAGAGGCAGACCAGGCGCTGCCCATAACGTTTTTCGGGAAGACTGAGCAGGGCTTCGCCGCAATAACGCAGCGTCCTGTCGCTGTCGCCTCTACCACGAGCGATGACACCGCTCAGCGCCAGCCACTGGGCCAGCATGGATTTTTGCGCGGTAGCCGAGGGCGCGGGCAGGAAACGACTCAACTGGTTGGCCAGTTCTTCAGCGGCGTCCAACTGGCAGGCCAGCCCCAGTGCCCAGGCGTACAGCACGATCAATCGCGGCGTGCTGGTCAGCAGGCTGTCGGGCAAGTCCATCTTCCAGCGCAGCAACATGCCGACGTTCTGTTCGGCCAACAACTGTTCTTCGGACAGGTTCTGCACCAGATTGGCTGCGACATCCAGGTGCCCGGCGCGCAGGGCCTGTTCAACCGCTTCATCAATCAGGCCCTGGCCGCTGAACCAGCGACAGGCGTTCAGGTGCAGTCGTGTCTGCTGTGGACCGCTGGCCTGCCGGGTGCGCAGCAGGTCGGAGAACAGATGGTGATAACGAAACCAGTGACCCTGTTCGTCAAGCGGCACCAGAAATACCTGATGCGCCTGCAGGTAGCGCAGCATCTCGGCGCTGTCATGGGTGTCCCGGGCCGCGTCGCACAGCGCGCTGCAAAAACGTTCCAGGCACGCCGTTTCATAGAGAAATGCCTGAGCCTCGGCTGGCAGACAATCGATGACCTCCTCCAACAGGTATTCCCGAATCATCACCTCACCGCCGTGCAGTGACTGAGGCAATGCGTTGTCATCACCGGCTTCGGCGGCCGCCAGCAACCAGAAACGCAGCCCCGCCACCCAGCCCTCACTGCGCTGAATCAGTCTTTGCAGCGCTTCGTTGTCGAGCGAGCGGCTGTGCTGGTCCAGCAATGCCATGGACTCGGCATGCGTAAGCCTCAGGTCATGCTCGTTGATTTCAAGCAACTGGCGTGAAAGACGCAGGCGTGCCAGATGCCAGTCAGGTCGCTGACGGCTCGTCACCATCACCACCAGACCGGCCGGCAAATGGTTGAGCAGAAACTGCAGGCAACGATCGAGCACGCTGCCCTGTGCCAGGTGATAGTCGTCGAGGACCAGCAGTAGCGGCTGGCTAAGCATCAGGTGAACGGCCAGTTCGTCCAGCAGCCCGTCGAGCCAGGGTTCAAATGCAAAGGGCTGATGGCGTTGGCGCATTTTCAGCAAGCTCATTGCCTGAGCGCCCAACTGCGGAAAGAACTGCTGAAGCCCTGCCAGCAGACGCTCCAGAAAACGCCCGGGATCGTGGTCTCTGGAGCTCAGCCCCAGCCACACGCTTTGCCATTTGTCTGGTAACGCCTGACAGAACTCGACCGCCAGCGAGCTTTTGCCAAAACCTGCCGGAGCGCAGACCAGCAGCAATCGCCCAGACAAGCCTTCGTGAAGGCGCTGGCACAATCGGGGTCTGGGAACATAGCCATCGGGCAGTGGCGGTCGGAAGAATCGCCCTTCCAACGCAGGAATCGCGCTGTCTGCGAACCCTTGCATACGGGACAGATCAGTCATGGCCGGCTCTTGTATGAATCGATTTGTTCGGCTTGGCAGTGCTCGGAGACTAGCGGGTTAGCGGATCGTTTTGAAGGTCATCATTGAAAAGACTGTAACAAAATTCCTACAACTTATAAGACATGGGGCCAAACGCAAAAAAGCCCCGCGGACGGGGCTTTACTTTTCAAACGGTTTCCGTGGACGCGCTGCGTGTATCCACAAGCGCTACAAACCGATGTTTAACGAACGCCTTCCTGACGCAGCGCGTTTGGCGTGAAGTCGCTGGTGCCAGCCGTGAAGCCGAACTCGTAGGCACGTTTCTCTTCGTTCTTCATGCCCAGCGCCACGTAACGGCCCGATTGCAGGTCGTAAAGTGTTTCAATGGCGTACCACGGCACTTGCTTGTCGTAGTAGTTCTCGGCATGAGCCTCCGCGACGCGCCACAGTTGGCCGCGACCGTCGTAGTGGTCGATCACCGCCGCCTGCCAGGTGTCTTCGTCGATGAAGAAGTCACGCTTGGCATAGATATGGCGCTGGCCTTCCTTCAGGGTTGCAGTCACGTGCCAGACACGACGCAGCTCGTAACGGGTCAGGTCCTGGTTGATGTGACCGGCCTTGATGATGTCGGCGTACTTGAGCGTCGGATCGTCCAGCTTGTGGCTGTTGGAGGCGATGTACATTTCCTGCTTGCCGATCAGTTTCCAGTCGTAGCGATCCGGCGCGCCGTTGTACATGTCCAGATTATCGGAAGTGCGCAAGCCGTCAGATGCAGTACCCGGACCGTCATACGACACCTGCGGAGCACGGCGCACGCGACGCTGCCCCGCGTTGTACAGCCAGGCCGAACGCGGTTCTTTCACCTGATCGAGTGTTTCGTGGACCAACAGCACGCCACCGGCCAGCCGTGCCGGCGCGGTCACTTCCTGTTTGAAGTAGAACAGGACGTTGCCCGGATTCTTGGGATCGAAATCGCGCATCTTGTCGCGGAATACGAACTGGTCGGCGAAATACACCAGACTGTAGGAGCCGTTGGGCTGTGGAGTGGCCTGGGTCACCAGTCGCTTCACACTCCCGCCACGGTAGCGGGTGATATGGTTCCAGATCACCTCGACGCCGTTGGCAGGGATTGGAAACGGGATGGCGGTATCGAAGTTCTCCAGACCGCTGCCGCCGCCGACCAGTTTGGTGGTGGTCGCGTTACGTTTGATGGCTGCGTAGACCTCGTCCGGCACGGTTGCACCACGGTGCGTCGGATACACCGGAATCCGGTAACTGTCCGGGTAGCGCTTGAACATTGCGTATTGGCCGGGTGCCAGTTTGTCCTTGTACTGCTCGACGTTGGCCGCCGTGATGGTGAACAACGGCTTTTCGCTGGCATACGGATTGGCCAGGAACCCCTTGCTATCGACCGCTCCGGCGTTTTTCGGCATCGGCGTCCAGGCCGAAATAGTGTTCGCCGCGTTGCCCGCCTTTTCTGCCCCCATGGGCGTCAGGGACGTCCCCAGTTTTGCTGCCTCGGATTCAGACACTGCCGCCATCACGCTGGTCGCCAACAGCGACACGCTCAACAGACCGGCTTGCAACAGACCCTTTGTTATTTTCATATTTATCGTCATCCCGAAAAAACCGTGTTCTTAGAAGTTCATGCCGAAGCTGAGCGCAACGAAGTCGCGGTCATCAACCGTGGTGTACTTCCCATCGAAGAAGTTGGTGTAGGAAAGGGCTGCGGTGTAGGTGTTCTGGTACTCGGCATCCAGACCGAGGCTGACCGCCTTGCGTCCTTCCTCGAAGTTGCCGCCAGGGCCTGGCGAGTAGCCCTTGACGTCATGCGACCAGGCCACGCTCGGGCGCAGGTTTACACCGGCGAAGAAGCTGTTGTAGTCCCAGATGGCGCGAGCGCGGTAGCCCCAGGAGTTGGAGGTGGTGAAACCGTCGTTCTCGCAGTAGCGGGTCAGGTTGTTCTGATCGGCACCAGTGAGGGTGCCTGCGTTGAGTGCGGCGCACTGGCCACCCGGCAACGGTCCGGGTCCGTAGACCGGGTCACGGCCATAGCGGATCTCGGAAGTGCTTTCCAGACCGCCGACATGAGTAAAGCCTACCTCGCCCACCAGGGTCAGACGCTCGGCACCCATGACCTGATCGAAGAACTGGGTGAAGGTGGTCTGCAGTTGAGTGATTTCCTTGCGGCGATAACCCGGCTGGTCGGTGTTGGGCTGACCGTTCAGCAGCGAAACGTTCGGGTTGAGCGGCGAAATGCCCGAGTACAGGATGTCCGTGGTGTTGACCTGAACCGGCGCGTTCGGACGGTAGCTGATTTCACCACTCCACGCGGTGCCGGTAGGCAGTGTGGTGGAGAAGCTCAGACCATACAAACGGATGTCTTCAGGGTATTCGACGTAATAGCTGGAGTTACCGGCCACCACGACAGGCAGCAAGGTCGGTGCCAGACGCGCGGCCGTGGCCTGCGGAATGCCGTTGCGCACCAGCGAACCCACCAGACCGGCCGGGCTGAAAGAGGCTGCCGAACCGCCGCGTCCGCTGAAGATCGGCGCACGGCTGTGGTAGTTCATCATGTAGGCGCCGAACTCGGTATCCAGCGGCTCATAGTTATAACGCAGGGCGAAACCGAACTGGCCGCTGTCACGCGCATCGCGGTCAGGACCACGGCGCACGATCGCGCCTTCGTCAGGATTGCCGAACACCACGCCCTGCTGGCTCAGCGAGTTGAACACGGCACCGCGCGCTGCAGCCGGCAGGCCCGCTGCGGCCAGTGAGGTGTTCAGACCACTGCGGCTGCGCAGTACGGCGAGGTTGTTGTCACAGCCGTCGGAGATGACGTCAGGTTGCGAAAAGAACGTGCCGCAGTTGTCGGTGACCGTCTGGTCCCACTCGAGCTGGTAGAAACCTTCGGCCGACAGGTTGTCGGTCAGGCTCTGCGACAGGTAGAACATGTTGACCGGAATCAGGCCTTCCTTGATTTCCGAGCCAGGCCGACGGAACGCGGACACATCGATAGGGTTGACGCTGTTGATGCCGCCGCCGATGAAGGTACTTTCACCCCAACTGATGACCTGCTTGCCGAAACGGACCGAGCCTGGCTGATCAGCGATCGAATAGTTGTGATAGACGAAAGCATCCAGCAACTGGAACCCGGACGACTTGGCGCCCTCCTTGCGGTTCGAATCGCTGATGTCCTTGAACTCGCGACCTTCGTCCTTGAGCTCGAAGTCGTACCAGTACTTGCCACGCATGAACACGCCGGTGTCGCCGTACTTCAGTTCCAGGTCATGGATACCCTTGAAGATCTTCGAGAACGTCTCCCCACGCTTGAAGTTCAAATGGCCATCGTCTGACGTCTGCGACAGCCCGCGCCCGCCATTGTTGGCGCCGATCAGGTTCTTGTTGGCCTTTTCGGTCGACCAGCTGGCACCCACAGAGAGCGAGGAGTCGAAACTGCCTTCAATCTCGCCGATGTTGAAGGAAACGCCGAAAGCAGGACCGGCGAGCGAAGAGGCAAGACTGACGGCCAGGGGCAGTTTTGCCCGGCGCCAGAAGGGGTTGGTTGTTGTCATCGACGCTACTCCATGTGCTTTTATTGTTATGGCAGTGGGAAATTCCAAAAACGACTCGGCAGTCGAATCAAAACTGACTGGCAACACTCATCAGGCAGCCTGGATGGCGCCAACACAAAATGTACTTCCGCTCTTGCGCATTCCCTATGCCGACTATATCCAGCAGGCGCTGATGCCAGATCCCTCTAAAGTGTGATTTGCAGCATCAACGCCTCTGGCCCGCCTGTTCCGGAGGAACTGTGCGACAGGCCTGGAGGGGAGAATGGCTTATATTGGCGATTTGGCAAGGTGCAGAGCGGTGTCCTCGACGTAAGTGCCTGCCGCACTGACTTGCGCGGCAGGTGCGCAGCGTGAAAATCAGTCAGAGCGTGGAAAGAAACGCACTGTTGCTGTTCTGCCACTGGACGATGTCCAGGCGCATTTTCTTCTTGTCGAGCTTGCCGACACTGGTTTTGGGAATTTCAGTAACAAGCGCGATCTGGCTGGGAATGGCCCACTTGTTGATGTGTCCCTGCTCGACGAAAGGCTTGAGATGCTCCTTCAGAATCCGGGCGTCCAGCTCATGCCCTTCGCGCACCACCAGCAACGCAAAAGGCCGCTCGCCCCACTGTGGATCAGGAATACCGACCACGGCCACTTCGCGCACGGCGGGGTGGCGACTGCACAGGTCTTCGAGCGCGAGGGAGGAAATCCATTCGCCGCCGGTCTTGATCACGTCCTTGATGCGGTCGCGGATGTCGATGAAGCCCATGCCGTCCAGCGTCGCAACGTCTCCTGTGTGCATCCAGCCGCCCGCCCACATCTCGGCACCCTTTTCAGGCTCCCGGTAGTAGCTCTCGCTCAGCCAGGGTGCACGCAACACCAATTCGCCCTGGGTTTCGCCATCGGCGGGCAGAAAGTTGCCGTTTTCATCGACGATCGCCGCGTCCACCAGCATTCCCGGCACACCCGCCTTGATCCGGTAGGTGATGCGCTCGTCTTCACTGCCCGCTTTCAGCTCTTCGTTGATGTGCGCCACGGAAATCAGCGGCCCGGTTTCGGACATGCCGTAAGCCGCCGTGAGCTGAATCCCTTTCGCCTTGGCCGCCTTGTACAGCGTGCGCGTAAGCGAGCTGCCGCCGATGATGATCTTCCAGCCGCCGAAATCAATGTCAGCAGCAGACTTGGCGTTGAGCAGCATCTGCATGATGGTCGGCACACAATGGGAGAACGTCACCTTCTCCTTGCGCCACAGCTCGACCAGCAACTCAGGATCGTAACGACCGGGATAGACCTGTTTGAGCCCGAGCATGGTCGCGGCGTAGGGAATCCCCCACGCATGCACATGGAACATCGGGGTGATCGGCATGTAGACATCATCGGTGCCCAGCAGCCGCACACTGTCGATGCACCCCATGATGGTCGCAACTCCCATGGTGTGCAGGACCAGTTGCCGGTGGGTGAAGTACACACCTTTGGGGTTACCTGTCGTGCCCGTGGTGTAGAACATGGTGGCGACCGAGTTTTCGTCGAAATCCTCGAATTCATACTCGGGGCTCGCCGCCGCCAGCAGTTCCTCGTATTCGCCAACCAGATTCGGCAAATCCGCAGTCTTTTCCGGCAGATCGGTCAACAGCAGGGTCTTCTCGACGGTGGTCAGGTGCCCCGCGATAGCGTTGTAAAGGCCTGTAAATTCGCTATTGACCAGCACAACCCGATCGTCGGCATGGTTGATGGTGTAGGCAATCTGCTCCGGCGAGAGTCGCACGTTGACGGTGTGTATCACCGCACCAATCATCGGAATCGCGAACATGCACTCCAGATACCGGTGGCTGTCCCAATCCATGACTGCCACTGTATCGCCAGCCTTTACCCCGGCCGCTGTCAGCACATTGGCAAGGCGACAGATACGTTCATTGAGTTCGACATAGGTATAGCGGAGTGAGTCCCGGTATACGATTTCACGCGTTTTTTCATAGCGACTGCCGGACATCAGAAGCCGTTTGAGCAACAGAGGGTACTGATAAGCGCCATCGGCTGGCGGAAGAACGCGAGTCTGTAACATATGAGTCCCTTTCCAAAGTTCACAGGCCAAGCCTGAAATATGGACTCTAGAACATCGCCTCGCCAGCCAAATCAGCCAAAATGATGATTTGTTCATCCAAGCCATGCAGGCGTCTGGCCAGCCATTCTCCGCTGCAACCACCGCACTCTGCCACACGAACCTGCACGTTCATTTACCCGAAACTCAGCGCACCTCGGTCAGCGCAAGCTTGATGCCCAGCGCGATCAGCACTCCGCCCATCGCGCGGTCGAACCAGTGACCCATTCGCGCGAAACCGGCGCGCACCCGTGCCTGACTGAACAGACGGGCGACCAGACAGAACCATAAGGCAGTCGCCGCCGCGAGGTAAACGCCGTATCCGCCCTGTACCCACAAAGGCGTGTGCGGGTTGATGACGACGGTGAACAGCGACAGGAAGAACAGCGTGGCCTTGGGGTTGAGGCCATTGGTGACGAAACCGCTGACGTAAGCGCCTTTTGCTGTGCGTTCGCCCACAGGGGCCTTGATGACGTCATCCGACGCGCTGGCAGGTTTGGCGCGCAGGGCCTTGAAGCCGATGTACAGCAGGTACGCCGCTGCCGCCCATTTCAAGGCGTTGAACAGCACAATGGATTGCGAAACGATGATGCCGATGCCCAGAAGCGAATAGCCCACATGCACAAAAATCGCCGAGCCGACACCCAGCGCCGCCCAGGTGCCCGCCTTGCGACCGTGGGTAATGCTCTCGCGTACCACCACCGCAAAATCGGGACCGGGGCTGGCCACGGCCAGCAGATGGATCAGTGCAACGGTGAGAAATTCCGGCCAATACATGAAGCCTCCCAGGGAAGAGTGATGAGCGTTGGCTCTGATAGGCTGATCACACTACGCTTTTCAACTTCCCGGCAAAAGGTACAGCTATGAGCAATCCCGGCAGAGCAGTTTTCCTCGACCACACGTCGCTGGATCTGGGCGATCTGGATCTGGCAACGTTGCGTGAAAGTGTTGGCGAACTGGTGCTGCACGCCAGCACGGGACCTGAGCAGGTGGCGGAGCGCCTGAAAGGTGCTCAGGTCGCAATCAGCAACAAGGTCGTGATCGATGCCAGTACGTTCGCGGCGTGTCCGGACCTCAAACTGGTTCTGGTCACCGCGACGGGCACCAACAATATCGATCTGGTTTCCGCCCGCGAACATGGGGTGACGGTGTGCAACTGTCAGGGCTACGGCACGCCGTCGGTGGCCCAGCACACGCTGCTTCTGCTACTGGCACTCGCGACTCGCCTGCCGGATTACCAGCAGGCTGTGCATCAGGGCCTGTGGCAAAAGTCGAAACAATTCTGCCTGCTGGATTTTCCGATCGTTGAGCTGGAAGGCAAGACGCTGGGCCTGCTGGGCCATGGCGAACTGGGCGGTGCGGTGGCAAGACTGGCCGAGGCATTCGGCATGCGCGTGCTGCTGGGTCAGGTTCCGGGGCGGCCAGCGCGGGCGGATCGTCTGCCACTGGCAGAACTGCTGCCTCAGGTCGATGCCCTCACCCTTCACTGCCCGCTCAACGACAACACCCGCAACATGATCGGCGCACACGAACTGAGCCTGATGAAACCTCATGCCTTCATCGTCAACACCGCGCGCGGCGGACTGATCAATGAACAGGCCCTGGCTGACGCACTGCGCAACGGCCATCTGGGCGGCGCAGCGTCGGACGTGCTGAGCGTCGAGCCTCCAGTGGCAGGCAATCCGCTGCTCGCAGGCGACATTCCGCGCCTGATCATAACCCCGCACAGTGCCTGGGGCGCGAAGGAAGCCCGCCAGCGTATCGTCAGCCAGGTCACCGAAAACGCTCGGGCATTCTTCGCGGGTGCGCCGGTCAGGGTTGTGAGTGGGTGATGCTGCACGGCGGCGCACCGTGCAGGGACGCGAAGCATCCTGAGCGGCATGGGCATACGGCCCGTGACGCTCTGCGTTACATGCACAAAAGGGTCGGAGGCTGCCGGTCCTGCGCCTTTCTCCGGGATGCCCGCTCACCAATCCTGTTAAACTGCGCGCTTTTTCAGGAGCCATTCCATGGACCCGCGCAGTGAAGTATTACTCCGTCAGGCCGAGCTGTTTCAGGGCTCGCTGTTGTTGGCCGGATTGCCTGCCGATGACCTGCTCGGGAAGCTGCCGCAGGCCCGTGGCTGGTGCTGGCACGCCGGAGATCAGTCGGCATTGGATGCACGCTTCGACGGACGCACGCACTTCGGTGTCGAGGCGCCGGAAGAGCCGTTCGACGCCGCCGTGCTGTTTCTGCCCAAGGCCCGCGACCTGACCGACTACCTGCTCAACGCGCTGGCTTCACGGCTTCAGGGTCGCGAGCTGTTTCTGGTCGGCGAGAAACGCGGCGGTATCGAAGCCGCCGCCCGGCAACTGAGCCCGTTCGGTCGGGCCCGCAAACTGGACAGCGCGCGTCACTGTCAGCTCTGGCAGGTCACCGTTGAAACTGCCCCGCAGGCAGTCAGCCTGGAAAGCCTCGCCAAGCCTTATCAGATTGATCTGCAGGATGGCCCGCTCGCCGTCATCAGTCTCCCTGGCGTATTCAGCCACGGTCGTCTGGATAGGGGCTCGGCTTTGCTTCTGGAAAACATCGACAAACTCCCGAGCGGCAATCTGCTCGATTTCGGCTGTGGCGCGGGCGTTCTCGGTGCGGCGGTAAAGCGTCGCTATCCGCACAACGATGTGGTGATGCTGGATGTGGACGCCTTCGCTGCGGCCAGTTCGCGTCTGACGCTGGCAGCCAATGGTCTTGAAGCACAGGTGTTGACCGGTGACGGAATCGACGCTGCACCTATGGGATTGAACACGATTCTGAGCAATCCGCCATTTCATGTCGGTGTTCATACCGACTACATGGCGACCGAAAACCTGCTGAGAAAAGCACGCCAACATCTGAAATCCGGTGGCGAACTGCGTCTGGTCGCGAACAATTTCCTGCGCTATCAGCCGCTGATCGAAGAGCATGTCGGCACCTGTGAAGTCCGTGCCCAAGGCAACGGTTTCAAGATCTACAGCGCTAAACGTTCCTGAAATAAGAGCTTGCCGAAAGGATTCTGCAAGGGCAGAATCCGCTCCGTCCTAGGGGAGTAGTCTCCCACGAGCCTCACGCTCGTCCGGCACGTATCAACATACTTGGTCCTCAGACCATGGTGCGTGCGACCCAGAATCCGCTCAGACGGATCGGTGGTTTGACAAGACCTATGACACGAACACCTTACCCGGGGCGGGAAGGCTGTACGTGTCATAGCCGTGTCGACCCGCCCCTTAGGAAACCTGATGCTGGAATCACTCTTAATCCCTACCGCCGTTGTTGCGCTCGCCGAGATTGGTGACAAGACGCAATTGCTCGCGCTCATCCTCGCCGCACGCTTTCGCAAACCCTGGCCCATCATCGCCGGCATCGTCGCCGCGACCCTGGCCAACCATGCGGCCGCCGGCGCAGTAGGGGCATGGTTCAGCAGTTTCCTTTCTGACGCAGTCCTGCACTGGATTCTGGCAGCAAGCTTCACCGCCACCGCGCTCTGGACACTGGTTCCGGACAAGATGGACGATGACGAAGCCAGCACGGCACGTAAATTCGGCCCGTTCATGACCACCCTCATCACCTTCTTCATCGCTGAAATCGGCGACAAGACACAGATCGCCACCGTCATGCTGGCGGCGCAGTATTCGCATCTCTGGCTGGTGATTATCGGTACCACGGTCGGCATGCTGATCGCCAACGTACCGGTGGTGCTGGCGGGTAATTTTGCAGCAGACAAACTTCCGCTCACGATGATTCGCCGACTGGCCGCCTGTGCCTTCTTCGTGCTGGCGCTGGTCGCGGTTTACAAAGCTATGCAGGTCAGTGGCTGGATTTGACGTTTGACTGGATCAGACGCGTTGCAAGTCTCAGGCAACGCGCCGTCCATGGAGATCGATCAGGATTTGGGAGCGCTCTGATACAGAGGCATCACTTTGGGAATCGCAGCCTGCAGAGAGGCAATGCGGTTCTCGGAAGCAGGGTGAGTACTCATGAACTCGGGCTGCGAACCGCCCGCATTCTGGGTCATTTTCTGCCAGAGGGTGATGGCCGCGTTGGGGTTGTAACCGGCGCGCGCCGCCAACTCCAGGCCCAGCAGATCCGCTTCGTTTTCGTTGCTGCGGCTGTTGGGCAGGGTCATGCTGTAATTAACCGCTGTGTCGGCGAGCGCCATGGTGTCCTGACCCAGACCGAGCAAAGCGCCAGCGCCCTGTTTGGCCATTGCCACACCATAAGCCTTGGACATCGCTTCACGCCCATGCTCGCGCAAGGCATGGGCGATTTCATGCCCCATGACCGCAGCAATTTCGTCGTCGGTCAATTTCAGGGTATCGATCAGGCCCGTGAAGAAAATGATCTTGCCGCCAGGACCGCAGTTGGCGTTCAGGTCATCGCTCTTGATCAGGTTCACTTCCCACTGCCACTGGGCAGAGTCGGGACGCAGCTTCGGCGCCTGGGCAATCAGTCGCTTGGCAATCGCATTGACGCGCTTTGCGTCTGAGCTGGTGGTGTCCAGCACGCCCTTGCTGCTCGCCTCGCCTACCGTCTGCTGGTAGGACTGGGCGTACATTTTGTTCACTTCATCCGTGGACAGCATGCTGAACATGTACTGCTTGCGCTCGACACCTACCGAATCACCGGTCGTGGTATTGACGGCCTGACACCCGCCGAGCAGTAACGCAGCGCTCAAGGCACAGAGGGCAAATGACTGACGCATGGTGAATCTCCTTGTTCGTGAGGCGGTCATCCTAGGACGTGAATACGTCCAGCGCCAGATACCAGCCAATTGCCATGTTGGTACATGGCAGGGGTAAATGGTTCCTTGGGTATATCAGGTGTGTATCAGGCGCGTGTCAGCTTATACACATTTATCAACTCAGCGGCGTCAGACACTCAGGCGCATTGAGTTTCGGATCGTTAACCAGATTGGCCAGTGGCCGTTCACGCAGCGGGACCTGCGGCGCGGCCAGCAAGGCTTGCAGTTCAGGAAGCGGCGTATCGGACGCCAGCCAGGCTTTCTGTCCTTCGGCATCCAGAATCAAGGGACGGCGCTGAGTGGCGGCGGCCTGGGTCACCACTGCGACACTCAGGTAGGTATGGCCCTGCACCGGGTACGCTTCCCAGATCGCTGCAAAAAACAATGCCGAGCCCTCGCCCGGCGTGAGCCAGAACGGGCGCTTGCGTGAGGTGCCGCGCCATTCATAGAAACCATTGGCGGGAAGCAGACAACGCCGCTGTTTGAAGGCTTCGCGGAACATGGGCTGTTCGGCAACGGTTTCGGCTCGCGCATGAGCAGGGGTTTTCGACAGATCGGTCAGCCAGGCTGGTGTCAGGCCCCAGCGGGCACGCACCAGTTCCACATCACGACCGCCCTCGGCAGCACGCATGATCAATACCCAGTCGGCCGGAGAAATATTCCACTGCGCCTGCTGGTCAGCCGGAAAACCGGGCAAGGCCGCAAAAGCGGGTGTCCAGCGAAACAGGGCATAACGTCCACACATGAGGGGTAATCGGACTCTTTAAAGGAAGGCGCTCAGCACACCAGTACATCGGGAAAACTGTCCGGCTCGTCGCCACCGGACAAAGGCGAGGCTGCATTGTACGCAGTGATCAGTTCCCGTGCGCGCTCGACCTTGTCGTCATCGACGGTGATCCACAGCAGGCCGAACACGGGCAGCTCGCCCATCCCGCCCAGAAGATCGCGGCCCGTGAGGCCCGCTTCGATCCCTTCGCTGGCCAGCATGCCCTGCAGCAACTCACCTTCCATGAGGTTTTCCGGCTCGTAGATTCTCTGCATCACTCGTTCTCGGTGCGTACATCCAGCGTCCATTGCTCGCCGTCGGTCTGGAGGTCGAATACGATCGGGCGGCAGCAGACCTGACAGTCTTCAATATACTGTTGATCACCACCGGACAGATCCAGTAGCGCCTCGACGGGCTCGCCGCAGTAAGGGCAGTCGTAACTCTGTAATTCCTGCATCGCGGTCTCCGGGATCAGTTGTGCGTATAATTGCGCCATTCTTTGAAGGTTGTCGTGAAAAACCTGCCTTCTTTTTACCCTATCCGATTCCAACAAGAGAGCATGATGGGCGAATTCGATGCCATCCGACCTTACAACGATTCAGAAGTCCCAGCCGTTCTGGCACGTCTGCTGAGTGATAAAGCCTTTCTCGCGATTCTGACCAAATTCCGTTTTCCTCGTCTGGCGCCTGCGTTCGGCTGGTTTCTGCAACCGACCCTGGCCCGCAAGCTGCGCCGAGAGTTCGCCGGTATCGATTCGGTTGCCACGCTTCAGGACAAGGTCGAGTACTACGTCGACCACACCATTGAGCGCGCCACCGACGGCGTTACCTACACCGGCGTCGAGCAACTCAAGTCCGGCAGCGCCTATCTGTTTCTCGCCAACCACCGCGATATCGTGATGGACCCTGCGTTCGTCAACTACGCCGTGTATCACGCCGGTCTGCCGACGCCGCGCATTGCCATTGGCGACAACCTTCTGCAGAAGCCTTTTGTCAGCGACCTGATGCGCCTGAACAAGAGCTTTATCGTGCACCGCTCGATCATCGGGCGTCGCGAGAAGATGGCGGCCTATCAGTTGCTGTCGGCGTACATCAACCATTCGATCACCAAGGATTGCCAGTCGATCTGGATTGCTCAGGCTGAAGGACGCGCCAAGGACGGAGATGACCGTACCGAGTCGGCGATCCTCAAGATGTTTCACATGAGCCGCAAGGATGAGCCGTTCGGCGACGTGATTCGTTCGCTTAACCTGATCCCGGTGTCGATCAGCTACGAATACGATCCTTGCGATCAAGCCAAGGCGCGCGAGCTGTATATCCGTGCCACCACGGGCGTCTACACCAAGACGCCGGGCGAGGACGACGTGAGCATCGCGCTGGGCATCACCGGCTATAAAGGTCGCGTGCACGTGAACTTCGCGCCGCCGATCACCGAGCATTTCGAAGACACCAAGCAACTGGCCGTCGAAATGGACCGGCAGATCCTTGGCGGCTACCGTCTGTTCCCGGTGCACTATCTGGCTTACGCGCAGTGGACGGACGCTGACCCGAGCCTGAGCGTGCCGCTGGCTGCAGACCTGTTCCCGGCCGATGAACTCCATCGTGCAAAAGATGAGTGGGAAAGCAGACTCGCCGGCGTGCCCGCCGAACACCGGCCTTATCTGGTGCAGCAGTACGCAACGCCGGTGCGTAATCAGTATCGGGTCAAGGCAGGGTTGGCGCTTTAGATTGCCAGCGATTGCGCCAGTTTGATCACGCCCACATGGAGTGGGCGTGCATCCTGTTCCGCTCTGCGGCACAAATAACGAAGATTGCGAACCCGGTGAGCCAAGCGCACTGCTTGAATCATCCTGTAAGAAGTTTCCCTCGCGCTGTCACCTGACCGTAACGCGCTCTCGGCATTGTGTGGCTCCTCAAGAAACGGACTTCCAGCCTTTTGGAGCTTGTCATGCTGCATGCAAAAAACCAGGACCGCCTTTATCTGATCGCGCAGAGCGATGAACAGCAGGAGCTGATCGATGCCCTGTCGTTCAACGTTCAGGACCGCCATTGGCTGGTCTACTGCGCTCTGGGCGGGCATATCCACCATGATCTGCCAGACGTCGATCAGGTAACCGGCTTCAGTTTTCTGGACTTCTATCAGCAGGCAGCCTGATCCCGCCAGCGATCTGCAGATGTAAAAAAGCCCGGCCCTCTCATCGAAGGCCGGGCTTTTTCTTCGCAGTGACTTACTGCGACAGGGTCGAACCGATGGTCGGATCCTGGAATACACGCGTCAGCGCGTCACTCAGGACGTCACTCACCAGCTTGGTGTTGGTTTCCTGATTCGGTGCCATGCCGAAACGCTGATCCAGCGATGCGGCATAACGGCCGCTGTAATTGCGGCCGTTGTTGCGAACATCGGCGCGGAAGGTCGAGCTGATGGTGGCTTCGGTCACGTACAGGCCTTCTTTCGGCGACTGATACTTGAGATCAGCAAGGGTCACCGTCAACTGAGGTGCGTTGCCGCCACCCTGAGTCGGGGTGAAGCCCAGCAGACGCACGGCGGCTTCCGCCTGAGCCTGCAGCTTTGGCACGATGTCGTTACCGCTGACGCTGATCGAACTCGTCTCCGGGTACATGCCGCCACGTGTGCCCAGCGTCGGACCAGGACGACCGTCTACCACGCGCACGATGACCGGCTGACCGCGTCCGACAGGCGCGAGTTGTGCATTCAGCTTGGGTTGCGGGCTGAGTTGTTGCGGGCTGTGGGCACAGCCCACCAGGGTCAAACTGCTTACAGCAAGCAAACCGAACAAAAGGCGACGCAGCATGCTCATCTCTCCAGGGAACAGACACTAAATGTGCCGCAGTATAGCGGCGTGCAACACCGGCAAACCAGTGTCCGCCAGCCGACAAGGCTGGGACCGTCATAAACCGGCGATGGTTCAGGTGCGTGAGATGTAATCAGGGCGTCATAACAACGCGGCAGACTTGCCTTCACTGCCTCCACGCTCACTCACGAAAGGAGCTGCGCCATGAATCTCTTCTGGTCCCTCTTCACCGCACGCCCTCAGCATCGTCATTACGCCCGCGTGGACCACGCTGGCATCTGCCGCGCTTTCAAGCACTGCGTCGAACGTCCGTCAGGGCATGACTGGGTCGAAGTGACCGAGCAGCGACTCAACTGGTTGAACCTGCCACTGCCCGCCAGCGCCCGTGTTGCGCAGCGTGACGTGAGAGCGACACGACGCCAATTAATCACTGCCTGACCCGATCGCGAATAAAAGTCACTTAAACCGATCAATTTCAGTCGTTTCATCGCTATAATCTCCCCCCGATTATAAGGACGTCTCCTGATCGGACCTCGCAGCATTGCTAATCGTCGCATTAGCGCCTCCGTTCTGCCCACAGAGAGCCGCCCACACAGGTCATTGCACGACGGTGTGCTCGATGAATGGTGCAGAATCGCTCGAATCCTATCGAACCTTTCTGGTCTGTCAGCGCCTCACCTTGTATGCATCGATCTGCCAGCGCTGCTATCGCAGCCATTTTGAGGTTTGGTTCGCGTTTCCAAAAGAACGTGAAAAACGGTTTCACTACTTCACAAGAGTGTGGCGAGCAAATGAATAGGTACGCGTTTGTAAATGCACCATCAGCGTCTGAACCGGCCCTTTTGAACAGGACTGACCGCGACTGCGCCTCCATTACCGGGGTCTGACGACGATCGTCAGGTTAAGGTCGCCTGCGTGACTTGTAACGTGACGATGGTCGAATGGCCGAGCAGGGTCGAACATGCGTTCATGCATCATTGATGAACCTTGATCGAGCCTGACCGGGACCTGCGCGAGAGATGCGAAAAATTGCGAAGAATCGGACAGGCGATCCTGGCCGGGAAGCGATGGGCATAACCCAGACCCTTGCCCCGACATCCCGGCACACAGCCTCAGGATCGTATGCCGTCAATTTGGTGCTGCAGATTTTGGAGACGCGTTAATGGCGCATAACGAAGCAGTCGATGTAGTACTGGTCGGAGCCGGCATCATGAGTGCCACGCTGGCCGTACTGCTCAAAGAGCTCGACCCCGGCCTCAAGCTGGAAGTCGTTGAGCTCATGGACTCCGGTGCCGCTGAGAGTTCCAACCCCTGGAACAATGCTGGCACCGGCCACGCCGGCCTGTGCGAACTCAACTACACCCCGCTCGCTGCCGATGGCTCCATCGACATCAAGAAAGCGGTGCACATCAATACCCAGTTCGAAGTCTCGAAGCAGTTCTGGGCCTATCTGGCCCGTAAAGGCACCTTCGGTTCGGCGAAGTCGTTCATCAACCCGGTTCCGCACCTGAGCTTCGTCCAGGGCGAAAACGGCATTTCGTTCCTCAAGACCCGCTTCGAGGCGATGCGCAAGCATCACGCGTTCTCGTCGATGGAGTACACCGAAGACAAGGCCAAACTTGCCGAGTGGATGCCGCTGATGATGCCGGGCCGTCCGGCGGACGAAAAAATCGCCGCGACGCGCATGATGAATGGCACCGACGTCAACTTCGGTGCGCTGACCAATCAGTTGCTCAAACATCTTTCCAGCGCGCCTGACGCCCAGGTCAAGTACTGCAAACGCGTTACCGACCTGACCCGCAAGGGCGATGGCTGGACCGTGACCATCAAGGACGTGAACAGCGGCGGTACCCGCCAGATCGACGCCAAATTCGTGTTTCTCGGTGCGGGCGGCGCGGCACTGCCGTTGCTGCAGATGTCCGGCATCGAAGAGAGCAAGGGTTTCGGCGGCTTCCCGGTCAGTGGCCAGTGGCTGCGTTGCGACAACCCGGAAGTGGTCAAACACCATCAGGCCAAGGTTTACAGCCAGGCAGCGGTGGGTTCGCCGCCGATGTCTGTGCCGCACCTGGATACCCGCGTAGTCGATGGCAAGAAATCCCTGCTGTTCGGACCTTACGCCGGTTTCACCACCAAGTTCCTGAAGCACGGTTCGTTCCTCGACCTGCCACTGTCGGTGCGCGTGGCCAACATCAAGCCGATGCTGGCGGTGGCCCGTGACAACATGGACCTGACCAAGTACCTGGTCAGCGAAGTGATGCAGTCCATGGAGCAGCGTCTGGAATCCCTGCGTCGCTTCTATCCGGAGGCGAAAGCTGAAGACTGGCGCCTGGAAGTGGCCGGTCAGCGTGTACAGATCATCAAAAAAGACGCCAAGAAAGGCGGCGTGCTGCAGTTCGGCACCGAACTGGTCTCGGCGAAAGACGGTTCACTCGCGGCATTGCTTGGCGCTTCGCCGGGCGCCTCGGTGACCGTATCGATCATGCTGGAACTGATCGAACGCTGCTTCCCGGAAAAAACCCGCACCGAGTGGGCTGCCAAGCTCAACGAGATTTTCCCGGCGAGGGAAAAGGCGCTGGAAACCGACGCAGAACTGTACGAGCGCGTCAGCAGCCAGAATGACGAGCACCTGGAACTGACTGAAAAGACCAATCAGGAACAGAGCTTCGCCTGACGCTGAGTGCGGGTCGTTGAATTGAAAAACCCCGTGGACTCGAACGAGCCACGGGGTTTTTCTTTGCGCGTTCAAAAGCGAAGGATCAAAGGCTGCGCGACAGCACCGCGATGTGCTCAGGACCGATGCCGCAGCAGCCGCCGATGTGCGTGGCGCCGCGCTTGACCCAGTCTGCCGCCCATTGCTGATAACCCTGCGGATCGAGATCTTCGCGCAGTTCATCCAGACCATCGTTGGCCTTGGCGTCCTTGGGTTGCGGCGGGAAAGCGTTGGCGTAAGCGCCAATGGCGATATCGACGTTCAACGACTCGAACACTTCACGCGCGGCATCGATGGCGCCGCCGATCACTTCCGGCTGACTGCAATTGAACAGCAGCGTCGCAACGCCCATTTCAGCCGCTGCACGGGCAGCATCTGCCACTGGCTCGCCTGAGCGCAGGCGAGGAACTTCATCCGTGTCTTCGTCCTGCAGCGTGAACGACAGCCAGAACGGTTTGCCGTCCGCCGGCAGACCTGCGCGAATGGTCTGCGCTTCAAGGATGCAGCTCTGGGTTTCGGCCAGCCACAGATCTACATAGGGCGTCAGACCGGCCACCAGCGGTTGCAGGATTTCGGCAGCCCGCTCCGGCTTGTACAAGTCCGGACGATAGGAGCCGAACAACGGCGGAATCGAACCCGCCACGCGTGCGCGACCACCCGATCCGTCGGCAGCATCCCGGGCCAGCTTTCCGGCCAATGCCGCCAGTGCCTGCCCCTCTTGGGCAAAACGCTCTTCGCCAATGTGAAACGGCACCACCGCATAACTGTTACTGGTAATCACCTGAGCACCACTTTCGATGTAAGCGGCGTGTACATCGCTGACGGCTTCGGGAGCTTCGCTCAAGGCCAGCGCAGACCATTCGGGCTGGCGAAATGGCGCGCCGCGACGCTGTAGTTCGCGGCCCATGCCGCCATCAAGAATTACAGTTGAGCCTTGGGTCATATGTGATCTACTTATATGTATATGAAAAAAACTCATTATGAGTCAGTCTTGTATAACGTATTTAATACGGCACTTTCATCAAACTACAAACTTTTTCTCAGGGGACATCCGTGAAACTAAGCGCTTTGCTGGGCATTGGCCTGGTTACTCTGGCCGCCTCCACTCAAGCCCTGGCCGGCGCCACACTGGACCGCGTGCAGAAGAACAAAGAGCTGGTCAACGTCCTCATGGAAAGTTACCCACCCTTCTCTTTCCTGAACGACAAGAACGAGCTGGACGGCTTTGACGTCGACGTCGCCAAGGCCGTGGCGCAGAAGCTGGGCGTCAAGTTGCGCCTCGAAACACCCTCCTGGGACGTGATCGCTGCCGGTCGCTGGAGCGGTCGTTATGACATCTGTGTCTGCTCGATGACCCCGAGCAAGGCCCGTTCTGAAGTGTTCAACTTCCCGGTCGAGTACTACGCATCACCTGCCGTGATCGTGGTCAACGCCAAGGATGACCGCATTCATTCGGCCAAGGACCTGAGCGACAAAAAGGTCGGCCTGACCAGCGCGTCCAGTTATGAAAGTTACCTGAACAAAAACCTGGTCATCGAAGGGGCGGAAGACAAGCCGCTGCAATACCCGTTCGAGAATGTGCAGATCGCGCCGTACGACAACGACAATGTTGCATTCCAGGATCTTGGCCTGGGCGCAGGCGTTCGCCTGGACGCCGTGCTGACCAACCTGGTGACCGCCAAACCGCGACTGGATCAGGACAAGCGCTTCAAGCTGGCGGGCGAATCGCTGTATGAAGAACCCAACTTCGTCGCCATCGAGAAGAACGATCCCGAGTGGGACGCCAAGGTGCGTGAAGTGTTCGCCGAGCTGAAAAAGGACGGCACCCTGAGCAAGCTGTCGCAGAAGTGGATCGGCGCCGATATCAGTAAATGACTTCCTTCCCACGTCCACCCGAGCAGGCTGATCAAGGCCTGCTCAAGCGCATCTTCGGTTTCCGCACGCGGCTTTACCTGACCTGGCTGGTCATGTTTGTGCTGTTTGCGGGCTTCTTCCTCAGTTTCGACCTGAAGCTGTCGATCATTCTCGACAAACTGCCCAACCTGATCGGCCTGCACCTTGCGCCCAACGGCTTTCTGCAAGGCGCGGCGCTGACACTGTTCGTGTCTGTGTGCTCGATCATCGTGTCGGTGGTGCTGGGCTTCGTCACTGCGCTGGCACGGTTGTCCAGCAGCGCTGTGGCGTTCGGCATCGCCAGCTTCTACGCGTCGTTCTTTCGTGGCACACCGCTGCTGATCCAGATCCTGCTTATCTACCTGGGCTTGCCACAGGTGGGTATTGTGCCGGGCGCGATCATGGCGGGCGTGATCGCCCTGTCGCTGAACTATGGGGCCTACCTGAGCGAGATCTTTCGCGCAGGCATCATCGGTGTTGCCGCCGGACAAAGCGAAGCGGCACTGGCGCTGGGGCTGCGCCCCACCCAGATATTCTGGCGCGTCACCCTGCCCCAGGCCATGCGCACCATCATCCCGCCGACGACCAACCAGTTCATCTCGATGCTCAAGGACTCGTCACTGATTTCAGTGATGGGCGTCTGGGAAGTGATGTTCCTGGCGCAATCCTACGGCCGGTCCAGCTATCGTTACATCGAGATGCTGACCACCGCTGCGGTGCTGTACTGGATCATGTCGATCGGGCTGGAGTTGTTGCAGTCCAGACTGGAACGGCACTACGGCAAGGCTTACAAGGCCCGGAAGTAACTCGGAGCCGCTTCAGATCGCTTCCGGGCTCCGCGTGGCAATGCCGCTCAGGACGCTGCGCCTCGGATGTGATGCAAAGCGTCACAGTGCATGCCCACGCAGAGCGATGGGCACGAGCACTGACCTGAACCGCCCTCAGCCACGCGCCTGTTCAATCAGTTCGATGTATTCCTCGGCGTTTCGCTGGTCCTTGATCAGGGCGATGAAGTCGTTGCCCTGCTCATCCTTGCCGTCGAAGTCATGACCGGCTTCCTTGAAAAAGACCAGAAAGCGCTCGAAATCGTTGATCCGCAGACCGCGATAGGCCTTGATCAGTTTGTGCAGCGAAGGCGAGGTGGCATCGTAGGGTTCGAAATTCAGGAACAGTTTGATCTGCTCGTCACCGATCTCATCGCCAATCAACTGTTTCTTGTCTTTACGCATTGCGGGCTCCACCTGGTCGCAGACACTTTCACGGGCGGGCAGTTTACCCCTGCGTGAGCGTGCGGCTCAACGCGCGCGTGCAGGCGTGGTGTGCAGGTCGGCCCAGATATGGCCGTTGGCGTAGCTGAGAAACTGGCAATACACCTTTTCGTTGCGCAACAGATCCACCAGCACCCGGTATTGGGCCAGCGGGTAGTAAAGCGTCAACGTGCGCGAAGGCTCATCGTAAGCAGGCTTCTTCAGACTTTTGCTGTCGCCCGCATCGAAGTGCACCAGCACCTGCGAGATGGAGGCGCCCTTGTTCAAGGACTTGCCCTTGAGGCGCAACAGCAGGGATGAGGTGACCGGAATGGGCTGCTGACTCGAGGTTCGCTGATTCCCGGCGACGATGGTGTACTCGGTGACCCGCATCAATTGCTGCTGTTCGGGCTCACCGGCACGCAGGCTCGACTCATCGGGTGGCAGGTATTGCTCATGCATGGGGCTGGCTGACACCGGTACCGCAGCGGTCAGACCCGACAACAGCGCCAGCGCAAAGGCGCCTGGAATCAGTAGCTTCATGCAGAGTGGTCCCTGAGAGATGCGGATAGACGCTGCCCCGGACGTTCGCCAGAGCAGCGATCAGCCATCGTTACATGCCTTTGACGGCGTAGATACCGGCCGCGTTGCGCCAGTAGCCTTTGTAGTCCATGCCAAAGCCGAAGATGTAACGGTCGATGCACGGCAGGCCGACGTAATCGGCTTTAAGGTCCGGCCGCGCCTTGCGGTCATGGTCCTTGTCGATCAGCACGGCAGTATGAACCGCACGGGCTCCGGCGTGTTTGCAGAAGTCGATGATCGCGCCCAGCGTGTGGCCTTCATCAAGGATGTCGTCGATGATCAGCACGTCGCGGTCGATGAACGAGACTTCCGGCTTGGCTTTCCAGAACAAATCGCCGCCGGTGGTTTCGTTGCGATAGCGTGTCGCGTGCAGATAGGACGCTTCCAGCGGGAAGTTGAGATGGGTCAACAGCTTGCCCGAAAAGATCAGGCCGCCGTTCATCACGCAAAACACAACCGGGTTGCGTTCAGCCAGTTCGGCATTGATCTGCGCGCCGACACGAGCGATGGCAGCATCGACTTCGGCTTCTGTGTACAGGCAGTCAGCCTCGCGCATGATTTGACGGATATGCTCGAGATCAGCAGACATGAAGCGCTCTCCAGGTGGGGGCAGTGTAAGAAAAGCGGGCAAAGGTACGCATCCATTCGACTCAGAGCAAGCAATTCTGGACTAGCGTTGTGAGTGTCTTCTAAAAGCTGCGAACGTCCAAGGCAAAGAACAATACTGCACACATCGTAAGACAGTGTCTGCTGAATAGATTAATCTAGGCCGTTTTTTTTGCCCCCCGCTGGAGCCTTTCCTTATGCCCATTCGTGAGATCCGTCATCCGCTGATCCGCCACAAGCTCGGCCTGATGCGCCGCGCAGACATCAGCACCAAGAATTTCCGTGAGCTGGCTCAGGAAGTGGGCGCTCTGCTTACTTATGAAGCCACTGCCGACCTGACACTGGAAAACTACGACATTCAGGGCTGGGCCGGAACGGTGTCGGTCGAGAAGATCGCCGGCAAGAAAATCACTGTCGTGCCGATTCTGCGCGCCGGTATCGGCATGCTCGACGGCGTGCTCAGCCTGATTCCGGGCGCCAAGGTCAGCGCCGTGGGCGTGGCCCGCAATGAAGAAACGCTGCAGGCCCACACCTATCTGGAAAAGCTGGTCCCGGAAATCGACGAGCGTCTGGCGATGATCATTGACCCGATGCTGGCCACCGGCAGTTCAATGGTTGCCACCATCGACCTGCTCAAAAAAGCCGGCTGCAAGGAAATCCGCGCCATGGTGCTGGTCGCCGCGCCTGAAGGCATTGCCGCTGTGGAAGCTGCGCACCCCGACGTGATGATCTACACCGCATCCATTGATGAGCGCCTCAACGAGCACGGCTACATCATTCCGGGCCTGGGCGATGCCGGTGACAAGATTTTCGGCACCAAACAGAAGGACGCATAACCCGATGACGCAGCACGAGTTCAACGATCCACTGTGGCGTACGGTTCTTTCCGGTGCGCAAATGCTGTTCGTGGCTTTTGGCGCGCTGGTCTTGATGCCGCTGATCACCGGACTCGACCCCAACGTTGCATTGTTCACCGCAGGCCTGGGCACGCTGTTGTTCCAGATCGTGACCGGCCGCCAGGTGCCCGTCTTTCTGGCATCGAGCTTTGCCTTCATCACCCCGATCATTCTTGCCAAGGGTCAGTTCGGCCTCGCCGCGACCATGGGCGGCGTGATGGCGGCGGGCTTCGTCTACACCTTCCTCGGCCTGGCCGTGAAGATCAAAGGCACCGGCTTCATTGACCGCCTGTTGCCGCCGGTGGTGATTGGTCCGGTGATCATTTCCATCGGCCTGGCCATGGCACCGATTGCCGCCAACATGGCGATGGGCAAATCCGGAGATGGCGCCGAGCTGATTCATTACCAGACGGCAATGCTGATTTCGATGCCTGCCCTGCTGACCACGCTGATCGTGGCGGTGTTCGGTAAAGGCATCTTCAGGCTGGTTCCGATCATTTCGGGCGTTCTTGTGGGTTTTGCGCTGTCGTTCTACTTCGGCGTGGTCGACACGGCGAAGATTGCCGAGGCGCCCTGGCTGGCGATCCCGCATTTCACTGCGCCGGAATTCAACTGGCAGGCGATCCTGTTTATCGTGCCGGTGGCGCTGGCTCCGGCCATTGAACACATCGGTGGCGTGATCGCGGTAGGCAGTGTGACCGGTCGCGATTACCTGAAAAAGCCAGGTCTGCATCGCACGCTGTTCGGTGACGGTATCGCCACTACCGCAGCCGGCCTGTTCGGCGGTCCGCCCAACACTACCTACGCTGAGGTGACGGGAGCGGTGATGCTGACCAAGAACTACAACCCGAAAATCATGACCTGGGCGTCGATATTCGCGATCACCCTGGCGTTTATTGGCAAGTTCGGTGCGTTGCTGCAAAGCATCCCGGTGCCGGTAATGGGCGGGATTCTGTGCCTGCTGTTCGGCTCCATTGCGGCGGTGGGTATGAATACCCTGATTCGTCACAAGATCGACCTGTCAGAAGCGCGCAATCTGGTGATCGTATCGGTGACGCTGGTGTTCGGTATCGGTGGCGTGCTGATCGGTACGGGCACTGGCCCGGATGATTTCGGCATGAAAGGCATCGCCCTGTGCGCCGTGACCGCCATCGTGCTGAACCTGATCCTGCCGGGTAATGACAGCTGGAAGAACAAGCAACTGGATGATCAGTTGCCTTGATAGCGTCCTGAGAGGCGTTGTCATGCGAACGTGGTCACGATCAGATACACACTGATCGTGACCACGCTCCGCGTGGGCCTGCAGTCGGGACGCTCTGCGCCCCATGTGAACCAGCGCCTACAACATCAACGGTGCACGTTCGCAGAGCTTGTTCAGCTCCTTCGCCCAGTTCGGATCATCGTTCAGGCAAGGTATCAGTACCAGCTCCTCCCCGCCCGCCTCCTTGAACTGCTCCGCCCCCCGGTCGCCAATCTCTTCCAGCGTCTCGATGCAGTCGGCGACAAATGCCGGGCACATGACCAGCAGCTTCTTCACGCCCTGCGCCGCCAGCTCGTCGAGACGCGCTTCAGTATAGGGTTCGATCCATTTGGCGCGGCCCAGACGCGACTGGAACGACACCGACCATTTGCCATCAGGAATGCCCATGCGCTTGGCAAACGCCGCAGCCGATTGCAGGCATTGCGCGCGGTAGCAGGTGGCGAGCACTTCTGCAGGAGCGGTCATGCAGCAGTCTTCCTTGAAGCAATGTTTGCCGGTCGGGTCAAGCTTGTGCAGGTGACGCTCTGGCAGGCCGTGAAAGCTCAGCAGCAAGTGGTCGTGCGGCTGCTCCAGATGTGGGCGCACGTTTTCGACCAAGGCATTGAGGTATTCGGGCTGATCAAAGAACGGCTGCAACAATGAGAACTGTATCTTCAGCGATTTGGCCCGCACAACGCGCTTGGCTTCTTCGATGACCGTAGTAACGGTGCTGTCGGCAAACTGGGGATACAGGGGTGCGAGGGTGACTTTCTTGATGCCCTGCTCTGCCAAGCGCGTCAGCACGGTTTCGATGGAAGGCTCTCCATAGCGCATCGCCAGTTCCACCGGCCCGTGATCCCACTCCTTCTTCATGGCCTGCTGCAGACGCTTGCTCAGCACCACCAGCGGCGACCCCTCATCCCACCAGATCGACGCGTAGGCGTGAGCAGACTGTTCCGGGCGCTTGATCAGGATCAGCGACACCAGCAGCCTGCGCACCGGCCACGGCAGGTCGATGACGTACGGGTCCATGAGGAACTGATTGAGGTAGCTACGTACATCTGCCACCTGGGTAGACGCAGGCGAACCCAGGTTGACCAGCAACAACGCGTGATCGGTCATGCAACTTCCTAATTCAATGGCTTTCAGTGTCGACCCAGCAGATCCTGCAGGGCGGTTTTCAGATCGGTGAAACGAAACGTGAAACCGGCTTGCTGCAGGCGATCAGGTCGCGCCCTTTGCCCGCCCAGCAACAGCACCGACAACTCGCCCAGCAGCACTTTGAGCGCCAGCGACGGCATGGGCATGAAGGCCGGCCGATGCAGGATGCCGGCAAGGGTCTTGGCAAAGTCACGGTTACGCACAGCCGCAGGCGCACAAAGGTTATAAGGGCCACGGGCATCGTCGAGATTCAACAGAAAATCAATCGCCGCAATTTGGTCATGGACATGAATCCAGGGCATCCATTGCCGGCCGTTGCCAATCGGGCCACCCATGCCGAACTTGAACGGCGGCAACAGTTTCTGCAGAAAGCCGCCACGGTCGGACAACACCAGACCGGTGCGTATCAACACCACACGTACGCCCAGGGCTTCACCACGCTGCGCGGTCTCTTCCCATGCCCCACACAACTGGCTGGCAAAGTCTTCCTTGGCGGGATGAGAGGTTTCGTCCAGCTCACGCTCGCCACTGTCGCCATACCAGCCCACCGCAGACCCGGAAATCATCAACGCGGGCTTTTGTGTCGCCTTGCCCATCCACGCAAGCAACTGTTCGGTCAGGCCGATGCGGCTGTCCCACAGCATCAGTCGACGCTTGCGGGTCCAGGGCCGATCGGCAATCGGGGCGCCTGCCAGATTGACGACAGCATCGACGGGCTGATCGCCCAGTTCATCGAGACGGGCAATCCCCTTCACCGAAGATCCGCACAGCTTGGGAACGTCAGCAGGCCGTCGGCTCCAGACGGTCAACTGATGGCCTTGAGCAGTCCAGTGTCGGCAGAGCGCTCGTCCTATCAAACCAGTACCGCCGGTCAGCAATATGTGCATGGCAGGTAACCTCGCGTGGCGTTCGTGGCAATTGAGTAGTCTATTTTTTACGGGTGACGCTTATTCAGACAACCAGACCATTGACTGAACCCTAGGCCACACCTGAACGGACTGGCGCTTTACTGCCCCGCTCGGGTGGTTGGCCCATTGTCGATTGGCAGCAGACTGAACGTCTTCGACCTTCAAGGTTGCAGAGTGACTCACAACAGAATCGAGAACCACTGCAAGTTATACCAGACAAGAAGATTGTACAGGTTTTAACTACGGCGTAGTCTGTACAGACAAGGTAACGAGGCCCCTATGACTGTCCCTATCGCAATCATCGGTACCGGTATCGCCGGACTTTCAGCTGCCCAGGCGCTCACTGCGGCCGGGCATGAAGTACACCTGTTCGACAAAAGCCGCGGCAGCGGCGGTCGGATGTCCAGCAAACGCAGCGACGCAGGCTCGCTGGACATGGGTGCGCAGTATTTCACCGCCCGCGACCGGCGCTTTGCCACGGCCGTCAAACAGTGGCAGGCCCAAGGCCATGTCGCCGAGTGGACCCCTTCGCTCTACAATTTTCAGAACGGCAGGCTCAGCCCGTCGCCCGACGAACAGGTTCGCTGGGTCGGCAAGCCCGGCATGAGCGCCATCACCCGCGCCATGCGTGGCGATCTGCCCGTCTCGTTCTCGTGCCGCATCACCGAGGTGTTTCGCGGTGAGCAGCACTGGAACCTGCTGGACGAGGAAGGCGAAAGCCATGGCCCGTTCAGCCACGTCATCATTGCCACGCCTGCCCCTCAGGCCACGCCGCTGCTGGCAGCGGCACCCAAACTGGCCAGTGTCGTGGCCGGGGTCAAGATGGACCCGACCTGGGCCATCGCGCTGGCATTCAGCACGCCGCTGCAAACGCCCATGCAAGGCTGCTTCGTACAGGACAGCCCGGTCGACTGGCTGGCGCGCAATCGTAGCAAGCCCGAGCGTGACGACACGCTGGACACCTGGATTCTGCATGCCACCAGCAACTGGAGCCGGCAGCATCTGGACATGCCCAAGGAAGAGGTCATCGAGCATCTGCAGGGCGCATTTGCAGAAATGATCGACTGCACGATGCCTGAACCGGTTTTCACTCTCGCCCACCGCTGGCTGTACGCACGGCCTGCAGGTTCTCACGAATGGGGCGCGCTTTCCGATGCCGACCTGGGCATTTATGTGTGCGGCGACTGGTGCCTGTCGGGCCGGGTTGAAGGCGCATGGCTCAGTGGTCAGGAAGCCGCACGCCGACTGCTGGAACACGCGCAATGAACCAGATCAATCCACGCAAACTGCTGCTGTCGAAATGGACAGCAGCCACCCCGGTCAATCGTGAGAAGCATTTTATGGTGACCGAGCTGTTCAAGGACGAAGAAGGCACGGTACTGGAAATCGAACTGCAGGCGGTGCTGACCCAGCGCAGCGAGCGCCTGCCTTGGCAGGTGCTGCAGGCAGCGGACGTGTGGCGGATGGGCTGGAAGTAAGGCGGCCTTTCACTCGGCACACACCTTCCTCAAGCACGGCTGCCGCTTGTCCAGCTACACATACCCCACTGAAGAAGCGCTGTGTTCTGCGGGAGGCGGCTTGCCGACGATGAACGATGATGCGCTTTTCTCAAACACCGCGTAGCGGCCTCCCACATTCCTTTGTTTGCTGAGCGACGGCGCTGCGTCGAAGAGATTAAGGCGCATCCTGGCATCAAGTTATCACCGTCTCAAACGCCCTTTCAAACCCTCTACAAACAATTTGACTTGTACAGCTATGCACCTATGATGAGTACAAGTTGTACAGAGCATTTTGTCTGTACAAGTCTTCTGTAGAGGTTGGTGATGTCAACGCCCGTAATCGAAAAGCCCAAACTCGGTATCAGTGCCTGCCTGATGGGCGCCGAGGTTCGCTTCAATGGCGGCCACAAGGAATCGCATCTGTGCACACGCGCACTGAGCCAATACTTTGATTTCGTCCAGGCCTGCCCTGAAGTCGCAATCGGTATGGGCATCCCGCGCGAGCCTATCCGGCTGGTCGGCGATGCGGAAAATCCACGGGCGCTGGGCACGGTCAATCGCGAACTTGACGTCACCGAGGCGCTGGCTGATTACGGCACGCAGATGGCCGACGAACTGGGCGACATCTGCGGCTACATCTTCATGCAGAAGTCTCCGTCCTGCGGCCTTGAGCGAGTCAAGGTCTACCGCGAGAACGGTGCGCCGGTCGATGGAGGAGGCACTGGCATCTACGCCAAGGCGTTCTGCGAGCGCCATCCCAATCTGCCGGTCGAGGAAGACGGACGTCTCAATGACGCCGTGCTGCGGGAAAACTTCGTGACACGTGTGTTCGCTTATTCGGCATGGCAACAGTTGCTGCGCGAAGGCGTCACGCGACGCGCCCTGACCGAATTCCACTCGCGCTACAAATATCAGCTGATGGCCAACGATCCTGTGCAATACAAGGCGCTGGGCAAGATGCTCGGCAGCATGGGCCGCAGCGATCCGAAAGACATCGCCCCGCAGTATTTCAGTGACCTGATGACCGCGCTCAAGAAATGCGCAACACGTCGCACCCACACCAATGTACTTCAGCACTTGGCTGGCTACCTCAAGCAGACCATCGGTGCCGAGGACAAACAGGAAATCCAGCAGTTGATCGGCCAGTACCATCAGGGGATCGTGCCCTTGATCGTGCCGCTGACCCTGCTCAAGCACCATTTCCGCCAACACCCGGATCCGTATGTGGCGCTGCAGGTATACATGCAGCCCCATCCTGAAAACCTCAGTCTGCGAAATGCGATTTGACTATGAATGAGCTGGATAAGGACGCGCCGGACGACTGGTTGCCGATCCGCGAGGTTGCACGCCAGACCGGCGTCAATGCCGTCACTCTGCGCGCGTGGGAACGGCGTTATGGCCTGATCGTTCCGCACCGTACCGAGAAGGGTCATCGCCTGTATTCACAGGAGCACGTTCAGCGCGTGATGATGATTCTCACCTGGCTGAACCGTGGCGTTTCGGTCAGCCAGGTCAAGGCCTTGCTCGACGACGACCGACAGGACGCCACACCGCCTTCGAGCGACTGGGATGCGCTGCGCCAGACGTTACTGGTCGCAATCGGAGAACTGGCCGAGCGTCGGGTCGATGATGTGTTCAACCAGGCCATGTCGCTGTACCCGCCACGCACCCTGTGTGAGCAATTGCTGATGCCGCTGCTGGCGGAACTGGAACAGCGCTGGCAAGGCAAGTTCGGCGCTCAACTGGAGCGCACGTTTTTCTACTCATGGCTGCGCAGCAAGTTCGGCGCACGCATCTACCACAACAATCGCCAGCTCAGCGGCAAGCCCGTGCTGCTGGTCAACCAGTCCGACCTTCCGCTCGAACCACACCTGTGGCTCACCGCCTGGCTGGTCAGCAGCGCCGACTGCCCGGTCGAAGTGTTCGACTGGCCCCTGCCCGCCGGTGAACTGGCGCTGGCGGCCGAATACCTGCAGCCGCGCGGCATCGTGCTGTATTCGAGCAAGGCCTTGAACGTCGCCCATCTTCCACGCTTGCTGGCCAATATTGCCTGCCCGGTGGTGCTGGGTGGACCAACGGTGAAGATCCATAACGCCGAGTTGCTCGTAAGTGCAAACGAGGTTGCAGGTCTGACCCTCGTCGACGACCCGCTCAGTGCTCAGATCGAGCTCAACAGGCTCGGCATTATCTAAGGACTCAACATGCAACTGCTTTGGCTGCGCACCGACCTGCGCGTTCATGACAATACTGCCTTGAGCACCGCCATGGAGCGGGGACCGACACTGGCGGTCTATCTGATCAGTCCGGCCCAGTGGCAAAGCCATGACGACGCAGACTGCAAGGTCGATTTCTGGCTGCGTAATCTGGTCGAGCTGGAAAAGGCGCTCGGCAAGCTCAATGTGCCGCTGTTGATCCGCGAAGCTGACACCTGGGACAAGGCGCCCGAGGTTCTGTCGAAACTGTGCAGACAGTTCAAGATTGAAGCGGTTCACGCCAATGAGGAATACGGCATCAACGAAACCCGCCGCGACGAGGCGGTGCAAAAAACGCTGGAAGACGCTGGCGTTCATGTCCACAGCCATCTGGACCAACTGCTGTTCAAGCCCGGCAGTGTTCTGACCAAGACCGGCAATTATTTTCAGGTCTTCAGCCAGTTCAAGAAAGTCTGCTACTCGCGACTGCACGAAGCGATGCCGCGTACTGTGCGCACGCCCGCGCCACAGGAGCCGCTTTCGATCAAAAGTGACACGATTCCGGACGCCGTCAACGGCTTTTCCGTGCCGTCCAAGGCACTGCGCGATCTGTGGCCTGCGGGTGAAGACGAGGCCCATCGGCGTCTGTCCGAGTTCACTGACGATCAGATCCACTATTACAAGACTGAACGCGACCTCCCGGCCAGACCTGGCACCAGCCAGTTGTCGGCCTACCTTGCAGCGGGCGTGGTATCGCCGCGTCAATGCCTGCATGCAGCGCTGACCAGCAATCATGGTGAATTCGAGACCGGCAGTGAAGGAAGCGTGACCTGGATCAATGAACTGCTGTGGAGGGAGTTCTATAAACACACGCTGGTCGGCTATCCACGTGTTTCAAGGCATCGCGCTTTCCGTCCGGAAACCGAAGCCTTGAAATGGCGCAATGCACCTGAAGAACTGCTGGCCTGGCAAGAGGCGCGAACCGGTCTGCCGATCATCGACGCGGCCATGCGTCAGTTGCTGGAGACCGGCTGGATGCATAACCGACTACGGATGGTCGTCGCGATGTTCCTCACCAAGAATCTGCTGATCGACTGGCGGGAAGGCGAGCGCTTTTTCATGCGTCACCTGATCGACGGCGACCTCGCCGCCAACAATGGCGGCTGGCAATGGAGTTCGTCCACCGGGACGGATTCGGTGCCCTACTTCCGCATTTTCAACCCGCTGTCACAGTCCGAGCGATTCGACCCTGAAGGCGTATTCCTCAAACGCTGGCTGCCGGAACTGGCTGATCTGAACAAGAAGCAGGTCCACAACCCGGCCTCTGCCGGTGGCCTGTTCGGCGTCGCGGACTATCCTGCCCCCATCGTGGACCTGAGCAAAAGCCGTGCCCGTGCGCTGGCGGCCTTCAAGGCCCTGCCCGGTCGCCAGTCTGCGACGGAGAAAGCGGATGACTGATTTCCTGCATCGGTTCGCTGAGGGCTTTGCTGCGCTGAACAAGGACAACCTTGATCGGGTCGCCGAGCTGTACAGCGACGACGTCTCTTTCAGCGACCCGATGCACGACATCCATGGCCTGACAGCCATGCGGCGCTATTTCGCCGGGCTGTATGCCAATGTCAGCGACCTGCGTTTCGACTTCCACGCGTTCGACGAAGTCAGGTCCGGTGAAGGCTATCTGCTCTGGACCATGCATTACTCACATCCGCGTCTGGCCAATGGGTGCACCATCCATGTCCAGGGCTGCTCGCATCTGAAGTGGCGCGACGACAAGGTTTATCGGCACCAGGACTACTTCGACGCTGGCGCACTGCTCTATGAGCATTTGCCCGTCATGGGTCGGGTGATCAATTGGCTCAAGAAGAGGTTGGCATGAACACTCCTGTTGCTCGACGTATATGGCTGACTGGCGCAAGCAGCGGCATAGGCCTTGCGCTTGCCATCGAACTGCTCAAGGCAGGCCATCGTGTCGCGCTGACGGCACGCACGCTGGAGCCGTTGCAGAATCTGGCTGCTCAATACCCGACTCAAGTGCTGCTGGCGACCGGCGATATCACCGATGGCATGCAAGTCACTGCCATTGCGGACCTGATCGCTCAGGAATGGGGTGCACTGGACACGGCGATCCTCAACGCGGGCACCTGCGAGTACATTGATGCCAGGCAATTCGAAGCGGCAATGGTCGAACGCGTGGTGCGCACCAACCTGCTGGCCAGCAGCCTCTGCATACAGGAAGCCCTGCCGCTGCTGCGCAAAGGGCGTCGCCCGCATCTGGTTGGCGTGGCCAGTGCCGTGACCTTCCTGGCCCTGCCACGCGCCGAAGCCTACGGTGCCTCCAAAGCCGGTCTGCGCTACCTGTTCGAAGCCCTGCGGCTGGATCTGGCCAGCGAGAACATTGACGTGACCATCGTCAGCCCGGGTTTCGTTGAGACGCCCCTGACTGAAAAAAACGATTTCCCGATGCCCATGCGCTGGCCGGTCGACAAGGCAGCGAGACACATCGCACAGCATCTGGCACGCGAGAAGCGTCCGCTGGAGATCGCCTTCCCAGCTGCATTCATTTTCAGTATGCGACTGCTGGCAATGCTACCGGCCCGCGCAAGACTCGCCATCGGCAGGCGCATGGCACGCTCTTCGGAATCCGGCGCCACATCGAATAAGGACACTCAATGAAAATCGCCGTAGTCGGCAGCGGTATTGCCGGACTGACCAGTGCCTATCTGCTCAACCGCTCGCACGATGTGACGGTGTTCGAGTCGTCCGACTGGATCGGCGGGCACACGCATACGGTCGATGTGCAGGTCGATGGACGTCATCACGCTATCGATACCGGATTCATTGTATTCAATGACTGGACGTACCCGAACTTCGTCAAGTTGCTCGGCCAGTTGGGTGTGGCGTTCAAACCTACAGAAATGAGTTTTTCGGTACACGATCCGCACACCGGGGTGGAGTACAACGGCAATAACCTTAACAGCCTGTTCGCCCAGCGCAGCAACCTGCTGTCACCGAAATTCTGGGGAATGCTGCGCGACATCCTGCGCTTCAATCGTCTGGCCATAGAAGACCTGGAAAACCAGCGCATCGCCGCTGACACCACGCTGGGCGAGTACTTGAAGAACGGTCGCTACGGTCAACGCTTCATCGACCACTACATCGTGCCGATGGGTGCGGCGATCTGGTCGATGTCACTGGCGGACATGCTGGGGTTTCCGCTGCAGTTTTTCGTGCGCTTCTTCAAGAACCACGGCCTGCTGTCTGTCACCAATCGACCGCAGTGGTGCGTGATCGAAGGCGGCTCCAGAGGCTATATCGAGCCGTTGACGGCATCGTTCCGGGAGAAGATTCATCTGTCCTGTCCGGTCATCCGCGTCGAGCGCGATCAGGACGGCGTCACACTGCACAGCGCGATGGGCACCGAGCGCTTCGACAAGGTGATCTTCGCCTGTCACAGCGATCAGGCACTCGCCATGCTGGCCGAGCCCTCCAGTGCCGAGCAGAGCGTTCTGGGCGCGTTGCGCTATGCCGAGAACGATGTGGTGCTGCACACCGACACCCGCCTGCTGCCTGACCGTCGTCTGGCCTGGGCGAGCTGGAATTACCGGCTGGGCGGCGGAGAGCAGCAACTGGCTGCCGTCACTTATGACATGAACATCCTGCAGGGCATCGAAAGCGACACCACCTTCTGCGTAAGCCTGAATCAGAGCGCTGCCATCGACCCTGAAAAAGTCATCGGCCGCTACCGCTACGCTCACCCGCAATACAGCCTGCAGGCCGTTGCAGCCCAAGCCCGCTGGGAAGAAATCAACGGCCTCGATCACACCTGGTACTGTGGTGCGTATTGGGCCAATGGTTTTCATGAAGACGGCGTGGTCAGCGGGTTGCGCGTAGCCAAAGCCTTCGGGGAAGCCCTGTGAACAGCGCGCTTTACAGCGGCTGGATTTCGCATCGGCGATTTGCTCCCCGATCGCATGCGTTTACCTATCGCATCGGTCTGCTGTACCTGGATCTGGATGAACAGGCCAGCGTGCTCGGGTTATCGCCGCTGGCGGGGAACAAACGCTTTGCGCCGTTCTCGTTCCGTGAGCGCGATTATCTGCCGGAACTGACAGGCCGAGGTCTGTCGCTGATCGAGGCCGTGCGCGAGCGGGTCAGTGCTGCGCTGGGGCGCACGCCGACCGGTTCCGTCTGCCTGCTGACCCAGGCGCGCAGTTGGGGCCTGTCGTTCAATCCGGTGAGTTTCTTCTATTGCCATGAAGCGGACGGTACGCTGGCCGCCATCTTGTGTGAAGTCACCAACACCCCGTGGGGCGAGCGGTACAGCTATGTATTGCCCGCCAATGGCGAAGGGCATCAACATTTTGCCGTGGCCAAGGCCTTTCATGTTTCACCGTTTCTGCCTCGCGACCTCGAATACCGCATGAGCTTCAGCCAGCCCGCCGAACGGATCGGCGTGCACATGGCCGACTGGCAGGGCGAGCTGAAAATGTTCGACGCCACGCTCAACCTGACGCGCCAGAGCCTGAGCCGTCGAACGCTGCACCGCTACCTGATCACGTTTCCCTGGATGACCGCAAAAACCTGTCTGGCGATTTATTGGCAGGCCATACGCCTGTTCGCCAAACGCATACCGATCTTTTCCCATCAGGCCGCCGACGGCGAGTACCGTGCTGCCGCCGCGCAACCCAAGGATTCACGCCATGAAAAGCAGTAGCAGTAGTTTTTCTGCCAATCTGGGTACCAACAGCCTGACCGCCAGCATCCTGCGTCGAGGCGTGCTTCGACAACTGGCAGGCCTGCGCAATGGTCAACTGGTCGTTATCGAAGGTGGCGAACGCCTTACATTCGGCAAGGCTGGCGCCCTGATTCAAGGTGAAGTGCACGTTCTGGATTCCGCTGCCTGGGGCATGATTGCCAGCACCGGCTCGATCGGTGCTGCCGAGGCGTTCATCCACGGTTACTGGACCACGCCGGACCTGACCGCCGTGGTCAGAATCTTCGTCAGCAACCTGGAGGTGCTGGATGCCATGGAAGGCGGTTTCGCCCGCCTGACGCGCCCGGTGATTCATGGCCTGCACTGGCTGAATCGCAACACACGCAAAGGCTCGCAGAAAAATATCGCAGCCCATTACGACCTGGGTAACACGCTGTTCGAGCAATTCCTCGACCCGACAATGATGTATTCCGCTGCCCAATTCCTGAACCCGGACGACACTCTGGAACAGGCCCAGTTGAACAAGCTGGAACGTATCTGCCAGAAGCTGGCGCTCAAATCGACCGATCACCTGCTGGAAATCGGTACAGGCTGGGGCAGCATGGCCATCTATGCGGCGCAGCATTATGGATGCCGGGTTACCACCACGACCCTGTCGGCCGAGCAGTTCGCTTACACCGAACGACGTCTGAACGAGCTGGGCCTGACAGATCGCGTCACGCTTCTGCTGACCGACTATCGCGACCTGACCGGTGAGTACGACAAGCTGGTTTCCATCGAAATGATCGAAGCGGTGGGCCACCGGTTTCTGCCCACCTACTTCAAGCAGTGCGCCAACCTGCTCAAGAGCGACGGGCTGATGCTTTTGCAGGCCATCACCATTCGCGAGCAGCGTTACGCGCAGGCCAGACGCAACGTGGACTTCATCCAGCGTTACATCTTTCCCGGCGGTGCCCTGCCATCGGTGGCGAAGATGCTCGACATTGTCGGCTCCGACACCGACATGAATCTGCTGCACATGGAAGACTTCGGCCTGCATTACGCGCGCACGCTGCGCATGTGGTACGACAATTTCAGGCACGCCCACGTCAGGCTGACCGAACTGGGCTATGACGAGTACTTCCTGCGGTTGTGGGAGTTTTACCTGTGCTACTGCGAAGGCGGCTTCCTGGAGCGCACCATCGGCACCGCTCAGCTGTTGCTGGCCAAACCCGAAGCCCTGCGCGAACCGCTGTTAGGGCGTTTCAATGCTTAAGTCAGTCGCCAACGCGCTGCTGTTCCAGGCGGGCTGGTTCGCGTGCGTGCTGGGCAGCAGCAGTTACTGGCTACTGATTGCCGTCGGCGCACTGCTGATTCACTTCCTGTGGATCAGCTCATGGGCGGCCGAAGGGCGACTGGTATTGCTGGTGACGCTGGCGGGCACGGTGTTGGACAGTGTGCTGATGACGCTTGGGGTCTTCGATTTCGGGACCGGCGGTTATCTGATTCCGCTGTGGCTGATTGTGTTGTGGGCCGTTCTGGGCACCACGCTCAACCATTGCCTTGCCTGGACAGCAGTGCCCGTCTGGCGGGCGGCGGTTCTGGGGGCTATTGGCGGCCCGATGTCTTACTATGCCGGCTCACAACTGGCGCAGGTTCATCTTCCGCTCGGGTTCTGGCCCAGCATGACGCTGCTTGCCTTAATCTGGGCAGCTGTGTTCCCCCTGCTTCAGTGGCTGGCGGCAAGTGTGCGCGCCAGACACTCAGGAGCTTCCCTCTGAACGACACCCTTATCCCGCTCGTACCTGTCATCGACGAGGAACCAGTGACATGCTCCACCTGCGCGGCCTGTTGCTGCCAACTGGAGGTGATGCTCATCACCGACACAGGTGTGCCCGAGCGCTATATCGATACCGATGACTGGGGTGGCGAGGTCATGCTGCGCCTGGACGACGGCTGGTGCGCGGCGCTGGATCGCAACACGATGATGTGCACGATCTATGAGAAACGACCGTTGATCTGTCGGGAATTCGAGGCGGGTGCGGAGGATTGTCTGAACGAACGCAAGGGGATTGCGACGGCTTATCTTTGATGGGGCTGCAGGTAAGACCTGCAGCTTGCCGGACGCGCGCCAATGCAGCACATTGGCACGATCATGCTTGAAATCAGAACGGCATTTTGTAGTGCAGTGCGTAGCTCTCGATACCATCGTTTGGCTGTTTGATGCCGGCGTTGGAGTAGTGAGTGGCACGGATGCCCACTTCATGACCACCCGCAAAACGCAAACCGAAACCGACACGGTCTTCGAAGTTGAAAGCAGAGCCAAACTTGCGATCTTCAACCTGAGTGTTCGAGAACACGGAGACGCCGATACCAGCCTCGATGTAAGGCTTCACGCTGCCGCCTGCGAACTCATAGACCAGAACCGGAGAGAACGACAGACTGTGGTTGTCTTTGTAATCCTTGCCGTCCCAGTAGGTGTAGGCACCATCCCAGTAACCGGTCAGACGACCCACGTCGCTTTGCAGCCAGCTCTTGTCCCAATCAAATTGAACGCCCAGACGATAGGTCATGGTCGATTCGCCGGTCTGACCGACAGAAAACTCGACGCCATCAGCCTGCGCCATTGAAACTTGCCCCGCCAGGATGGCTGAAAAAACAGCCATGCAAAAGAATCTCTTCATGAGAAACGCCCTAAATTGTATGAAGTGTTACCAGATTGAAATTGTGATCAGTCGCGTTATAGAAATCGCAGACGAGGCGTTAGTTCAGCCCCGGAACAATTTTTTTCACGTTTTTTTTACAAATGGAAGCTTCTCACATTACCGGGCGTTTTCCATAGGCTGCGTAGGACTTTTCTGAATTTTTCAGGATCGTCACTGGACCAGTACAACGTCTCGCGAGCAGTTCCATTGGCGAGCAGAGCATTGGCGGCCAGAAGACGCTCAAGCTGACGCGCCACCGCAGCACCGGTATCGATCAGGGCGACCGACTCGGGGAGCATTTGCTGCAACAGCGGTTTGAGGAAGGGGTAATGCGTGCAGCCCAGGATGACAGTGTCGCAACGCTCGGCTAACAACGGCTCGACGTAACGACCGAGCAACTGACGAATCTGCGGGCTGTGCAGATCACCGGTTTCAATCAGTTCGACCAGCCCCGGGCACGGCTGGGTCACCACACGAACATCACTGGCAAACCTGTCGAGCAAGGCCGCGAAACGGGCGCTCTGCAATGTTCCGGTCGTTGCCAGCACACCCACGACGCCGCTTCGGGTCGCCTCGGCCGCCGGCTTGACCGCAGGCTCCATGCCCACGATGGGCCAGTCCGGATATACCTGACGAATATGGGCAACGCCTGCTGCCGTGGCGGTGTTACATGCAACGACCAGCGCCTTGGCACCCTGCTCGCGAAAGAAGCCGGCAATGGTCAGGCAGCGCTCGATGATGTACTCGGAGCTTTTTTCACCATATGGAATGTGGCCGCAATCGGCCAGATACATCAGCGATTCGTGGGGCAGCCTCTGACGAATCTCGCCCAGCACCGACAGACCGCCGACACCGGAATCGAACACCCCGACCGGAGCGTCGCTGCCATAGCTCATGTGAACGTCAGACATGCTCGCCCTGCCCGTTCGCCGCACCGCATACGCTGCAACCGGGGTCACGCTTGACCTTCAGCTCTCGAAAACGGGTGGTCAAGGCATCAATCAGCAGCAGGCGCCCCACCATCGGCTCGCCAAAACCTGCGAGCAACTTCAAGGCTTCAAGCGCCTGCAGACTGCCCACCAGCCCGACCAGCGGGCCGATGACACCGGCCTCACTGCAGGTCAGTTCGGCCTCGCTGCCATGCCCATACAGACAGTGGTAGCAGGGGCTCTCACTGCGCCGCGGATCGAACACCGACAACTGACCTTCGAGCCGAATGGCTGCGCCGCTGATCAGTGGCCGGCCGGCCTTTACACATGCCGCATTGACCGCCTCGCGGGTGGAAAAATTATCGGAGCAGTCGAGGACCAGATCCACGGCCTGTACGGCAGCGCTCAATGAATCAACGTCCAGCGCTTCACGATGAGCGACCAGACTGACTTGCGGGTTGATGGCGGTCAGACGGGCGATGGCAGAATCCACCTTGGCCATGCCGACGCTCTGTGTGTCATGAATGATCTGACGTTGCAGATTGGTCAGGTCGACGGTGTCGAAGTCGGCCAGATGCAGCTCTCCAACCCCGGCAGCGGCAAGATACAGCGCGACCGGCGAGCCCAGCCCGCCCAGCCCGACCACCAGCGCACGGCTTTTGCCGAGACGCAATTGCCCTTCGATATCGACGTGTTGCAGCAGAATCTGGCGGCTGTAGCGCAGCAGTTCCTGATCACTCAGCACGGCATGCATCCGAAGGTAATGCGCTCGTGCTCACCCAGATCACGGCGAGTCTGAATACGCTCGAAGCCACTACGGATCAGCAATTCCCGCACCGCAGAGCCCTGATCATAGCCATGTTCCAGCAACAACCAGCCGCCCGGACTCAGGTGATCGGGCGCCTGGCTGATAATGGTGCGCAGATCGTCCAGACCGTCGGGACCTGCGGTCAGCGCACTGCTCGGCTCGAAGCGCACATCACCGGCCGAAAGATGGGGATCAGTTTCGGCGATATATGGCGGATTGCTGATGATCAGATCGAACTGCCGACCTTCCAGCGCACTGAACCAGTGGCTGTTCATGACCGCGGCATTGTCCAGTTGCAGGCGCTGGCGATTGCGCTCGGCCAGTGCCACGGCTTCAGGCACACGATCAACGGCGGTGATTTTCCATTGCTGACGATCATTGGCCAACGCCAGACCGATGGCTCCGGTGCCCGTTCCCATGTCCAGCACCTCGGCGGGAGCGAAGGCAGGCACCAGTTCCAGCGCGGCCTCGACCAGCATTTCAGTCTCCGGGCGCGGAATCAGGGTGTGCGGCGCGACTTCGAGGTCGAGCTTCCAGAAGCCTTGCTGACCCAGAATATAGGCGACAGGCTCACCGGTACGGCGACGCTGCAAGAACCCCGAGAACGCCAGCGCCGCTTCGGTGCTGACAATACGCTCGGGCCAGGTGTGCAGGAAGCTGCGGGGCTTGCCCAGGGCAGCGGCCAGCAGCAACTCGGCGTCCAGCCGGGCGGTTGGGGAATCGGGAAGCTCAGCGCTTCTTAACAAGCTGGCGATGATGGTCATTTACTCACCCAGTGCCGCAAGTTGATCAGCCTGATATTCAGCGAGTAGCGGCTCTATCACTGCATCGACTCCACCGGCCATGACTTCATCCAGCGAATACAGGGTCAGGTTCACGCGGTGATCCGTTACTCGCCCCTGAGGAAAATTATACGTGCGAATACGCTCCGAACGATCACCGGAGCCCACCAGCAGCTTGCGCTCGCTGGCAATCGCATTGGCAGCGGCACTGGTCTGCTGGTCATTGAGTTTGGCAGATAACCAGGACATCGCACGCGCTCTGTTCTTGTGCTGCGAGCGCTCTTCCTGGCACTCCACGACGATACCTGACGGCAAGTGGGTGATGCGGATGGCCGAGTCGGTCTTGTTGACGTGCTGACCACCGGCACCGGAAGAACGGTAGGTGTCGACACGCAGGTCAGCCGGATTGATCTCGATCGCCTGCTGCTCGTCGGGCTCCGGCAACACCGCCACCGTGCAGGCAGACGTATGAATGCGACCCTGGGATTCGGTTTCGGGCACGCGCTGCACGCGATGCGCCCCGGACTCGAATTTCAGCTTGCCGTAAACGTTCTCGCCTTCGACGCGGGCAATGACTTCCTTGTAGCCGCCATGCTCGCCTTCGTTCTCGGACAGCACTTCCACGCGCCAGCCACGCCGCTCGGCGTAACGCGAATACATACGAAACAGGTCGCCGGAGAAAATCGCCGCCTCGTCACCGCCGGTGCCAGCGCGTATTTCCAGAAACACGTTACGGCCATCGTTAGGGTCCCTGGGCAGCAGCATGCGCTGCAACTCAGCCTCCAGCTCGACAAGCTGCAGTTTGGTCTCCCGAACTTCTTCGACCGCCATTTCACGCATGTCCGGATCACTGTCCTTGAGCAGTGCCTGCGCACCTTCAAGGTCGGCCACCAGCTTGATGCGCTGATTGTAAAGCGCAATAACAGGCTCTACCTCGGCGTATTCACGAGAATAGGCGCGAAATTTGGTCTGATCGCTGATGACCTCTGCGTCGCCCAGCAGCGCAGTCAGTTCCTCGAAGCGGTCGCTGAGCACATCCAGCTTGTTGAGCAGTGAAGCTTTCATTGCGGGGTTTTATCCGTCGAGCCCTCACCGAGGGCAAAAAGTTCCTGAGCCATAGCCAGCGCATCGACGCGGCCTTCGGCAGACAGCTTCTTGAGCTGAACGCTCGGAGCGTGCAGCAATTTGTTGGTCAGACCGCGCGCCAGTTGCACCAGCACCTCTTCGGCATTGCTGCCGTTGGCGAGCATGCGCTGGGCCTTGCTCAGTTCTTCGTCCCGCAGCCGCTCGCTCTGCTGCCGATAGGCGCGCAGCACATCGACCGCCGCCAGTTCGCGCAGGCGGGACATGAAGTCCTCGGCTCCGGCACTGACCAACTGTTCAGCCGCCAGCGCCGCCCCCTGACGACTCTTGAGATTCTCGGCGACGACTTCATGCAGGTCATCGACGCTGTACAGATACACGTCATCCAGTTCGCCGACTTCCGGTTCGATATCCCGGGGTACGGCAATATCGACCATGAAAATCGGCTTGTGCTTGCGCAGCTTCAGCGCACTTTCAACAGCGCCCTTGCCCAGGATCGGCAACTGGCTGGCCGTAGAGCTGATCACAATGTCACTGTTGACCAGCTCGGCGGGAATATCCGACAGCAACACAGCGTGGGCACCGAACTCGGCGGCCAGAATACTCGCGCGCTCCAGCGTACGGTTGGCGACCACGATGCGTTTGACGCCAAGGTCATGCAAATGCCGGGCAACCAGCGTGATGGTCTCGCCCGCTCCGATCAGTAACGCCTGGCTGCGTTGCAGATCGCTGAAAATCTGTTTTGCCAGACTGACGGCGGCAAACGCTACCGATACCGGGTTCTCGCCAATGGCGGTGTCCGTGCGCACCTGTTTGGCAGCACTGAACGTGGCCTGGAACAGTCGGCCGAGCAACGGACCGACGGTACCTGCCTCGCGGGCGACAGCGTACGCCGATTTCATCTGGCCGAGAATCTGCGGCTCACCCAATACCAGAGAATCCAGACCCGACGCGACCCGCATCATGTGTCTCACGGCGTCGTCATCCTCGTGGACATAGGCGCTGGCGCGCAGCTCATCCAGGCTCAGATGATGATAATCGGCGAGCCAGGCCAGAATCTGGTCGGCCGCAAGCTCTTCGTGCTCGATGTACAGCTCACTGCGATTACAGGTCGAGAGGATCGCCGCTTCACGGCTATGCGTCAGGCGACACAGCTGCTGCAGGGCCTCAACCAACTGTTCGGGCGTAAATGCCACGCGCTCGCGAACGTCGACCGAGGCGGTCTTATGGTTGATGCCAAGTGCAAGGAAGGCCATTCAGGGTCGCTGGTTGTGACATGAAGCCGGCAATTGTCCTACTTCAATAAGCTCAGAACAACCACCGCATATTATTGTCCCACTAGAATCGCTCATCGCAGGCCGCCTGTGCAGGCCTGCAGCACCGCTAAAATAAGCATTGAAGTACTTTTTCCGACGGCTGTGGGTTTGCCAACAGCCTTGTGTCATGATGATCCAAACCGCAGGTAAGCCGCCCTTCTTATATATGAATAGATTCTCCGCGTTGTTCCTTGCCCTGGCCTTTCTAGGCGGCTGTCAGTCCATGACCCCCGTTGCGTCGCAGCCTGATACTGCGCAGAAAGAAACCCCTCCCGCGCCTGAAACCAAGCCGCAGGTCTACGGTTCGTTCACTCAGGAGACCCTCGTCAGCCTGCTGAGCGCGGAGCTGGCTGGGCAACGCAACCGTTTCGATATCGCCTTGGACAACTACGTGACCCAGGCGATCAAGACTCAGGATCCCGGGGTTTCCGAACGCGCCTATCGCATCGCCGAGTACATGGGTGCCGACCAGTCGGCGCTGGACACCGCGCTGATCTGGGCCAAAAACGACTCGAAGAACCTCGAGGCGCAACGGGCCGCCGCCATTCAACTGGCGCGCTCGGGCCGCTATGACGACTCCATGGCTTACATGGAGAAGGTTCTGCAGGGTCAGGGCGACACGCATTTCGATTTTCTGGCGCTCTCCGCCGCAGAAACCGATTCGGATACGCGCAACGGTCTGCTCAAAAGCTTTGACCGGCTGCTGGGCAAATACCCGAATAACGGCCAGTTGATCTTCGGCAAGGCTCTGCTGCTTCAACAGAACGGCGACTCCGAACAATCGCTCAAGCTGCTGGAAGACAATCCCCCCAAGGAAGGCGAAGTCGCGCCGATCCTGCTGCGCACCCGCCTGCTGCAAAGCATGGGCCGCGGCAAGGAAGCATTGCCGATCCTTGAAAAAAGCATCAGGAAATACCCCGAAGACAAGCGCCTGCGCCTGACCTATGCCCGCATGCTGGTGGAACAGAACCGCATGAATGACGCAAAGGCGCAGTTCTCCAGCCTTCTGCAGCAGTATCCAGAAGACGATGACCTGCGCTTTTCACTGGCACTGGTCTGCCTGGAAGCCAAGGCCTGGGATGAAGCGGCAGGTTATCTGGAAGAGCTGATCGCTCGCGGTGCCCACGTCGATTCGGCGCACCTGAATCTGGGCCGCATTCATGAGGAACGCGATGATCCGCAAAGTGCGCTGGACGAATATGCGCAGGTCGGACCGGGTACAGACTTCCTGACAGCGCAGTTGCGCCAGAGCGACATCCTGATCAGCAATGGCAACGCGGCAGAAGCGTCCAAGCGTCTGGCCGAAGCCCGCGACGCTCAGCCCGAATATGCCATACAGCTTTATCTGATCGAAGCCGAAACGTTGACCAGCAATGACCATGCTGACCGCGGTTGGCAGGTCCTGAGCCAGGCGCTCAAACAATACCCTGACGACATCAACCTGCTGTACACGCGGGCAATGCTCGCCGAGAAGCGCAACGACCTGGCGCAGATGGAAAAGGATCTGCGCGCCATCATCAAGCGCGAGCCTGAAAACGCCATGGCCCTCAATGCGCTGGGCTATACACTTTCAGACCGGACCACGCGCTACGCCGAGGCCAGAGCGTTGATCGAAAAGGCTCACTCGATAAACCCCGATGATCCGGCCGTTCTCGACAGCCTTGGCTGGGTCAATTATCGAATGGGCAATCTGGACGAGGCCGAACGCCTGCTGCGCAAGGCCCTCGAACGCTTCCCCGACCACGAAGTTGCCGCTCACCTGGGGGAAGTGCTCTGGGCCAAAGGCCAACAGAGCGAAGCCCGCAAAGTCTGGGCCAAGGCCCTGGAACAGCAACCCGACAGCCCTATTCTGCGCAGCACCCTGCGGCGCTTGACCGGATCAGAGACCCTTTGACGTTATGTTTTTGCGCCACGTAGTTGTATTCAGCCTCATCGCCCTGCTCGCCGGCTGCGCCGGCCTTACCTCGCGAGAGTCCGTTCAGGGCAAGGGCGATTCCGCGCAATGGCGCGAACACAAACAGCAACTGAGCAGCCTCGACGGCTGGCAGATCAACGGCAAGGTCGGCATTCGCGCGCCGAAAGATTCCGGCAGCGGCACGCTGTTCTGGCTGCAGCGTCAGGACTATTACGATATCCGCCTTTCCGGTCCGCTGGGACGCGGCGCGGCGCGCCTGACCGGCAGACCCGGCGCCGTTGCACTCGAAGTGGCCAATCAGGGGCGCTACGAAGCCAAGACGCCTGAAGAACTTCTGCAGGACCAGCTCGGCTGGAGGCTCCCGGTTTCTCACCTTGTGTGGTGGGTCCGCGGCCTTCCCGCGCCGGACAGCAAAAGCCAGGTCACTCTGGGCAGCGACAGTCGCCTGGCGAGCCTTGATCAGGACGGCTGGCAGGTCGAATACCTGAGCTACGTCGAACAGAACGGTTACTGGTTGCCCGAGCGCGTGAAACTGCACGGCCAGGACCTCGACGTCACGCTGGTCATCAAGGACTGGCAGCCTCGCAAACTGGGGCAGTGAGCATGAATACAACTCAACTGGTTCTGCCCGCCCCGGCAAAATTGAACCTGATGCTGCACATTCTGGGACGTCGTCCTGACGGCTATCACGAGTTGCAGACGATCTTTCAGTTTCTCGATCACGGCGACGAACTGGGCTTCGCCATCCGCGAAGACGGCAAGATTTGTCTGCAGACCGACGTGCCGGGCGTTCCACACGACAGCAATCTCATCGTCCGGGCCGCTCGAGCGCTTCAGGCACAATCAGGTTGCAAGCTCGGCATGGATATCTGGCTCGAAAAACGCCTGCCCATGGGGGGCGGCATCGGCGGCGGCAGCTCCGACGCCGCGACCACCCTGCTGGGTCTGAATCATTTGTGGGGTCTTGGCTGGGACGAAGATCGCCTCGCAGCGCTGGGTCTGACGCTAGGTGCCGACGTACCGGTTTTCGTCCGTGGTCACGCGGCATTCGCGGAAGGCGTTGGAGAAATTCTCACCCCCGTAAACCCTGAAGAACCTTGGTATTTGGTGCTTGTTCCGCAAGTCGCTGTAAGTACAGCAGAAATTTTTTCAGATCCGTTGTTGACACGCGACTCGCCGCCCATTAAAGTGCGCCCCGTTCCCAAGGGAAACAGTCGAAATGACTGTAAAGCGGTTGTAGAGAGGCGTTACCCTGAAGTACGTAACGCTTTGAATTTGTTAGGTAATTTTACCGAAGCAAAATTAACCGGAACTGGAAGTTGTGTGTTTGGGGCCTTCCCAAACAAAGCTGAAGCTGATAAAGTCTCGGCCCTTCTTACAGAGACCCTTACAGGGTTTGTTGCGAAAGGAAGTAACATTTCGATGTTGCATCGTAAGCTTCAAGATCTGTAGCAGGAATTGAGTGCAAGGCACTCGATTGATTCAATACAGGGGCGTCGCCAAGCGGTAAGGCAGCAGGTTTTGATCCTGCCATGCGTTGGTTCGAATCCAGCCGCCCCTGCCATTTTCTATACTCATCCAGGTTACCCTCAGCCTCTAGGTACTGCGCGTGTCCAAGATGATGGTCTTTACGGGGAATGCTAACCCCGATCTCGCTCGGCGTGTAGTACGTCAGCTGCATATCCCACTGGGTGATGTTTCTGTTGGTAAGTTCTCCGACGGCGAAATCAGCACTGAGATTAATGAAAACGTCCGCGGTAAAGACGTCTTCATCATTCAGCCGACCTGCGCACCGACAAACGATAACCTGATGGAACTCGTCGTGATGGCTGATGCCTTCCGCCGCTCCTCAGCGTCCCGAATCACTGCTGTGATTCCCTACTTTGGTTATGCCCGTCAGGATCGCCGTCCGCGTTCCGCACGTGTGGCTATCAGCGCGAAAGTCGTTGCCGATATGCTGACCGTGGTGGGTATCGATCGTGTTCTCACGGTTGATCTTCATGCTGACCAGATCCAGGGTTTTTTCGATATTCCGGTAGATAACATCTACGGCTCCCCCGTTCTGGTGGATGATATCGAAGACCAGCGCTTTGAAAACCTGATGATCGTTTCCCCGGATATCGGCGGCGTCGTGCGTGCACGTGCAGTGGCCAAATCCCTGGGTGTCGATCTCGGGATCATCGACAAACGCCGCGAGAAAGCCAATCACTCCGAAGTGATGCATATCATCGGTGATGTCGAAGGGCGTACCTGTATTCTGGTCGATGACATGGTCGATACCGCAGGCACCCTGTGCCATGCGGCCAAGGCCCTGAAAGAGCATGGCGCTGCCAAGGTCTTTGCCTACTGCACACACCCTGTGCTGTCGGGTCGGGCGATCGAAAACATTGAAAATTCCGTGCTGGACGAACTGGTGGTGACGAACACCATCCCGTTGTCCGCTGCAGCACAAGCCTGTAGCCGTATCCGCCAACTGGATATTGCGCCGGTAGTCGCCGAGGCGGTTCGCCGCATCAGCAACGAAGAATCGATCAGCGCGATGTTCCGCTAAGGGTTCTCCCTAAGCCTGCATTTCGTCGACGAAAAGCGCCCCGCCCTGGCATTCGGTCAGGGCGGGGCTTTTTTGCCCATATCGCTCTGGCGCTGGTCGCAAACGCCATTGTGAATGTGGTTATTTTGGAGAAACAACATGAACGATTTTACTCTGAATGCTGAACAGCGTTCCGACCTGGGGAAAGGTGCGAGCCGCCGCCTGCGTCGTCTCGCTAGCCTGGTTCCAGCTGTTGTCTACGGTGGCGACAAAGCCCCTGAGTCCATCAGCATGCTGGCCAAGGAAGTTGCAAAACTGCTCGAAAACGAAGCTGCTTTCAGCCACGTTATCGAACTGAACGTTGCTGGTAAGAAGCAAAACGTTCTGATCAAGGCCCTGCAGCGTCACCCGGCCAAAGGCCACGTGATGCACGCTGACTTCGTGCGCGTTATCGCTGGTCAGAAACTGACCGCTATCGTGCCGATCCACTTCATCAACGAAGAAGCTCCGGTCAAGAAAGGCGGCGAGATCTCGCACACTACCACTGAACTGGAAGTGACCTGCCTGCCGAAAGACCTGCCTGAGTTCATCGAAGTTGACCTGGGCGCGCTGGAAATCGGTTCGAACGTTCACCTGTCCGAGCTGAAAGCACCTAAAGGCGTTGAGTTCGTAGCACTGGCACACGGTACTGACCTGGCAATCGCCAACGTTCACGCACCACGTGTTGTTGCTGAAGACACCGACGCAGAAGAAGGCGCCGCAGAGTAATTTCATTACTGTGTAGCGTCGGAGTTGCTCAGGAAACATCGCGAGCGATAGCAGGCAAAGCGGGCGGAATCGCGGAGTTTACATCATGGTAAATGAGCACTTTTCGTCCACATTGCCGCTGTCGCAAGCGGTTTGACCACAACTCCAAAGGAAGGGCCCTTGCCGTGACCGCCATACAACTGATCGTTGGCCTGGGAAATCCAGGCGCTGAATACGAACAGACCCGGCATAACGCAGGGGCTCTTTTCGTTGAGCGTATAGCTGCGGCGCAACGAGTCAACCTCGTTCCCGAGCGCAAATTCTTTGGCCTGACCGGACGCTTCTCGCATCAGGGTCAGGATGTTCGTCTGCTGATCCCCACCACGTACATGAACCGCAGCGGCCAGGCCGTGGCGGCACTCGCCGGCTTCTATCGCATCCCGGTCGACTCGATACTGGTGGCACACGACGAACTCGACCTGCCTCCGGGCGTTGCCAAACTCAAAGTGGGCGGCGGCCATGGCGGTCATAACGGATTGCGCGACATCATCGCGCAACTGGGTAACCAGAACACTTTTCATCGCTTGCGGCTTGGCATCGGCCACCCGGGCGACGCCAGCAAGGTGTCGGGCTTTGTCCTGGGTCGAGCGCCGCGCGCCGAACAGGACAAGCTGGACGCCAGTATCGACTTTGCCCTCGGCGTGCTGCCGGATATCTTCGCCGGTGAATGGAACCGGGCGATGAAAAACCTGCACAGCCAGAAGGCCTGACATCACTCGAGGGGAAACACCATGGGCTTCAATTGCGGCATCGTCGGCCTGCCCAACGTCGGCAAATCCACTCTGTTCAACGCCCTGACCAAGTCCGGTATTGCAGCGGAAAACTTCCCCTTCTGCACCATCGAACCGAACAGCGGCATCGTGCCAATGCCGGATCCACGCCTTGCCGCGCTGGCCGCCATCGTGAACCCCAAGCGCATCCTGCCGACCACCATGGAATTCGTCGACATCGCGGGCCTCGTTGCCGGCGCCTCGAAGGGTGAAGGTCTGGGCAACAAATTTCTGGCCAACATTCGCGAAACCGACGCCATCGCTCACGTGGTGCGCTGCTTCGAAGACGAGAACGTGATTCACGTCTCCAACAGCGTCGATCCCAAGCGCGATATCGAGATCATCGACCTCGAACTGATCTTCGCCGACCTCGACAGCTGCGAAAAGCAACTGCAGAAAGTCACTCGCAACGCCAAGGGCGGCGACAAGGACGCGGTGGTCCAGAAAGGCCTGCTCGAGCAATTGATCAGCCACTTCACCGAAGGCAAGCCGGCACGCAGTCTGATGAAGTCCATGAGCAATGACGAGAAAGCCGTCATCCGTGGTTTCCATCTGCTGACCACCAAGCCGGTCATGTACATCGCCAACGTCGCGGAAGACGGTTTCGAGAACAACCCACTGCTGGACGTGGTTCGTGCCATCGCCGAAGAAGAAGGCGCAATGCTGGTGCCGGTCTGCAACAAGATCGAAGCGGAAATCGCCGAACTGGATGACGGTGAAGAGAAGGACATGTTCCTCGAAGCCCTGGGCCTTGAAGAACCCGGCCTGAACCGCGTGATTCGTGCAGGCTATGAAATGCTCCACCTGCAGACCTACTTCACCGCCGGTGTCGAAGAAGTCCGCGCCTGGACCGTCCGCGTCGGTGCCACCGCACCTCAGGCTGCAGGCGTGATCCACACCGACTTCGAAAAAGGATTCATCCGCGCCGAGTGCATCGCCTACGACGATTTCATTCAGTACAAGGGTGAAGGCGGCGCGAAGGAAGCGGGCAAATGGCGTCTGGAGGGCAAGGACTACATCGTCAAGGACGGTGACGTGCTGCACTTCCGTTTCAACGTCTAAAGAGCACACAGAGGCGCTCACAGCATTTTTATCGTAGCGCCCTGCCCCTCCGCATCAGAAACAGAAAAGCCCCGACAATCGGGGCTTTTTCGTCTTCGTTGATCCTTCAGAAAGCAGGCGCGACAACTGGGCAAATTAATTGATGTTTATACGGTTTTTCGTGCACTGGCCAGAACGTCAAGCACCTGGTGCTCCAGCCGCTCGATTGAATAGTCAGCGACCAACCTCATCTGCGCCCTGGCGACCTGCGTCGAACGCTTCTGGCTGTCATGGATCAATGCTTCAACAGCGCTTATCCATTCTTCTGTAGTGGTCGCAAGCAAGCCGCAGCCGTCTGAGCAGCAGGCATCGTAGATGGTGTCCGCGCTCGCCACGACTGCCGTTCCTACCGATGTGTATTCAACCCACTTGGTATTGGCCTTGACTGCGTTGAAGTCGGTTTTGGCCAGCGGACAAAATCCTACATCCCAGTTGAGCGAAGAGAATTTTTCAAGAAACTCTTCATAAACCGGAACAGGAGGAATGACATTGACGCGATCACCAAACTCATCAAGCACTGCCGGCTTGGGGATGGAACCGAATAATTCGAAAATCACCTCCGGATTTCTGCGCAGCACCTGAATCAACGCAGGCACGATGATCTCCAGGTCATGGGCATGATCGAACCCCATGTAACCGACCTTTTTTACCGGCCGATCCACTGCAGGTGCCAGAATCTTACCTGAGCAGTAGATGCCGCCAACCTTGAAACGAGCATTAAAGCCAGCAGAAACAAATCGCTGCTTCAAGGCCTCGGTAGAGCAATAGACCACGTCGGCCTTTTCTAACAGGTTGCGAACAGCTTTAAGCCTGGTAGGTCGATTGTGGGCTTCATATTTCTTTTCGCCGATCTCCCTTGGCACATTCAACAGATCATCATCAATGTGAAAAACCGTAGGGATGCCTGCTCTTTTTGCACGCCTGACCAAATAGGCCGTGTGCGGGCCGCTGTACCTGCAGAAAACCATCATGGTCGGTTTGAAACGAGCGACTTTCTTGTTTATCCACCGATGCGCTTTTGGTGTTGCCATTTGCTTTCCAAACTGCTCTCTCATCTGCTGTTCGCTAAGCAAGTCAGTTACCAGATCACCTTGCGCAATAAGAGAAGCCAGTGGCTTGAAAAAACTGAGTTGTAAGGTAGGTATCATCCCGTTGGCGACGAAAAGCACACGCTCAGGAGGCGGTGACATGCCGCGCATTGGGTACTTGCCCAAAACACGATCCAACGTAGACCTCAAAGAGGTCCTGAGTTTCCGGATACGACTGAGCATTTTATAATCCTAACCCTGCAGCATCTGTTGAGTCCTGATAGCTATCGCGTTGGCACAGATTCACATGTGCTCATCAACGCCGTTGTGTCGCGTGTAACTGTGCGACTTGTAAGACACATGTGCCTTTTCACTGAATTACGACCGACAGGCATTGGTAATCAGAAGCAGGCGAACCGAACATTGGAGTCACTTCGATCTTGATGATCATAATCGCTTGATCGAAGGCTCCAATGCTGAATATAGTGATCAACTGCTGGCGATCAGCACCCTGGCTTAACCTCATTAGGTTTTCCAGAGAAGCGCCCCTTACAAGGTCGCTGTTTTGAATTCGATCTTTGCCCAGTCAGCAAGCTGCTGAACACCACTCTGAATGCTGACCTGCGGTGCCCATTGAAGCCTGGCCGCAGCAGCAGAGATATCCGCGCAAGCATAACGGATGTCGCCAATCCGGAATTGACCTGTGACGGTGTAAGCGTCATCCGACACACCCAGAGCGCGCATCAACATACGGGCCATGTCGAGAATAGTGACGGCCTCGCCACTGCCAATGTCGATAATCGAACCATGCTCGACTGGATGCAGGCTGGCGCACACCAGTGAGGCGACCACGTCATCGACGAACACGAAGTCGCGCGCGATTTCGCCATCTTCGAAAATCGCCAGTTGACCACCCGCAATCAATTGCCGCGCGAAAATGGAGAGAACGCCAGTGTAAGGATTGCGCAAGGACTGGCCAGGGCCGTACACATTCTGGAAACGCAGGATGGTGACCTCCCAGCCTGCGCCCTCGCCTGCCTGACAGAGCAGATATTCCTGCATCAGCTTGGTGGATGCATAGACCGAAGCAGGTGCTGGCGGCAGACCTGAGTGGCTGGCAGAGGGTGTAGCAGGCAAGCTGGCGGCTTTAGGCAACGGAACACTGAAGTCCCCCTCGGTCATGCTTTGAGGCTGGCGTGGCAGGCCTACGAACTCTACCCCGGCAGCATCACGGTAACCGCCTTCTCCGTAAACGGCGCGCGAAGCAGCCAGCACTACACGGCGCGTAGTGTTGACACCGCGAAGCGCCTCAATAAGATTGGTCGTACCCAACACATTCACTGCACAGTAACGCGTTGGCTCGTCGTACGACTGCCCCGTCCCGGTTTCTGCTGCCAAGTGATAGACAAGTTCTGGCTGCGCTTGCTGAACAACGGTAATCAATGCAGCCGCATCAGCGACGTCACCGCGAACGAAATGCACACCGTCAGGAAAAGCCGGGGTATCAGGGTTGTCGCCATGCACTTGCGGATGCAGGTTATCGAATACCCATATTTGTTGACTTGGGTCCTGGCGCAAAAGAGCCTTGACGAGTCGGCTACCAATAAAGCCTGCACCGCCGGTAATGAGTACTCGCTTGGTCATATACTTGTTTCCGAAAAAATACTGATGAACTGAAAGGGTCGACACGACTTGCAAACTGCAGGCCTTGACAATGCCTGCGTCAACGACGTCGGGGGTAGGATCTGTTACAGGTCGCGCAGCTGCGTGAAGATGGCGCAGATAATAACATCAGGGGCGCGCCTTCTGCCGCATTAAAGGCCGAAGTATTAACCGTCCCGCGCGAAGCAGCCTTGACCTGAACACCCTTAGTGCTCCCCAGCGAGAGGCAGCGATCGAATAAAAGGGGGGAAGGAACTGTGCGTCGCGAAGAATATCGCTGAGCGTAGGCTTCCAGGTTTCGGTCGAGACTGCGGAAATCTGAGACAACAGCGAAGGACGAACGTGGCCTTGGCCGATCTCGCGCTCCAGATCGGCAAGGGTAATAAAACCGGCATCAAGTGCACGACGAAGGCATGAAACCCACAGCACTTCGTTTGGATTGTCCAGCGACACCCAAGGCTGGGTATTCATGTCCGTGTAATGCAACAGACAGGTCTCACCCGGTATGAAGCACTCAAGCGAGTTCCAGGTCTCGGGGATCGAATACGAAATCGGGCTGGCCAGCTTCATATCGTACATGAGTTCCTGATAATTGATTTCGCCCTTGTCCAACTGGCAGACAATGTCATCAACGTTCCAGCCCAGACGGGAACAATCCATGAGCATGACACTGAACTGAGACCGACGCGCCCCGGCGGCACTGCCCACGGTTTGCAGAACAGCCTCCCCGAACGGACGGTTCCATAAGGCTGCTATGTCATGGAACACTTGCATGTCGGCGTCCATATAAATGGCCTTGCCGTTACGCTCACACAGCTCGGGAATGAGGAAGCGCTGGAACGAGAACGGTGTTCGGGCCTTGTTGACTGCATCTCTGGGGACTGGAATGGGCCGCTGATGCGTGTAGATGGCAGAGAGCTGTACTGAAAGACGAGTGCTTTCACAGATGGAAAACTCCAGCACTTTCATCGGTAACCACTCTGCGGGAGTCGCCGCCACGAATACGCGGACACTATCTGTCGTTACGTCGGTCGGGACTTCAGATTCCTTCATGCGTTTAATCCTGGGAGAGTGCAGACCCTGCGATGGCCTCATCGCAGGTCCGGAACGGAGGTCACTCCACAAATCGCCAATCTGCGGTTTTCTGGATGGCAATAGCGTTTAGATAAGTCCCAGCTACGCGGAATGGCGTCGACTCGGAAAGCGATATGTGATCAACCCCATCAGGGCTCATCACTTCAATGGCAATGGAATATGCACCGGGTGCCAGTTCGGCACGTCCTAGATCTGCAAGTATACGGCTCGATCCGGCAGGCCAGACCAGACCAGACCGAACTGAGTTCCAGTCAAGAAGAACGCTCTGCGAACCGTCGCGCAACAGCGGTCTGATCACCACATCCCGAGGCAGCTCACTGACATCGATATCGAGCGTGAGATTCGCCCCGTAAGGCAGCGGCACACCAGGAACGAAATCAATGCCATTCACCAGCAATTTGAAAGATATACGCTCGGGATGAAAAACATGTCCGCGCTTCTTCTCGTTCTGATCGCCCAACTTGTCCTGGTACAGAGAAATCGCGGACTGAATGCCTCCCTCGTACACGACCTTACCCTTTTCGAGGTAAATGCCACGGTTGCATAAACGAGCGACCTGGCCGATGGAGTGGGAGACAAATATGACTGCCGCATTTCGAGCAAGCTCGTTGACGCGCTCATAGCAGCGCAGCCGGAATGAAAGGTCACCCACAGCAAGCACCTCATCGATGATCAGGATATCCGGGCTCATGACAGAGGAAGCGGCGAAGCCGAGTCGGGATTTCATACCCGAACTATAAAACTGGACTGGCGAGTCGAAAAACTCATCGATCTCGGAAAAGTCCTTAACTTCGGCGATATAGGCGTTGAGCGCTTTACCCGTCATGCCCATCAGGCGACCACGCACCGCCACATTGTCTCGCCCCGTCATGGTGGGCGAAAAGCCTGCGCTCATTTCCAGCAAATAGCCCAGCTCACCGTTCTTGATGACCCGACCACGATCGGCGGCCAGCTTGCCGGCAATGCACTTGAGCAGAGTACTTTTGCCGGCACCGTTGTGACCAAGCACACCCAGCACTTCGCCCCGGCGAAGCGAGAAATTCATGTTCCTGATCGCCCAGAACTCAGAACTGCGAAGCTCGTCATTCTCTGACTTGCCGATATTGACAGCGTTTCTCAAGATGTCCCGCGCCGCATATTTGACAGACGACTTCAGGTCACGAGAATACTTTTTCCACAGATTATCGACTTCAAGCAATACAGTCATAAATTATCCCAGCCGCTCAAGAAGAATAGGTACCTGGCGATGAAGAAGATTGAGCGACCAGACCAGCAAAGCGATCAACACCGCTGTGCTGATCACCAGAGGAAGCATGTAGACAGAACCAAGATCGTGTAGCGATCGAGCCAGTATTGCCAAGGGAGCCGCCAGTGGGTTGATGCAATTCAACCAGAAGAGAGCACCAAAGGACTGCTCAAGGGCCGGGTAAAAGATGGGCGATATCAGAATCACAGGCAGACTGACAGAGCTGAGCCCTTTGCGAACATCAGCATAGAGCGCCGACCAAGGGGCCAGGATGGCGCCGATGGTCACAGCGGATATGAGCAATGCTCCCAGGGAGAACATGATCCAAAACCACGAAGAAAGCTGCGAAGGAAACGACAGCCCCAGCACAGGTATGGCTATCAGTATCAACGCCACCCTGATGAGCAAACCGATGCCCCCCTCAAATATCACAGCCAGAACAAACGGAATGGGGCCTACATTGACGCCTCGCAGCAGCCCCTTGTTCTTCCTCATGAAGTCAGACATCTCCTGGATGACCGACATCCACCACTGGAAAAGAGTGACGCCCGCAAATGCCCTCAGCACGTCCCAGTTGCCTTCAGGAGAATGCGACCCACCGCCCCCGCTCAACTGACTCTTGATAAAGATGTAGCACGCGGCGTACAGCATTGGGGTGATCAATGCCCAGGCGTAGCCCAGCGCGTGTTGCTTTATCTGTATGGATATACTGCGCCTGGCGAGCGCGATGCCTGAATTCACCGTTTGTGACCACATGCAATTATTCAGCCCTTGACAAGATCATGAGTGGCAATTTGTTCAGCCACCTCTGCTGCGATAGCGTCAAGTCGGGCTCTGGCGGTCTCGGGAACAGACATATCAATGCTGTAGCCCTCGAAAAACCAGTTCAGAAATGCCCGGTACTTGATTTCAAGGTCAGCAGCAGTGCTATTCGTGACGTAGGCCCATGCCTCGTCAAGCGTATGGGTGGCTGCGTTGAATGTTACGCAATCGTACTCCGTCCTGCCAAATGTCACGACAGGTTTAATTTGCAAAAGGGCTTCAAACCCGACACCGCTGTTGATGGTATAAACCGCTTGCGAGTGCTCTATCAAATCCTTGACATTGGCATTGCTGATAAAAACCGTGACGCCATCCGCAAGGCTCTCAAATGGAATCATGCTTTTACGATTCGCCGGATGCAGTTTCAACACAACAACCACACCATTTTCCCGAGCCCAAGCTATCACTGCGACGACAGCGTCAAGGACGCTGACATCCGAGAAAAACTCGATTGACTGATCAGTAGGTATTTGCAACGGGAAAAACAGGTAGGGCCTCAGCACCTTCTTGCCAAACCAGTTTTTATCCCAAGGCAGGAGGTCATCCTTGAGCAACTGCGCCAGCGGCAACCTGTCGTTCTGGGCGAACTTGCTGTCCAGCAAACCGCTGTGCAGTCGTCCACGGTAATGATCAAACATTTTCCCCGCCTGGCCAGCCTGCTGACCAAGGGTAACCGGGTATTGGCTGGACGCAGCACTCCAGCCCTTCTGATCGACCACGAACACCCAGCGGAAGAACTCTTGCATGTAGAAAAGAACATCGGTGCTGCCAGGACCAAAGTTATGCATGCACCGATGTGGTACAAAAGCCATCGATGAATTGTCACTATCAATCCGGGGCCGGTCGATCTCCCAATTAGGCAACTCGTAAATATCAACCTGTAGCCCTTTGCGCTCAAGCGCGTTGGCCATCAACAATGCGAAACGCTTCCACTGCAGCCGCAAATCGATGACATCTTCGCTGATTCGGGGAGCGGCACGGACTTCGCCGGCAAGCTGCTTCCAAGGCAAATCAAGGCGTGGAAGATAAAAAGCGACACGCCCGTTACGGGGCAGCGGGGCAGCTTTCATCTCCAGACTTTTCTCGACTGCCGAGCTGATGCGTCGCTGCATCCATTCACTAAACAGCGAATCCTGAGGTAAAAAATAAGTACCGACCAGTTTCTGCGCCATGGAACGCTTGGCATCGTCATAGGAAAGCAGATTTTGCAGGATAAAAAACCTCAAGTCATACAGCTTGAGCCCCCCCTTCCCTGCCCACAGGATACTTTTGTCGCGGAACTGCCAATCAGCGTACTTGGACTTGATATTATAAAAATGTGTATGTGCCAGCGCGTCCTTCATTCGACGATAAAAAACCTTCTGATCAATGAACCAGGCCAGTTTCCCACGAACGAACGCTTCATCTATATCGTCAGCAACTTGTTGCAAAAAGCTGATCACACTCTCGGCAGGAGCTAACCATATAGATCCGGTCGCTACGGCAAGGTGTTCTGGACGACCGGGCGCCAAGTCACGGTCACGACGAATAAGAATAACCTGTGCATCCGCCTTGTCAGAGAAGTCCAGATCAAAAGGGTTAACAACCAGTGAGTCTGCATCAATGCTAAAAACAGGCGTCGAATAATCCGACAGTAGATTCTTTAGCTGTAGGAAACGGGCACTGGCGAAGTAGGCCCTTTGCTGATCGACTGTAAGACTCGAGAGATCTGTCGTTTCGTAGGAAAGAAAAACCCTCGTATTTTCCAGTTGGCAAAGTGTTTTTTCAAACTGATCGAATCCTTCCTGAGAAGGGTTTATCAGGTGAAGCACGAAGGTCTGCCCAGGGGAAAACATGTCAACGCTTAATATCAGGGAGATCGCGTACTCCAGATATCCCATATCGCACGCCGAAAAAAGTAGAACTGCCTCCTGGCCTGTAAGGGACGGTGGGGCGAACCACTGTAATTTTCGATCTATCATGCTAGCGTTTTCCTTCCACATCTGAGTGCCTACGCGATGATGCATTCACATCATCGACGAGGTAGACACATTGATGCCATCTGACAACAAAGTAGGGTTTCAGTTCCCTTGACAAAGTTTTAAACGAGCCATTTGCTCATTTAGTTTATTGACATCTATCGAGGGTTCCAGTACGCCACTCGCGCGAAAATCAGAAGCACCCTTATCGAGAGCAAGCATTAACAAGCTGCTTCCCTTACAAGTACCGAGATGGTCTTCGTCACTAAACAGTGGCCAGTCTTGCATAAGCCCGGCTTCTGGCTTATTAAGATCAATGAACGGAATTTTGTACTCACTTGATACTCTTTTCAAGTCATTTACATGCTGATCTAAACCAGATTGTTTCTGAAAAGCGTAAAGATCTGAACGCACCGGCGGTTGGAACAAAACGATCTGAATACCGTGTGCTTTCCCCCACAGCGCAAACATGTCGAACAGCCCGTCCCACGGCGCCCAACTAGGAATGTCTCTCAAGCGCTGAACCTTGACGTGCTCATTCTTTATTTCAGGGAGCATTCGGTCCGGAGAAGTCACGCGTCCAAACGTATCTTTACGCTCACCCCGAGTGTTCAAACCAAGTAGAAGAGGATCTTCACCTGCGTGAATGGCCTTGGCTGCCCCTGGTAATAAATTGGACAGCCGCAGCGTGCTCCTATATTGAGGGATCTCCGGCTTCCAACTGAACGCGTGCTTGTCACGCAAACCATCAACGCTCGAAAAAACAGGTTTGCAGCGAGCAACTATCTGAATGCCAGCGCACAACGGCTCTAACGAACTCAATAAAGGTAGGTACTTAAGATGATCAGGCTCGACAATGAGACGATCCGGCCTCCGTAGCAACAGGGAGGACTCGACATAAACGGTTTTCAAGTTGGGAAACCTGAGACGCAGAATTTCCGCCTGAAGAATCAAACCGTAAGTAATTTCATTATACGTATTACCCGCACCCACCACCGTACCGTCAAATCCTAGATGACTGGGCTGCAGGATCTTGCTCCTTGATGTTCCCACGTACCCTGTGGTGATCGTCTGAGGGGCATCGTTTTTGCTGAACAGAGCCACATTCTGAGCCAGCATCTGGTTGCCCACTTCCCTTCCGGATATTTCCGAGTCAGGCAATAGCTCCATCAAACGCGAAACCGACTGAGTGCTGGCGACCGAGGAGCCCTCATGGTATCGAACGGCAACCTCGGTCAACAAAAATCCCGCTCCAAGGAACGTGCAGGTCAACGCATACAGCTTGATCCACTTCTGACGCGTCAGTTTGGCGCTCTTAGAATTGAAAGTATATGAAGTCATTGCCGTCTACATAATAAATGAAGGAAAAAAGCGCCAGCGCTGTAAAGGTGATAGCGGCACACACGGCTCGAAAATTCGTAATGTCCGACTGGTAGGTTGTTTTGTGCACCAACCATTGCAATGGCAGGTACAGAAGCAACAACTCAAAGAACAACGGAGCAATCTTCGTCTGCGCCCACGTGGCGTCAAACGTCAAAACTTTTGCGATGATCGTGAAGGCCGAATGTGTGTCGCTCGCCCGGAAAAAGATCCACGCAAAGAAAACCACAAACATGGTGAGGAACCAGGCTACGCCGGGAAGGCCTACGATTTTTTTGATCAGCGCACCAGGATGGACATTTTCGAAGGATCGCTGAATCACTAGTGCTGCGCCGTGCAGCCCGCCCCAGATGATAAAATTCCAGCTGGCACCGTGCCAAAGACCACCTAACAGCATGGTCAAAAATAGGTTCCTTTGTGTCTTCCACGCAGCAGATGTGCGGGAGCCACCCAGCGCAATATACAAATAATCGCGAAGCCAGTTGCTCAGCGTAATGTGCCACCGCCGCCAGAACTCTTTGATGGAAAGTGAAGAGTAAGGCGCATTGAAGTTATAAGGGAGTACGTAACCAAACATCAGCGCCGCACCCAGCGCCATCAGGGAATAGCCCCAGAAATCGCACAGGATCTGAACACCAAAGCCGATGACGGCCATCAGGTTATCGAAACCGGAGTAGTGGTCGGGCGCCTTGAAAACAATATTGACAAAGGGTGCCAGTCCGTCAGCAACCCCGCACTTCAACGCCAGGCCGGCGATAAAATAATAAATGCCGTTATATACGTGACTCAGGTCAAATACTTGCTTGATCTTTATTTGCGGCATGAATTGAGCAGCCCTGCAAATCGGGCCGGCGATCAGGTGAGGGAAAAACAACACAAAGATCGCAAATACGGCAGGGTCCCTTTCGTGCTCGAACTTACCTTTGTAGACATCCACATGGTAAGAGATCAGTTCAAACACATAGAACGAGATACCCAACGGCAGAATGATCTTGAGCAGCCCTATTTCATAATTGGGATCATAGAGTTCACCGATGGCCTGGATGTTCTCAAGAAAGAAGTTCATGTACTTGAAATAACACAGCAGCAGCAGGTTGCCGACACACGCCAACACCAGCCAATATCGCTCTCGCGTCTGAGCAATGCGACCTGCAATCAACCAGTTGACAGCAATGACGCCCGCGAGCATCAGCCCGAATACGTTGCTCCAGCTGCAATAAAAATAGAGACTGCCGATCAGCACGACCCACTGCCGCCCCCGCAACCAAGGGCATAGCCAGTAGCAGGCCAGGGTGGCCATCAACAGCACTATGTACTCCATAGAGTTGAATAGCATTCGCTTCGGGTTCCTTTGTTTTTGGATTTACGTTCGCGAGGAGCGACAGAGGCGGTCTATCGCACGACCATGCCTAACAGGTTCTTGAGCTGGGCTTGCAATTGCTTTTCAGAGAAATTGTAGGCGCAGAACAAGTGTGCAGTTTCAACCATCGACTCTCTTAACGTCTGATCGTTAAGCAAATCGGTGATCGCGGTATGCCAATCACCTTGAACCAGCATACCACCACCCTCTGGAATAACTTGGCTATACACCAAAATGTCGGACGCAACTACTGGTATCCCGGCAGCGGTGTACTCGATAAACTTAGTAGGTGCCTTGCATAAATTGAATTTCTCGTTCACCAATGGAGCAAGACCGACATCCCAGTTCAAATCGGCCAGCGTATTCAAAAACTGAACATAGCCTTTATTGACCTGATGAGACTTTACCCTGTTACCAAAGCGAATAAGACTGTCAGGCATCTTGATGCTGCCAAACACCTCAAACCGTAGAGTCGGGTTATCGTCCATCAACCTGATGAGTGTAGGAACCACCAACTCCAAATCTTCTTGATGCCCCTTCGACCCCATATAGCCGATTGTTTGCGAGCTGCTTCGCTTTTTTTCAATTTTGGTGATGTGGCTGGCCATGTAAGGTGCATACATGCCAGAAAATATCTTTTGCGATGGAAAAACAGATTGCAGATGTTGCGCCAGATAAGATGTGGAAGCGTATATAAGATCGCAATGCTCGAGCAGATAACGCCGCTCGTCAATAACCTCAACGGCCCCATGAGCCATCTGAATGGCAGCGCCCAAAGACGACGGAATCTCAAGAAGATTGTCGTCAATGTGGTAAATAACAGGAATCTCCCTCTCTTTAAAGTACTCAAGAATCTCTCTACCATGGGGTAAGCCATAGCGCGTCATGATCACGAGATTAGGATTAAAGCCGTTGTAGAATTTTTCCCATGCGGGCGTACCTTTTTTTCCAACGCGAAGCTGAGTTACGACTTCAAACTCGAGAGCGCCCTCACTACGAAGAACCTTAAAAGGGATATCGAAACTGATGAAATAGGTCGCGTTCAAATTCTCGGTAAATACCAGAATTCTTGGCTTTTCAGGCGTCGGCAAATCGGTAACTTTTTTTGTTGAGCTGAAAAGCCCTTTAATAAAGGCCAACATCAGTTTCCAACCTTATCTTTAACGACATCGTTCATGGTAGCGTGCGCTTTCAACTGAGCTTCATACTCTTTGATCACCTTCTGCCTGGCCCGCTTTGCAGCATAAACCTCTTTGTGGGGTATATAACCGGAAAGCTTGTCAAATGCGGCGTTCTTTTTATCCCATGCAGCGTGCAGGAAGCTCGGGATCAAGTGACGGTATTTGATATCTTTCAACAAGGACGGTCGCAAATAGCCAAGTTGTATGTCTTCCTCGATCGCCTTTTTGCTCAGCGACCCGTTTGCGAGCATTTTGCGAACCTCGCGGAACCAGACCCATGCGTTCTTGTTGCCGCAAGAGGACCATGGCTGCGTGTAAACGTCAGTGTAATGAATCAGGCAGGTGTCTTTGTCCCAGTGTTCCAGGCTGTTCCACTCGAACGGCACACCATACTTGACGTCGCTCTCATCCAAAATGACCAGTTCGGACATAAGTTGATCGTAATCGTACAGACCGTCGTCCATGCCCTGGATAATCGTTTCCACCTCCCAGTCCAACCTTCCGCAATCCAGCAGCATAACTGCACACTGCTTCTTGCGTGTCTTGGGCGCCCCTACTTTCTGAAGGCTCTCTTCGGTGTGCTTGACCTCTTTCTGAATGATGATCTTCGCGCCATCGAAAGGAATGTTCCACAGCTCCCTGATATCGCGCATCACCAGCATGTCGGCGTCCATATAAATAGCTTTGCCTTTATAACCTGCCAGCTTCGGAATGCAGAACCTGCTGAACGAGAAACCCGTGCGCTGCCCGTTTCTCGGGTCTTTGGGCTCAGGTACGGGCAGATCAAGCATGGGAATGACTTCGACCCTGGCTGTGGTGTGCCTTTTGATCGAGTGTTCCAGAACCGGCACAGCAAGCATCTGTGATCGGTCAACGCCTACGAAAACCCGAATAACTTCATCATCGGTGGTCATGCAATTTCTCCTTGATTCTTCACATTGCTGTGTTCGGGGGTTGCCTTGCTCATCTGACGATACAATCGCTCTCCGATGACTGGGAGCCGTAACCCGTTCGGGCTTTTCGCGGCCCGGATAGTAACGCAAGCGTACCTGATACCGCCAAGCTTCAACCCATCTGTAATTTTGAAATAACGTTTGTGTTCACCTTTGCGACAGGCCTCTCGAGTGAAACAGGCAGCAGGTCGCTCCATTTGAAATCAGAACGATCCTTCAGAATTCACTGGACCGGTAGCAAGTCATCCAGAATTCTGGCTGCAGTAGGACCACTGATGATCGTACGCTCCACGAATGCACTCGACAGTGTCTCGGGCTCGGTTGCGCCAAGCGCTTGCGCGACGAAATCTCCCCAATCCCCGGTCGTGCGGATCTCTGTAAGTGGCTTGTAGAGGTCAACGTCCAGATCATGTGCAACCACAGCGACACTCAGATTCCTGCGCGCAGCGTCGAGAGCAACGGTGGATGGTGATGTGATGACAGCAGCCATCCTGCCAAGCAACTGATCGGCGGTGTACATTTGCCACTCGGGAGCTTCCGGGTTTGCAATGACCAGGTTTGCCGCGACGGGCTGATCGCCTTTATAGCGCTTGGTCAGCCACATGCCCGCATGATGGGGCTTAATTAAAAAGATGATCTCCGGGAAGCGCTCTGTCAGCGAAAGAACACCCTCGAGGAAAAACTCTCTGTAGGCATCGCTGTACCGGTGCCAATGCAGGTTTTCAAATACGCCTATTACGGTGGTGTCCCTTTTGATCAGGTGATCCAGATTGACTGTCGCGTCCGATACGGGCTTTGGGCACCCGATGGCAATACACTTTGACTGCGTGGCAGGATTTATCTCGGGGTGCAGCGAGGAAAGCTCGCCCCATAGGTAGATCTTCTGCGCAGCGAAATTGATCTTCTGGATGTGGTGAATCTCGTCGCTGTAGGTCAGACCCACGTTTTCCAGACCATGCTGCGTCGTCGCCGTCATGATGCCGACTTCGTTGGCACCCTCGGTCAGCCAGCGGGTAAACGCATGAGGACCGAGGTTGGTTTCTGCCACAGTGAGCAGTGCCTTTGTCGCAGGATTGAATGGCGGGCTCCCGGAGATGCCTTTGTCCATCAGTGCGATAGGAGAAACATCCATGCCATGAAGGGTGGTGAGCACCCTAGGCGATTTTTTCAGCAACGATGTGCTGCACCAGACCTCAAACGGGATTGACCGCTTCTGCGCTTCCTTGATGATCGGAAGAATTACATCAAGGTCCTGAATCAGATGCAGTACGAAGACGACTATCGGCGCGCTCACACTTTTCCTGGCATCGGTCAATGCACCACGGAACGTACTGACCCACGATTGGCTGATAACGGGCGGACTGAAAAACGTTTCTGCGAGCTTCTTGCCTTTCTTCACATCGGCGCGAATGTTTTTCTCATCAGACAGGTAGCGTCGCAAACCTGCAAGAAAATCATCGACTGCAATGCCGCCTTTAAGCGGCTCAAGGCTGGGTGTGGCTGTTGCTATTACTGGAAGGTTGCGGGTCAATGCGTGAACCGAACGATTGGCTGACTTGCAGATACTGAACTCGTCTCGCGAGTTAGGGATCAGCACGACCTTGGCTTTCGCCATTTCATGCTCGACAGCCTGGATTGTCCACTCAACGTAACGAGACGGAATGGCAAACGGCTGAATAAACGCTTCGTACTTCTTCTGATGGTTGCTGACCACGACCAGCTCGACCGGGTACTCCAGAGCAATCGCCTCAAGCGCCTCGCGAATCTGCAGTAGATCCAGCATGCCGAAGTCGGCATAAGTGGCGCCGTGGTTGCCAAACCAAAGCAGGCTCGCCACGTTTGAACTGGGCTTGGACGCAGTGACGGGAGCGGCTCTCGCAACTGACTTTCTGTACTTGGCGAGAACGATACGCGCATTCATTTCCAGAGAGGAAAGCACTCTCACGCCGCGACGCTTCCAAAAGCCCATGGTCAGAAGCGTACGCCAGCGCTTGGAAATGCGAACGAGCAAACCTGGGACGGAAACAGCCTTATAGGAATTAGCGAGGTTTTTGACCTTTTCAGCCTGAATCTTTACATCAATAGCCTTGGGAGGTTTGGTAGCCCCCTGCGCAGCAAGCAATCTTTGATCAAGCTTCTTGTTGGTGTCACCCGAAATAACGCCATCCGGAATCACCTCGACCCTGACATGCTCGACATGGCGGGAGATGATCTGCGCCAAGGGTTTGGTCGTGGTGACTATGGCACTGGCATATTTCGCCATGCCCAGAAACATGTCGCGCGGAAGACTGGCAGAATTCTTGCCGTACCCTGTGACAAAAATGTTGTCACACAGATCAAGCACGACCGGGATGTTGAGGGCGTGAGCTTTCTGGACCATTCCGTAGGTTTCCACGGAAAAGTCTTTGACGACGACAAGCACATCAAGCTTTGTCAGGTCGACCACGCTGGCGTGAGTAAAGATTTCACATGTGTGGCCAGAGTATTCCAAGGCGACAATAGGCAATACGGCTCTGTATCTGACACTGGCTACATTGAGCGACAACGACGCTACACACCACCCAATTACCAATGGCCGGTCACCTGAAAAACTATTCATCCCTAGCCGCGCTCCTACTTTTGCACTTCAACAATGAGGTATCCAACAACACGATCAAGCATTCACAACATGAAAGGGTGCAGGCTCAAGGGTCGAAAGGCCAAAGTGGCATGGGCAAAAACATCGCCCCTGACAGGCCGTGGCAGCCCTTTACTTGCCCCTTCTCCAGTGCAGCCTGCACATTCGACACACGCGCACCCAGTTGCCTGGGTCGTGCGTCAACCCCTTTAACGTCTCGCCTCCTGAGCCGCGTATTCTACCGAAAATGTAAGAATACCGGACACTATTTCGGTGTTTCAGTGCGTTGGAGGCTGACTTGATGCATGTCAGTTTTTTCATGAAAAACATTGCTTGGCAGCGCAATCTCGCAAGGGTCAGTCACCGAGCACAGAACGGTTCGCAAAACGCCATGAACGGAAACTGACAGACGGCAGTCAAGGCGCCTGCGACTCATTGCAAACGCAGCGGCTCTGTCAAATAAAGTCAGCCTTGACCGCGAAGGCTTGAGGTCCTTCGCACGCAACCTGAAGCGCAGGAAACTCTGCGATAAGCATGCTTAATGAGCGATTACCGGGGCAAGGCCCGCCCTCCTTTCAACCGCCTCTCTCAGTCTGCCCATTGATGGTTTTTCGATCATCACGTAAGAAAGCCAAGCAATGGCAACGCAAATTGATACCGTTACCACGGCTCGGATGATCTGGTATTCAGCCCAGCCAGGCACAACGCGACCAAAGAAGCCGATGTGGTATTCCATGATGTTAATCACTTGACGATGCCAAATGTAAAGACCATAGGAAACAACACCTAAAAAGACAGTTGGCGACATAAGCACACTGGTCAGCCTGCCGCACTTTTTATCAACTGAAAGTGATAGAAAGACAAGGATCAGGGCCACGCCAATCAACGTCGGCATGTACTCACTGAAGCTGTCATCCACGAAAGGATAAACAGACAGCACGACAGTAATCAGACAAATCCACACGCGCCTGCCGTGACCGCCTTCCGCAATGAAAATACCCAATGCAATGGCGTAGAAGACCTAGGAAAACTTGAAATAATCGACGGCACCCAACGCCAGGAAATGGCGTAGAGCACTAACGAAGTCGCCAAGACGAGTGATGTGTTTCGGATATTGACCATGAACAGCACCGCAGCAACTGCGTAGAACAGTGCCTCGTGTGTCAGCGTCCACAACACCGGATTTATGTCTCTCGACACGTACGGATACAAGTGTCGAGACGAGACAAGATGCCTTAATATGACCCACGAATCGTGGCTGGGCACCCACTTTCTACCTGTGTACCCTAGGAATGCCAAAAACACGAAAAGATTGACAAGATAAAGCGGCACCAGTCTGGCAATGCGATACATGTCATATAGCCTGAGCCCACCAGGCGATCCGATCAAACGCAAACCCGAGCGCTAGATCAAAGACGCAGGCCACATCTGCAAAAACTACAGGCTGTGGACCTGATCGTGCTCGAGAAGCACTCTTCGAGAACCTCTCGACCTGCCTGTGTTATTTCTTAGCCGCCGATACTTTCTCGGCTACAACATTTTTCGTGGCGTCGTCGACAAGACTGCGAACACTGGGCCCGTAAAGTTTTGCGCCCTCCTTTGACAGATGGGTCGCGTTGAAGAAAGCAGGTTTATTGTTGTCATCCAGGACCAAGCACCTATCAGCCGAAGGACACGTAGCCTTCATCATGTCGACGTACCTGACATTCTGCAGATTCGCCAGAGGCTGGTTGATTCTGTCTGTCTCCGGGCTTCTGTATCGGGAAGCGTAATACGAAAGGCCCGCGAGCCTGCCAAGACCGCTGACGATAAATGCGCTGTCTTTCAGCAGATCCTTTCGTCCGAATACGTACACATCAGCATTGGTCTGCACTGTAATTTTGTTGATGGCCTCAAGGTAGTAAGGCTCAGCAAAATCACGCCAGTACATGGCGATGAATATCTTGTCCGCCCCCGAAATCAAAGCCTTATTATTCGCTCTCTCAAGCGAGTCCTGGCAGCGTTTGACGTAGGCGGGATCCTTGATGACGATAGGATTGACGCGGGTATAGAAGTCTTCTTCCTTGGCCTTATCCAGACCCGGAGTCGCACACGCACTGTCGACAAGGCGGGAAACGACGTCGTAGTTGGCGAGATAGCCTTGTTCATTAAGAATATTGAGCAGATCGCCCGCCTGAGAGTCACCAATGACGAGGATTTTCTGTTTTTTGGAGGCAGTATCAAACCCTTCCCGTTGATTCAGGCTTTTGATGACCTCAAACACATAGATGGATGCACTTCTTTCATCGACTTTGACCATATCCCTTATTTCTGCTGGCACTCTCCATCCCCAGCCGTCCTGCGCCCAACTGCTGGCGGCAGGTACGATCACTACGACCGAAGCGAGCAGCGTCACCAGCGAAAATTCAGCGCCGCTCATTCGCGACTCTCGCTGATGACGAAAAGGCTTCTCGACAAAGTGGTAGAGAGCCAGCGCCAGAACACCTGTGGAGCCGATCAAACCGAACTTCACCGGGGTACTTATCTGGTCGATCAACACATAGCTTACGAATACAAAAAGAGGCCAGTGAACCAGATAGAGGGAGTAACTTATCTCACCAATCTTTACCGCAGGCCAGGACGATAGCGGGCGGGAAAACACTGAACTCCGCCCCCCCAGAATCATCAGGGCTGCACCCGCAGCAGGCACCAACGCTGCAAGACCTGGGAACAACAAAGTGTCGCTTTTGAATACGAAAATCGAATAGCTGATCAGCGCAAGACCCAGCAGGTATGCCATATTGGCGATCAATCGATTGAGCGAGTAGCGTTCGGCAAACACGACCAGCCCACCGAAGAGAAACTCGTGCATCCTGAAAGGCGTCAGGAAAAACGCGCCCGAGGCGTCATGCTTGAGGTACTGAACAGAGGCGACTACTCCTATAAGGATCAGAACAAGCACCGCGACAAAAGGTGTTTTCGTGAAACGGGTCAGAAGTAAAAGCACGACTGGCCATACCAGATAGAACTGTATCTCTACGCCCAGCGACCATGTATGCAGAAGAGGCTTCAACGTCGACGCTGCGTCGAAATAGCCGCTTTCAGCCCAGAAATAAATGTTCGAGATGCCTGTCAACGCGTACACCGTTGAGCCCGACATGGGCTTGAAGTCGGACGGTGAGAACAGGACAAAGGCAGCAATATAGGACGATGCAATGGTTACAAGCAGCGCTGGAATCAGCCTCCTGACTCGCCGAAGGTAAAAGTCTGCAAAATCGAACCGGGTTGTTCCCTTTCGATCAACGATCACCTTGGTGATCAGGTAGCCACTGATAACAAAAAAAATGTCTACCCCGACAAAACCACCTGAAAGAAGAGCCACCTTGAAGTGGTACAGAATGACAGCCAGCACAGCCACGGCTCGCAGACCGTCTATGTCAGGCCGATAGCCGGCTTTCGTATTTTGCATTTCCACTCCGTGTTGTTCTTCAATACGCCGACGGCATTATAGAGAGGGCTTTCCAAGCCGCCTACAAGAGTTTCGCAGCAGCCACGTGGGCGAGCAAGCCGTGGCGCACCCCGGATCAAAATCTGACGTTCCTATAAGAGTGCTCATACCGCCTGGATTGATAAGTGAGCTTACCGGAGTGCTCTCCCTCCCCCATGCTGGATCACTGACAGATCGCCTTGGCTACAGTCGAATCGGCACGCGTGACCCGCAGAACGCTTTGAACCGTCCTGCCAATCCATGCGTCACATCATTTAGTGGTAGGGATGACAATCTTTCCATGTAAAATGCCGCCTCTGATTCATCGCTCAAAGCGCGCCGATATCCGACGCTATTAGAGAATCAAAGACAGCAGCACACTCAATCTTTGCTTCAACGGACCGGGCAGCGCCTTGTCATAACTCAAGGTAGACATTCTCTTGAAGATCCTAGTAACAGGTGGTGCCGGTTTTATCGGCTCGGCGGTCATTCGACATATCATTTCCAACACGTCTGACGCTGTCGTCAACGTCGATAAACTGACCTACGCAGGCAACCTCGAATCCCTCCAATCAGTGGACAAGGACGAGCGCTACGCGTTTGCCCATGTGGATATCTGCAATCGTGAAGACCTGGACCGGGTCTTTCACGAACATCAGCCTGATGCGGTCATGCATCTGGCAGCGGAATCTCACGTGGACCGCTCGATCAGTGGCCCGTCCGACTTCATCCAGACCAATATCATCGGGACCTATACGCTGCTTGAAGCTGCGCGTGCGTACTGGAACCGACTGGACGAAGCGCGCAAAGCCAGTTTCCGCTTTCACCACATTTCCACTGACGAAGTGTATGGCGATCTGGAAGGTCCTGAAGACCTATTCACCGAGACAACTCCTTACCAGCCAAGCTCGCCCTACTCGGCCAGCAAGGCGAGCTCGGACCACCTCGTGCGCGCGTGGAGCAGAACCTATGGCCTGCCGACACTGGTCACCAACTGCTCGAACAACTACGGCCCTTGCCACTTCCCCGAGAAATTGATTCCACTGATCATTTTAAATGCACTGGAAGGCAAACCGCTGCCGATTTATGGCAAGGGCGATCAGGTTCGCGACTGGTTGTACGTGGAAGATCACGCTCGCGCACTTTACAAGGTCGTGACCGAAGGCGAGATCGGCGAAACGTACAACATCGGTGGTCACAACGAAAAGCAGAACATCGAAGTCGTGCGCACGGTATGCGACCTGCTCGACCAAATGCGTCCGGACTCGGCGTTCCTTCCGCACGAGAGCCTGATCACTTATGTCAAGGATCGCCCGGGTCACGATCTGCGCTACGCTATCGACGCCAGCAAGATCCAGCGCGAGCTGGGCTGGACACCGGAAGAAAGCTTCGAATCCGGGATCCGTAAGACAGTGGAGTGGTACCTCAGCAATCCGGATTGGGTGGACCACGTGAAAAGTGGCAGCTACCAGCAATGGATCGACAAGAACTACTCAACACGTGCCGAGAAATAATGAAAATTCTTCTGCTGGGTAAAAACGGACAGGTGGGATGGGAGCTTCAGCGCTCACTCACGGTGCTGGGTGAAGTGGTAGCACTTGATCGCCAAACGGTTGCGTCTGCCTATGGCGACCTGACGGGGGACTTGTCCAACCTGGACGGCCTGCGGGCTACGATTCGTCTTGTTCAACCTGACGTCATCGTCAACGCAGCAGCCTATACCGCCGTCGACAAGGCCGAAAGCGAGCGAGAGCTTGCGCACACAGTCAACGCGCTGGCCAGCCAGGTCATGGCAGAAGAAGCTCGTCAACTGGACGCACTGTTGGTTCATTACTCGACCGATTACGTCTTCGATGGCAGCGGCGATTGCGCCTGGAAAGAAACCGATGCCGTCTCGCCGGTAAATTATTACGGCGCAACCAAGTTGGAGGGTGAACAACTCATCGAAGCCTCTGGTTGCAAGTACCTGATATTCCGCACCAGCTGGGTTTATGCCGCACGCGGCAACAACTTCGCAAAAACAATGTTGCGACTCGCGAAAGATCGTCAGTCCCTGAACGTGATTGCCGATCAGATTGGCGCTCCTACCGGTGCGGATCTGCTGGCCGACATCGCTACAGCGGCGGCGGTGCAGGCACTGGCGAAGCCGGAGCTTTGCGGCGTCTATCATCTGGCACCAGCGGGTGAAGTCTCATGGCATGCGTATGCGCAATATGTCGTGGACTTTGCGCGTGCAAACGGCGAACAACTTGCGGTTCAAGAGATCAACCCTATCGGTACGATCGAATACCCAACGCCTGCACGTCGTCCGCTGAACTCCCGTCTGAACACCGAAAAATTACGCCACAATTTTGCTCTGCACTTGCCAGACTGGCAAAGCGGCGTTACCCGCATGCTTATGGAATCCCTGAATAAATGACCACGACTAATCGTAAAGGCATCATCCTGGCCGGCGGCTCAGGGACTCGTTTGCATCCCCTGACACTCGGTGTGTCCAAACAAATGCTTCCGATCTACGACAAGCCGATGATTTTCTATCCGCTGTCGGTGCTGATGCTGGCCGGCATGCGTGAAATCCTGATCATCTCGACGCCGGAAGACCTGCCTTCCTTCCGCAAGCTTCTGGGCGACGGCAGTCAATATGGCATTCAGCTCACTTATGCAGAACAGCCAACGCCGGATGGTCTGGCGCAAGCATTCATCATTGGTGAAGAGTTCATCGGCAAGGACCCTTGCTGCCTGATCCTGGGTGACAACATTTTCTACGGCCAGCACTTCTCGGAAAACCTGCGCTCCGCGAGCCAGCAGACCAGCGGCGCAACCGTATTTGGCTATCACGTTTCCGATCCCGAGCGCTTTGGTGTTGTCGAGTTCGACGAGACCGGCCGCGCCTTGAGCATCGAAGAAAAACCGTCGGCACCGAAATCGAGCTACGCGGTGACCGGCCTGTATTTCTACGATAACCAAGTCGTCGAGATCGCCAAGAACATCAAGCCTTCCGAACGCGGCGAGCTGGAAATCACTGACGTGAACCGTGCTTACCTCGAACAGAAAAGCCTGACCGTGGAAATCCTGGGCCGTGGCTTCGCCTGGCTGGATACCGGCACCCACGAATCGCTGCTGGAAGCGAGCCACTTCGTGCACACCATCGAACAGCGTCAAGGCTGGAAAGTGGCCTGCCTCGAAGAGATCGCGTACACCAATGGCTGGATCACTTCGGAGCAACTGGGCGAGCAGGCACGCAAACTCAAGAAAACCGGTTACGGACAGTATCTGCAAAAGCTGCTTGAGCTGGGCTCCTTTTAAGCCCGGCAGTTTCTACTACTCCGTACCGTAAGGCTGTCAACAGTATGAGCGTCAATCATCCCAAGGTAGCCGTACTGTTGGCCGCTTATAACGGAATGGATTGGATAGCGGAACAACTTGATTCCATCCTCAAGCAGACCAACCTCTGCGTCAGCGTATTCATCAGTGTTGATCCATCCACGGATGGTACTGACTCTCTTTGCTCGGGGTATGCAGAGCGCAACGCAAATGTCACCCTGCTCCCGGCCGCCGGCCAATTTGGCGGGGCATCCCGCAATTTTTTCCGATTGATCAAGGATGTCGATTTGTCGGCTTTTGATTACGTGGCATTTTCCGATCAGGACGACATCTGGTATTCGGACAAGCTGCACAGAGCAACGTCTGTCATGGTTTCGGGCAACTATGATGCTTATTCCAGCAATGTGATTGCCTTCTGGCCAAACGGCAGGCGAATGCTCGTCGACAAGGCTCAGCCCCAGGTTCGCTGGGACCATGCGTTCGAAGCTGCAGGGCCAGGCTGCACATACGTGATGAATCGTCGCTTGGCAGACGCATTCAAAGCGTCATTGATAGCAAACTGGGCAGCCTGTCAGCGCATCGCCCTGCACGACTGGTATTGCTATGCCTATGCTCGCAATCATGACTTCAGATGGTTTATAGATCCCGTGCCAAGCATGGACTATCGCCAGCACGCCGATAATCAGGTTGGCGCCAATACCGGAATAGCGGCTTTCACAACCCGTTTGAAAAAGATCCTGGGCGGATGGTGGCCCGAGCAAGTAGTGCTTATAAACGATCTGACGGGAGGCACTTCGGGGCTAACGCTTAAGGGGAAAACCGCATTTCTAAGGCTGGCTTTCCAAGCCAGGCACTGCCGCAGGCGACCCAGGGATAAACGGCTGTTTATCATCGCCTGTATGGCAGCATCCCTGTGCAAGGTAAGCTTCAACGATGCACAGAGCCCAGGCAGACGCTGAGCCAGCCTTTTATAGAAACGGCTGTTAAACCTTCCTCAGGCAAACAGCCAAAACAAGGCTCATGTTTCCTCGCAACGTCTGCCGGTAAAAACCGGCCTTTTTGAACGTTGACACGCGCTGGAAAAACCCTGACCTGCGACCATTGTCAAAATGGTCAAGCAACATCCGGCACTCGTCAGTGAGTGACTGCTCCATACCTCTGAGAATCGAAACATTCGCATCGTTCCATACGATGAAACGGCCGGTCAGCATTTTGCGCAAGCGGAGCAGTCTGTCACGAGTGCTTGCATTGGCGCCGATCAGATTACCGCCGTGCTGACGGTAATAAAGGGTTGGATCGGAATCGTAAAACACGTAGCCACCGCACCCGGTTACCAACAGGTAAGTCAGCCAGTCATGGACAATCAAAGACGGCTTGTGGGGTAGCCTCATCAGTAAATCGCGTGCGGACTGATTGATAAGCATCGTGTTCGCACCGGCCAGACTTTGAACCAGTGCATTTCTGAACGAGGGGGGTTTGCGGAACAGCGGGGAAATTCCGATTACATTGAGTTTAGCGTCCACCAGCCTGGTTCTGGAGCAATAAAGGGCTGGCGCGCTTTCACCAAGAGGATCCAGGCGAGCGACACTTCTCTCCAGCTTGTCTCTGAACCAGACATCGTCCTGATCACTGAAGGCGAAGTAGTCGGCTTCTATCTCGGTCCGCTGGACAAGGGAAATGAAGTTCTCGGCAAAGCCGTTGCAAGGGCCGTTGAAAATGACCATACGATCCTTGCCCCAACGCGCCTGATACTCAGCCAGAATTCGGTTGGTGTCGTCCGTGGATGCATCGTCAGATACGTACAAAACCCAATTGGGAAAGGTTTGCGCACTGAAAGAGTCGAGCTGCTCACTCAGGTAGGCCGCACCGTTGTAGGTGCACATAAGGATAGCGACGCGCGGAAGGCTAGTGTCATGCGCCCCATGCTGTTGGGTGAGCTGCGTTCTCAAGAAACCGTCGCCTGCAAAAGGGCCGCATTTTACGCGTTGTCTCGACTTCCGTCAGTCACCAAATGAACGGATGCACGCCCGCCTATCCAACTTTAATGATTCAAAGCAGCAAAACAGGGGAAAACGGCCCAAAAAAGGGCCGCCTTTGAATGAAGCATGCAAATACCGCTCACCCCAACCGAAACCGCGCCGTATTCCCACTCAGCGCCTGGCTCCCCTGGCTCAGCGTATCCGCCGCCCGGTTCACCGCTCGAGCGCCCTCAAGCAAGCGACCCGCAGCCTGGTCGACCTGCTGGATATTGCTGCTGACCTCGTCTGCCGTAGACGCCTGCTCTTCAACAGCGGTGGATATCTGCACCAGCGTGTCAGTCACGCCCTGCACCGCCATGGCGATCTCGCCGAGCCGTTCGCCGAGCCCCGTCACGGAGCGGGCATCGTTGACGGCCTGGCCGCATGCGGCTTCCATCAGGTCGACGGCCTGGGTCACGGTGGCGCGCAGGCTGTCTACGGTGCCGGCAATCTGCGCAGTCGACGCTTGGGTGCGTTGCGAGAGACTGCGTACTTCATCGGCGACCACGGCGAAACCACGGCCCTGCTCTCCCGCACGCGCAGCCTCGATAGCCGCATTGAGCGCCAGCAGGTTGGTTTGTTCGGCGATGCCGCGAATGGCGTCGACGACTGATTGAATCTGCTGACCCTGCTCGCTGACGCGCCCCAGCGCAGCGGCGGTGTCGGTCAGGCGCTTGTTGAGCTGTTGGATACTGTCAGTGGTGCGTTGACTGTCCTGGCTGCTCTGCTCGGCAATCTGGCGAGTATGTCGCGCACTGGCCGATGCCTGTTCGCAACTTCTCGCCACGCCCTGGGAGGTCGCGGCCAGTTCGGTCGCGGCGGCAGCGATCTGACTGATCTGCTGTTGCTGGTCTTCAACCTCGGTCAACGTTCCGCTGGATTGGGCATTAAGCGTCAGCACCGCGTCACCGACGCGCACGGTTTCCTGATTGACACCCAGCAGGCTGGTTCGTAGCTGAACAACTGCAACGTTCAGCGCGCGGCTGATGGCGGCAAGCTCGTCGCGCCCCTGAACCGGAACCTCCACGCAGAGATTGCCGTCCCGCAGCGACTCGGCCAGTGTGGTTATACCGCTGGCACTGCTTCGGATCGAGGTCTGCAGACAGGCGAACAGGTACATGGCCAGCAGCATCAGTACGCCGAACACCACTGCCATCGGGATGAACTCCATGTTGGAGGAGTCGTGGTAGTAATCCAGCCGATCGTACAGTGCGTTCAGCGACTGGGTCCTGAAGTCCGCTACGCCCTTAGTCAATGTATCGATGCTGCGCTCGAACTCCTGCGGCTTGAGCTTGATGCTGCTGCCGAATACTCCCTCGTCGAGCACTTTCAGCTCGGCGTTGAGCATCTGCGTGACCGCTGCGTATTTATCGGCCCAAGGCTGCATCTGTGGCGGCAGCTTGGACATCAGCAAGCCGCCTGCCTTGTGCATCTGATCCCTGGCGTCATCGATACGGCTACGCAGGTCGCGCATTTGCAGCCGGCTTTGCAGACTGAACTGGCCTGACGCAACCGAGGTCTGGCCGATGCTGGACATGCGACCGATACGCTCGATGAGGTCGGGCACCTGCTGCGTAGAGAGTTGCATCAGCATGTAGGTCTCGAGCCACGGGTCGAGAATCAAACCGCTGTCCATGGCGATCTGCTCGCGCAGCGCCTGAACGTTGCTCAAAGCAGTGGTGAAGCGATCATAACCATCCGGCCACCAGCCAACGGTCCGCAAGGACGCGGTGTCCATGCCGGCTACTGAGGCCTGAAGTGTTTTGTATCGGTCCATCGTGTCGGCAGGCGCGCTTTCCTTGATCAGGGCCGCATTGAGGTTTTCCAGCGCCTTGGCGATGCGAGGATTGCCTGCATCGACATTGGCCATCGCTGCTTTCGCTTCCGGGGTCGGCTCCTTGAGGATGTCGGCCGCTTTCCAGCGCGCAGCATGGTCGCGCTGTGCCGCCAGTTCGACGTTCAGGTCGTCAAGCGCCAGCAGTTGCCGGACGCCTGACTGCTCCCCCGAAATTACTGCGAGCTTGTTTCGGTAATCAGTCGCGATGACCCAACCACTGCCCACCAGCGGCAACATGAACAGCAAAAACAAGAGCTGAAATTTACGAGCAAAACCGAAATGCCCCATCAGGCGCATACCCGGCGACAGAATACTGTTCATGTCCAGCGACTCCCCGTGAACTCCCGCCGCCTGGAACATTCCGGCGCGGTTCTTCTTTTCAAAGTACTGAAAGCAAAATGCCATGTTATTGATTTTATGGCGATACGCGTCGCTTCTCTTCGTGTCAAAAAGCGTGGTCACCGGTCTGTTTTTTACAAAACGCGACTTGGACGTCGTTTTGAGAAATCCCAAGCAAGTTCCAGACCGCGAATCGCAATGCCAGATAGTCGATAAGAAAACGCATGCCTTTTCTTATCGACCCTCTGCGGACCCGGCCGCCAGCCATCATTTAGCATCACGATAATGAATATCTGATTGCCCACTGCATCGGCAGGCCAGGCATAAACCTGAAAAAGCGCCGGAAACATTGATTCGCAAGCGTCACTGGAGGTAACGGAGGGGGACGAGGGACACGGCACGTTATCGGGTCAAGGAGCACTGACCGACGCACCTTGAGGAGGCAGGATCTCAGACGCGAGACCTAACCGGTTGATCGTACGCAATTATTTTTCACACAGATGCTTGACACATATCCGTTCTGCGCGAATAATGCGCGCCACTTGGCTACATAGCTCAGTTGGTTAGAGCATAGCATTCATAATGCTGGGGTCCGGGGTTCAAGTCCCTGTGTAGCCACCAAGTTCAACAAGAAGCCCGCCTCGTGCGGGCTTTCTTGTTTTTGACCGTCTCTGAATACCACCAGCCACAAAAAAAACTATCGAAACAAAGCAATCAATAGCCAAAGCCAAATATCGCGTTACATATTATTAATTAGTCCTCCTCTCGCCCCTGGCGTATGGTCTCGACCCTCAAGTGATGACTTATCGCCATCACCACTTGAACCTCCCGAAAATTCGAGTCCAGACCATGAAAACATCCGTCCGCCTCGCTACCCGTATCGGTCTCGGCTTCGCCGCTATCGTGTCGCTACTCGTTTTGATCACCGCCGTCGGCATGCAGCGTGTAGGCGTCATCGATTCCACGCTGCAAGACGTCGGTGACAACGCGGCAAAGATTCAGCGTTACGCCATCAATTTTCGGGGCAGTGTCCATAACCGTGCCATTGCCGTACGCGATGCGGTGCTGGTGAACAACGACCGGGATCTTGCGTTTCACCTGGCCGAGGTGGCGAGCCTGGAGCAGGCCTATACCGACTCCGCACAGCCCATGGATCAATTGATTGGCCATGCCGGGGTGACGCGTGAAGAGAAGGAGTTGCTGCGCGCCATCAAGGAAATCGAAGTGAAGACCCTTACGTCCAGCAAAGCGGTTGTCGACTTGCGCCGGGCTGGCGACGTTGCGGGCGCTCAGGCGTTGTTGCTGAGTCGTGCCTCTGGTGACTACAGCGAATGGTTGAAGCGCATCAACGCGCTGATCGATTACGAAGAAGCCTCGATCAAGGTTCAGCTCAATGAAGTGCAGACCACCGCCAGCCGGTTTTCCGGTCTGATGTTGCTGGCAACCGGTGCGGCCTTGTTGCTGAGCATCATCATGGCGACCGTCATCATTCGTTTCGTGAAATCCACTCTGGGCGCAGAACCTGTCGAGGTCGCCGAAGCGATCCGGAGGCTGGCTGCGGGCGACCTGCAGCAGACCATCGTCACTGATTACCCTGACAGTGTCATGGGAGTCCTGAAAACCGCGCTTGATCGACTGGCTGACACCATCACTCAGGTTCGCAAGGCGGCACAGGAAGTGAATCATTCCTCCAGCCAGCTCTCGGCGACGTCCACGCGTAATAACGACCACATCAGCCTTCAGACCCGTGAGGCCGAGCAGGTTGCGACGGCGATCAAACAAATGGCGGCGTCGGTCACCGAGGTGTCTGACTATGCCTCCAGAGCGGCAAACGCGACCCGTGAAGCCGACAATGAGGTCGAGAGCGGTAATCGCCTGGTTGCGGGCACCACGCAGGCAATCGAAGAGCTGGCGGTGACGCTGGGTCAAACCACCCAGACGGTCGAGCAGGTTTCAAAAGACAGCGAGCAGATCGAGACGGTCATCGAGGTGATCAACTCCATCGCTTCGCAAACCAACCTGCTGGCCTTGAACGCAGCCATTGAGGCCGCCCGCGCCGGAGAGCATGGAAGAGGCTTTGCAGTCGTGGCCGATGAAGTGCGCTCCCTGGCGACTCGCACTCAGCAATCGACTCAGGAAATCCGCGAGATGATCGGGCGCCTGCAGGGCGGAACTCAAGCCGCCGCACAAACCATGCGTGACTGTTGTGAACGCGTGACCCAGACGGTCTCTCAGACCCGCAATGCCCAGAGCGTACTGACCAGAATCAGTCAGGAAGTGGGCGCAATCAATCACATGAACGCCCAGATCGCCAGCGCCGCTGTCCAGCAGAGCGCCGTGGCCGAAGACGTCGCTGTCAACGTCAGCCGCATTCACGATTCAACCGTCAAGTCCGCCAGTGGATCGCTGCAGGTCGCGTCCGCCAGCAGGGAGCTGGAACAGTTGGCAGATCGACTTGCACAAAAGGTTGCCATTTTCAAAGTCGGCGGCGCCTGATGGTTTATGCTGTGACATAACGCATTAGCCTGAGCTGACGTTGAGCATGACGTCAGCCTGGTGAATCACGGGAATGCACATTTATTTTTATTTATCTGCACCCCACGCCACCAATGGTGGCACTAAGACATCTCGAGCACTGTCCTAATGGATTCGATGTGATGAACCCGGTGCCGCATGCTCACTCCCGCCCTTGATCGCCCAACCCAGGAAGACTCGCAGACGCTTGTCGAGGTTGAGCGGACCATTGCCTCGGGAGTTCGCACACTGCGGTTCAGCCGTGAACTCGAACGACGTTACGAAGCGGACACCCAGCAACAGCGACGTCGATTCATTACGGCAGTCGGCATTGGCGGCGGACTGATCTACAACCTGTACCTGCTCAGCGACTGGCTGATGTTGCGTGACATGTTTTTCTACGTCGCGATCGGTCGGCTGTGTGTCATTACCCCGATGTTCATCGCTTTGCTTTTATTGATTCAGCGCATGACGTCTCGCCGGGCGCTGGAAACAACCGCGGCAGTCGGCACTGTGTTGTCCTCGCTGATGCCGATGGTGGTCATGACCTACAGCGAGAGTCCGCACCAGCTCCACTACCAACTGGGGATGCTGCTGGTCATGGTCTATTGCACCATGATCCAGCAACTGCCGTTTCGCTATGCCACCGTGGCGACGCTGAGCATGCTGGCCATTCAACTGGTCACAACCTATCTGGCAGGTTTTGCGGATTTCCTGACCTGGCAGGCCAATGCCTTGCTATTCGTGTGTACCGTTGCGTTGCTGCTGATGGCCTCCTACTTTCTGGAGCGAGGCGTCCGTCTGAGCTACCTGTTTGCCCTGCGCGGACGGCTGCTGCATGTTCAGTTAATGGAAGTTGCGCGCACCGATGCGCTGACCCGGCTGTTCAATCGAAGGTACCTGGACGAACTGGTGAGCTCAATCTGGGAGCGCTCCAGAGAGACGCCAACGAACGTAGCGTTCATTCTGCTGGATATCGATCACTTCAAATCCTACAACGATAACTATGGCCATCCTCAGGGTGACAGTTGCCTGAAGCTGATGAGCCAAGTGATTCAGCAGAATGCCCAGCAACATGGCGCCGTGGCGTTTCGTTATGGCGGCGAAGAGATTCTGATCCTGATGGTCAACACCGATGCCAGCCAGGCCAAGGCACTTGCCGAGATCATGAAAGCTGCACTGGCTACGCTCAAGTTGCCGCATCCGGCTCAGGGCGAAGGCGCGCTGGTCACCATCAGCCTGGGTGTCGCCGCGGCCATAGCCCCCATGGCCACGGCCGACCAACTGATCAATGCCGCCGATGTTGCGCTGTACGCGGCCAAACATGCCGGTCGTAACTGTATCCGCTCAGCCTGATACTCAATCGTAGGCATGAACTTGTCCTGAGCTTTACCCCGGTCAACCGGCGCTCTACTCTGCCGATTTGCAATCAACGGCCGGGAGTCAGCGTATGAGCGTGCACATCGAAGTCAAAAACGATCCTACGGAAGAAGATCGCCTGGCCATTCTCGAGCCCTTGAGGCGCTATAACGCCGAACAGGCCGGTGACGGGCAATCCGAGAAGGTAGCGCTGCTGGTGAGGGATGAGGAAACAGGAGACATCATTGGCGGTTTGCACGCCCGTGTCTTTTATCGCTGGCTCTTCATCGAACTGCTGGTCGTGCCCGAACAGACCCGGGGCCAGGGAACAGGCTCGCGCCTGATGCAGATGGCCGAAGACTTGGCCATCGAGAAAGGCTGCGTCGGGATGTGGCTGGATACTTTCGACTTCCAGGCCCCGGACTTTTATCGCAATCACGGTTTCAGCGAGTTTGCGCAGATCGACGACTACCCGCCCGGCCACAAGCGCTTCTTCTTTCAAAAGCGCCTTAACATGCAAGCCGATTGAAAGAGGGGCTCAGCGTCGTGCAACGCTGGCCCCTTATCAAGAATCAGACCTTGAACTTGCCTACCAGATTATTGAACGAAATCGCCAGACGCGACAGTTCCTGGCTCGACGCGCTGGTCTGATTGGCACCTGCAGCGGTCTGGGTGGACAGGTCCTGAATGTTGATCAGGTTACGGTCCACTTCACGCGCAACGTGGGATTGTTCTTCCGACGCCGTGGCAATCAACATGTTGCGGTCGTTGATTTCAGCGATGCTCTGGGCGATGCGTTCCAGCGATTGGCCTGTGGCCTGGGCCAGTGACTGAGTGTTGCTGGCCAGCGTACGACTGTTGCCCATCGCACGAACCGCCTGATCAGCGCTGCTCTGTACGCTGCCGATCATCGCCTCGATCTCGCCGGTGGATGCCTGTGTACGGGCCGCAAGAGCACGTACTTCATCGGCTACCACGGCAAAACCACGGCCCTGCTCACCCGCACGGGCCGCTTCAATGGCGGCGTTGAGCGCCAGCAGGTTGGTCTGTTCGGCAATACCGCGAATCACGTCCAGCACCTGACCGATTTCGCGAACGCGTCCAGCGAGCTCTTCGACCATTACAGTGGAGCTGCTGATTTCGGTGCTGACCGTGTTGATCGCGTTCACGGCTTCGCGAGCCTGATCGCGACCGGTCGCCGCCTCGGTGCTGGTCAGCCTGGATGCATCGGAAGTGGAGATGGCATTGCGCGCCACTTCCTCGACCGCTGCCGTCATTTCCGTGACTGCGGTAGCCGCCAGTTGAATCTCGTCATTCTGACGCGTCAGGCCGCGGCTGCTTTCTTCTGTTACTGCGTTCAATTCCTCGGCGGCAGAGGCGAGCTGGTCGGCAGCGCTGGAAATTTGCCCGATGGTGTTCTTGAGGCTGTTTTGCATCTCACCGAGCGCAGACAGCATCAGTCCGGCCTCGTCACGATGCAGGCTGACAATTGGCTGTGTCAGGTCGCCGCTTGCAATGCGCTGGGCATTGACCAGAGCGGACGCAATCGGTCGGCTGATGACGCGGCTGATAAACAGACCGAGCAGGAACGCAGCCACGAACGCCACGCCGATACCGATATACAGGTTGAGCTTGGCAGCAGACTCGGTCTTGCCGGCAGCGACTGCGCCCTCGCCCGTTTGCCGGGCGTTGGAATCCACCATGATGTTCAGTTCGTTCATGATCTTGACGTAGATGCCACGAACCTCTCCGTCCACCAGCGTTCTTGCCGCACCGACATCGCCAGCCAATGCAACGCTGACGGCTCGATCAATCGCAGCCTGATACGCAGGCCAGTCCTTATCCATGAGATCGCCAGCAGCACGCTCATCATCTTCAAGCGGCGTCGCGCGATAAGTGGCGTACGCTTTTTCTGCCTGGACACGGTTTTCACGCAAGTTGGCAACAACCTGATCTTTCGCACTTTGAGGTGCGTCGGCGGCCACTGCCGACAGCAGACGGTAGAGATCACGGTTCTGAGCGATGGCATTGGCCTTGGTCTCACTGGTCTTGGCGACCGAGACCAGGTTATTGGAGAACGTGAGTTTGAGGCTGTTCGAAAGGTCGCCGATACCCTGGCTGCCGATGATGCCTACCACGAGCGTGATGAGCGCACAGAGTGCAAACGAGATGAACAGCTTGGTGGACAGTTTGGCGTTGTAGAACCAGTTCATGACAGGATCCTTGGTCGAGAAAGCTGGGGGAAGCTCCATTACAGACGCGTGCATGCGTCGACGTGAACCTCCTTGCAACAGGCTCTATCGGCAATGTGCGAGACCACTGGAGAGTGTGAGCGACAGTTTTCTTAGAAACGTCAGATTTTTCTGACCAAATACCCTGCACGTGCGGATCTTTGAAACATGCTGACAGCAATGCGGTTTTGTGTAACAGGAACTTTCCACCTGCGCTGCGTTACTATTTCCAGCCACTGTTCAGCCAGAGCCCGACCCCAGGATGCCCCCCTCGCTCACCTCACAGCATGATTCGTTACCCGCCGTTCTTGCCGGTCCGCTGCTGCGTCGACAGGAAGCCGATCGTCTGGTGTTATGGCTGGTGGGCTCGCGTCCCTTGCCGCTGACATTGCGTCTGCGGGTTGATGGGCTGGCGGATTCGGCGTTTACGGACTATCCGCTTGATGACCGGCAATGCCAGGTCATCGCGATAGGCAAACGTGCGTTCATCCATCTGATCGACGTGCGTCTGGGCAGCGAATTGCCGAAAGACCGGCTGATCGACTATGACCTGTGTATAAACGACGAGCAGACCGGTATTGCCGACTGGGCGCCCCATCTGCTGTACAGCGGCGCCAGCCACCCCAACTTCGTGGTGCGCAGCAAGATCGACCACATACTCCACGGCTCGTGCCGCAAGCCGCATCATGGCTCTGTCGATGGGCTGTTATGTGTCGATCAGTTGCTGGCTGACACACTTGATCCACTGCAGCGTCCGGCCTTGCTGATGATGAGCGGCGATCAGGTCTACGCCGACGACGTCGCAGGCCCCATGCTGCGTGGGGTCCATTCGCTGATCGACCGCCTCGGGCTGTTCGACGAGAGACTGGAAGGTGCCGTAGTCGACGACAGCCAGAGTCTGTATGACCATCCGGCCAGCTATTACCAGCGCGCCGACCTGCTGCCTGCACTGAAAAGTAACGACACCTTGCGTGACCGCTTCTTCGGCGGCACCAGCAAACCGGTGTTCACCAGTGCCACTGCAGACAACCATCTGGTGACGCTGGCGGAAGTCATGGCGATGTACCTGCTGGTCTGGTCACCGGTCCCGTGGTCCCTCGTCACACCGGACATGCCGCAACTCGATGCGCAAGAGTCCGAGCGTTACGCACGGGAACAGGTGGTGATCGATGACTTCAGGGCCGGGCTGGGTAATGTCGCCAGAGCCATGGCGCATCTACCCTGCATGATGATGTTCGATGACCACGACATTACGGACGACTGGAACCTGTCGGCAAACTGGGAAGAGACCGCCTACGGCCATCCGTTCTCGAAACGCATCATCGGCAATGCTTTGGTGGCCTACCTGCTCTGTCAGGGCTGGGGCAACAACCCTGATGCGCTGAACGAACTTGTCGCGCAGGCACGGGCCTTGAGCGATGATACCGTCAGCCGTGACAACCAGTTGAACAGCGGGACCCAGGACGCGCTGATCGATCAGTTGCTGAAATTCCAGCAATGGCATTACGTGTTACCCACGAGTCCGGCGCTGGTGGTCCTGGACACCCGGACGCGTCGCTGGCGCAGTCAGTCGAACTTCAACCACCCTTCCGGCCTGATGGACTGGGAAGCACTCTGCGAATTGCAGCAGGAGCTGATCGATCACAAATCAGCCATCATTGTTTCTCCGGCACCGATCTTCGGGGTGAAGCTGATCGAGGCAATCCAGCGCGTATTCAGTTGGTGCGGCTATCCGCTTCTGGTGGATGCGGAAAACTGGATGGCGCATCGCGGCGCAGCGCAGGTGATCCTGAACATCTTTCGGCACTCCCGAACGCCGGGCAATTACGTGATTCTGTCGGGGGATGTTCACTACTCGTTCGTCTACGAAATCCTGATCCGGCACCGCAGTGGCGGTCCGCGCATCTGGCAAGTCACCAGCAGCGGCATCAAAAATGAATTCCCCCGACGCCTACTGGATACTTTTGATCGGTTGAATCGGTGGTTATACTCACCGCGTTCACCGCTGAACTGGTTCACCCAACGTCGTCAGATGAAAGTCATCCCGCGCACGCCAGAACACAGCAAGGCGGGTGAACGGCTGTGGAATTCAGCAGGTGTGGGCCAGGTATTGTTCAACGATCAGGGCCAGCCAACGCTGATCAACCAGCTCAACGCTAACGGCGCGCCGCCTACCCGCTTCGTCGAACCGGAAGGATACAGAGACGAGCGGCCAGATACGGATCGCCGTTTTCTGGAAAACGACAGGGAAACGAGCGATAGTCACCGCTGAACCTTATCGCCGATTGCCGGGTCGATAGTTGCTACCGGTCAGGTTTACGGCAAACCCTGACAAGCATTATTTCCTGGAGAGCGCCCCCGTGATAACCAATCAACGCATAGCCAGACTCAACGCCTGGGGCGCGCATGGCTTCACCGCCACCGGCGTGGTCCTTGCGTTCCTGGCGACCATTGCCTTGTTCAATAATGAACCGAAAGCCTGTCTGCTCTGGCTTGGTGCCGCCCTGATCGTGGATGGGGTGGACGGTTCGCTGGCACGCAAGGTCAATACCACGTCGGTCCTGCCGCACTTCGACGGCTCGGTGCTGGACCTGGTGATTGACTACCTGACCTATGTATTCATTCCCGCACTGTTCCTCTATCGCTACATCCCGGTCCCGGATTACACACTGCTGCTGAGTGTGTCAGTGATTCTGGTTTCGTCGCTGTTCTGTTTCTGCAACGTCGACATGAAGAGCAAGGACAATTATTTCCAAGGCTTCCCCGCTGCCTGGAACGTTGTCGTGCTGTGCCTTTACATCCTTTCGCCAAGCCCTTGGCTGACCTTTATCACCATCATTGCGCTGGCGCTGCTGACCCTGACCCGCATGAAGTTCCTGCACCCGTTCCGGGTACGTCGCTTCATGCCGATCAACATTGCGGTCACCGCGGTCTGGTTGCTGTCCAGCGCACTGTTGATCATCAACCATCCGCACAATGGTCCGGTGGTCATGGGACTGTGGCTGGCGATGTCGGCATATTTTCTGGGGATTTGTATCTGGAGAACGTCGCTGGAATGGCTGGGCCGTCTCAAAGCCTGAGCTGATTCGTTCGCTGACCGCACATGCCGGTCAGCGAGCGAACGACCTGATCAGAATCTGTTTTATCTGCCTTCGGTTTGAGGCTCGGCTGCAATGGCCGACTTGCCGAAGTGATACGTGGTGAAGCTGCACAGCCCCAACCCGCCCAAGGCCAGCAGGCCGCCGACAATCCCCACGCTCGACACGCCCAACTGACTGCTCACGACACTGCCGAGCAGCGCCCCACCGCCAATCCCGATATTGAAGATCCCCGAGAACAGCGCCATGGCCACGTCTGTTGCATCCGGCGCGAGCGACAGCACGCGGGCCTGCAGCAGCAGGCCGAAGCTCATGATCGCCATGCCCCAGACCACAGTCAGCGTTCCCAGTGTCACAGCATCGCCCGACAACGGAAGCAGCATCAGCAGACACACCGCAATGGTGCCGATCGCCGTGATCAGCAGGCCATTTGGAAAGCGATCGCTGAACAGGCTGAACACGATCGAGCCCATGACTCCTGCGCCACCGAAGACCAGCAGCAGAATCGTGGTGACTTCACCACTGAGGTGCGCCACGGTCTCGGTGAAGGGCTCGATGTAGCTGTAGGCGGTGAAGTGAGCGGTCACCACCAGTACGGTCAGCAGATAGACCGCCATCAGTTTCGGACGCTTGAACAACATCGGCAGGCTTCTCAGCGAACCTGAGTTCTGGCTCGGCAGCAAAGGCAGCGAGCGGGTCAACAGCACCACGACCAATGCCGCGACTCCTGCGATACCCATGAATGTAGTACGCCAGCCCAATGCTTCGCCCAGAACGCGGCCCAATGGAATGCCGAGCACCATCGCCATCGACGTGCCGGTCGCGAGCAAGCCCAAGGCCTGCACCTGCTTGCCGGGCGGCGCGATCCGTACCGCCAGAGAGGCGGTGACCGACCAGAACACCGCATGCGCAAACGCAATACCGACCCGGCTGATCAACAGCACAGTAAAGCTGGTGGCCATGGCCGAAACGATGTGGCTGGCCACAAACACCGCAAACACGAAGATGAGTAATTTGCGTCGCTCTATATTGCGCGTCATCAGCATCATTGGAAGCGACATCAGCGACACGACCCAAGCGTAGATGGTCAGCATCAGGCCGACCTGGGCCGTGGTCATGTCGAAGCTCTTGCCAATGTTGCTCAGAAGGCCGATCGGCACAAATTCTGTGGTGTTGAAGATAAAGGCAGCCAGGGCCAGAGCGAGTACGCCAAGCCAGCTACCGGCATGTGCATTCGGTGGTGTAGTCATCAAAAATATACAACGCTCGAAGTGGGTTGCGACCCGAAGGGTCTATCGCCACACGAACACGCGTGGCACCTGTAAACCAAGGCATGCGCCCCAATGAAAAAACAACGCGAAGACGCCCCGCTCAATGATCAGGACCGAGCGCAGTGTGCGAAGTGGATTATTGTCGATATGGGGGGATGCAGCCGAATACGTGGAATTCTACGGACCGGGACGGTTGATCACAACACATCCATCACATGCATTCCGGGCAAGTGACCGCCGGTCGGCAAGCACAAGCGCTTATCTGGACGTGGCGTCGCCGAGAAAGCGTTTTTCATGATCGGGTGACGGCAGCATACACTGATCGTAACGACCGAACAGTCGATAGCGGTTGAGCGCGATTCGGTTGTAGGCCCAGTCGCGCAGGAAACGTGGAAACACGCGCAACACACTCAGCAGCGGCCACGGCGCGGGCAGCAGACGCATGATGTGCAGAAAGCCATCCGAGCGCAGGTACACGCGACCATTCTGGATCACCGCGATCGTGTGAAACTCGTCCAGCGGCAAACCTGCCCATTTCAGCAACGCCTGGCCTTCTTCGGACTGCACCGCAGCCAGCCGTAAACGTCGCTCAGGATCGTGGCGAATCAGAAACTTCACCACGCCATTGCACAACTTGCAGACGCCGTCGAACAGCACGACGCACTCATCGGGCTTGAGATAGGGAGCGGGAGTTTCCGGCATGAGCAGACCCTGCTGTAGAAAAGAAAACGCCCCGCCGATCATGAGACCGGCGAGGCGTTCAGGCTAAAACGTGAAGCGTGAGGAATCAAACCTTCCTGACGAACTCGGATTTCAGCTTCATCGCGCCGATACCATCAATCTTGCAGTCGATGTCATGGTCACCCTCCACCAGACGGATGTTCTTGACCTTGGTGCCTACCTTCACCACCAGCGATGAACCTTTGACTTTCAGGTCCTTGATCACCGTGATGGTGTCGCCGTCCTGAAGCACGTTTCCGGTGGAGTCCTTGATGACCCTGACGTCTTCGGACGCTTCACTGCTGCCGCCGTCAGCGGACCATTCATGGGCGCATTCCGGGCAGATCAGCAAGGAGCCGTCTTCGTAGGTGTATTCGGAATTGCATTTCGGGCAGGACGGTAAGCTCACAGGGGATCTCGCATCGGGGTAAAAACCATGGATTATAAAGGGCTTTTCCGCTTTCAGGTGGATCACATGTGATCACGCGTACATGCCTTTTTTCTCACTGCCTTGCAGGGCATGATTTTCTACAATGCTCAGAGAGCAGACGCATCAGGAGAATCCAATGTTCGCAAACCGTTTCGCCCCATTCGAGGACTTGGCTCGCCTGCTGATTCCACATACTCACGCAGAGAAAATCGACGGCTCGCATGACATCTCGCATTTGCTAAGAGTCTGGAAAAACGTCTGCGCCATTCGCGATCATGAAGGTGGAGACGCCCGGTTACTGCTGGCTGCCACGCTGCTGCACGACTGCGTAGCGGTCGAAAAGAACTCGCCCTTTCGCTCCAGCGCATCGCGACTCGCCGCTGCCAGAGCGACCGAACTGCTGACAGGAATGGGTTGGGATGAGGAAAGCGTTGCCTCGGTCGCCCATGCCATCGAAGCCCATAGTTTCTCGGCCCAGGTCACTCCCCAGACCCTGGAGGCCAAAATCCTGCAAGACGCCGACCGCCTCGATGCCTTGGGCATGATCGGAGTCGCACGCGTATTTTATGTGTCAGGCCGAATGGGCCGTTTTCTCTACGACCCGGCAGACCCACAGTCCGCGCAGCGTCCCTATGACGACCAGAACTTCGCGGTCGATCACTTTCACACCAAGCTGTTGCACCTTGCCGACAGTTTTCAGACGCGGGCCGGCGCCTCGCTGGCCCGCGTCAGGCACGATCGATTGAAGCGCTGCCTGGATGAACTGATGGAGGAAATCGGCGCGCCAACTGACTGATGCCGACGGGCGACGGCAACATCAGACAGCGACGCGACATTGATGCGAAACATCGTAGACATGTCATAAAGACATCACACGCGTGCCTTATAAACGGCTCTCTGAAAGGGTCCGTTCAAAGAGGTCATCTGCAGTGAAAAATCTCCTGCCTCGTTTCTTGCTTCAAAAGTCCGGGGTAACGGTATTGCGCCGCTTCAGGATAGCGCCACGTCTGGTCTTCTGCTTCGGGATCACGGCCCTGCTGATGGTGTCGCTGGGCGCTTTCTGTCTGCTGCAAATGCAGGAAATCCGCCGTCAGGGCGAGGCCGTCGAAAGCGGCGCCTTGCCAAGTATCGCCATGGCCGACGCCATCGCCATCGGCCTGGTGAAGCTGCGCAGCGAAACCACTCGCCTGATTGCCAATGCCGACGATCCTGGCGCGGTGATCAGCAGCAAGATCAACGTCGAACAGCTCAGGAACGAAGTCGAGAAAGGCTTCACGGACTACCTGGCACGTGTCCCGGCGGGCACCGAGCATGATTCCATCATCGCTCTGCAGGATGCCTACAAGGCGTTCATGCCCGGACTGCAGGACCAGATGGCACTGATCGAACAGAACAAGCTGGATGAAGCGCGCATCCTGGCTAACACCCTGCTGTCCATGCAGGGCGACCTGATGGACATGCAGGTGCAGTTGCTGCGCGAACTGAACAAACAGAGCGCTGCCGTCGCCGTCGAAGCCGCGAGCGCCAGTTACGAGCAGACGCGTGTCATCGCGCTGAGTGCAATCGCCATTGCCCTTGCGCTTACCCTGCTGCTGGCATGGCGTCTGAGCGTCAGTATTATCCGCCCGGTTCGCCACGCACTGCACATTGCAAGCACCATTGCCGACGGCGACCTGACCCGTCATGACATTCCAGACGGCAAAGACGAAACCGCGCAACTGCTGACGACGCTGGGCCGCATGCGCAACAACCTGCACAGTACCATCGATCAAATCTATGCCGCGGCCACGCAACTGTCACAATCGGTGCAGGAAATGGGCACCATTGCCGAAGCCAGTGCCCTCAACCTGCAGTTGCAAAACAATGAAATCGAACAGGCGGCGGTGGCGGTCAACCAGATGAGTCAGGCTGCCGTCGAGGTGGCGGGCAATGCCAGCAACACGGTGAGCGAATCCGAAGCGTCCACTCAGGCAGCTGCGCAAGGTCAAGTCAAACTCTCGGCGACCATCCGCTCGATCAAGGAACTGACCGAGAACGTGCTGGATTCATCGCATCAGGCCGAAGGGCTGGCCGAGCGCACCCAGAGTATCAGCAGCATCCTGGACGTGATTCGCGCCATTGCCAACCAGACCAATCTGCTGGCACTCAACGCGGCGATCGAGGCAGCACGTGCCGGTGAAGCCGGGCGTGGGTTTGCCGTGGTCGCCGATGAAGTTCGCTCCCTGGCGCAACGTACCAGTGCCTCGACGACAGAAATCGAAGGCCTGATCAGTGGAGTCCAGCAAAGCACTCAGCAGACTGCCAGCGCGCTGCGTCATACGGCATCACAAGCCAGCCTGACCCTGGAGCAGGCCGCTGCGACGGGTGAAGCGCTCAACGTGATTATCAGTTCGACCGGCACCATCAACGGCCGCAATCTGCTGATTGCCAGCGCGGCGGAACAGCAGGCGCAAGTCGCCGGAGAAGTGGATCGTAACCTGAGCAGTATTCGCGACCTGTCATCGCAGACCGCCTCCGGCGCCCAGCAGACCACAGTCGCCAGCAACGCTTTATCGATGCTGGCGACGGATCTGAACCTGATGGTGCAACGATTCGTGCTGTGAGAATCGGGCGCTGCGTGCCTTGAAGGCAGCACAGCGCCCGATCAATCTTCTGGCTCGATCAGTCCTGCGGACGCAGGCGGTACTGAGGCGGCAACTGCTCGAAGCCGCTGATGGTGGTGTCCAGACTTTTCCAGCGACCATCCTTGATGCCGTAGATGCAACCGTGCACCGAAAGGCTCTGGCCGCGATGCCAGGCGTTCTGCACGATACCGGTGTGGGCGACGTTGGCAACCTGCTGAATCACGTTCAGCTCGCACATACGGTCGACCCGCTCTTCTTCGGTCGGCAGCTGCGCCAAAACATTGCGATTCTCGTAATACAAATCACGAATCGTGCGCAGCCAGCCGTCGATCAGACCGAACTGACGGTCCTGCATGGAGGCGCGCACGCCGCCGCAGCCGTAGTGGCCGGTCACCAGAATATGTTTGACCTTCAAGACATCCACGGCGTACTGAATCACCGACAGGCAGTTCAGGTCCGTGTGCAGCACAACGTTGGCCACGTTGCGGTGTACGAACAGATCGCCCGGCAACATGCCGACAATCTCGTTAGCGGGAACGCGCGCATCCGAGCAACCGATCCAAAGAAATTCCGGGGTCTGCTGGCGAGCCAGCTTGGCGAAGAAGTCAGGGTCCTCCTGTTTGATCGCCTCGGCCCAACGTGCATTGTTATCAATCAGGTCTTGTAGCTCGTTCATGCTTTGATGCCTCGTTTATGATGCTCAGCCTTGGACTGGCCTTTGACACCGGAAGTCACGTCCTTGTGCCACTACCTGATATCACCCTTGATGACAAACCGCACTGATAAACCGCACTGATAAAAAAGGAATCTTCAAAGTTGCCACCGGTCCACCTAATACGACCACCTGCAATGAGGATTCGTCATGAACGATTCACGCCGTCCATTCGATGCCATCCAACCGGAACCCATCGACGACAATGAAGACCGCATGGGCTCCATGGAAGAGCTGAACTTCAGAGATGACGAGACCGCTCTTATTGGTGATCTTATGCCTGAAGACGAGCTGCAACATGAAATACCGGATGAGCGCGTGCGCGAAGCCGGCATGACCGGTGCATCCACCGACGACCACCAGCCGACCGACGATGATCTTTCGCCGGAAACGCTGATTCATGAGGACGGTGCCCGCTCGCCCAACGAGCGCGGTGAAGACAATCCTGCCGACCTGGACCTGACTGTCGTGGATGAAGACGATATCGGAGGTGGCGATGGTCTGGATGAAGAAGAAATGGCCATCGTCGACCCACTGGATGGCAAGGCCGGCAACTGAGGCCTGGTCTCACTCCAGAAGTGTACAGGCCATAACCACGGCGTCTTCACGACCGCCCACTGCCGGATAGTAATCACGCCGCCGGCCTATCTCGTTGAAACCATAGTTTTCATACAGACGATAGGCTGGCCGGTTACTGTCGCGCAGCTCAAGGAAGCACTCGCGGGCATTGAGCTGATACGCGCGCTTCATCAAATGATCCAGCAAAAGCAGACCCAGTCCCCGGCCCTGACTTTCCGGCTTCACGGTGATGTTGAGCAGATGAGCTTCGTCGATGATGACCTGAACCACGCCATGCCCTACTTGCTGGGCGCCTTCGAACATCAGCCAGATCTCGTATGACTTGAGCCCATCCAGAAAGATGCCTCGGGTCCAGGGATGGCTGAACGCTGCGTATTCGATTTTCAGCACGGCATCCAGATCGGCCTCGGTCATGGGCCGAAAGCTTATTGCATCACTCATCAGTTGATTTCCAGCGCGTCATCAGCCGACGCATGGCTTTCCAGACATCAGCCTTGCGTTCAGGCTCGTCCATCAATAATTCCAGCCCCGGCAGCGCCCAGACAGTGCCCAGTCCGCTTACCTGCAAGTCCTGATAATAGGATTCGGCATCGGCTTCGCCCGCGAACTTCATGGCGGGCAGGCCAACCAACCACAGGCAGGTGCACAGTTCATCTTCGAGCCTTGCGCCGACAAAACCCTGTACGAAATCACGCGCGGCCTCAGGCCCCTGGTCCATCTGGCCACGAACCAGCAGCGGCCAGCGCACAGGTTCGCCAATAATCTGCGGGCTGTCCGGCAGACCGGCGGCGCGCAGCATGTCCTTGAGCAACAGATAGGAGGGGTCGCGACTCTGGAACGGCTGGCCCGTGGATAACTCCACCAGCAGCAGGCAACGCCCGGCGCGCAACAATTGCAGGGAGAAGCGCGGCGGCGGTACGACCACGGCTTTGGGCGGCGCGGGTTCAGCGTCTTCGACAGCCGCTGCGACAGTACGCGTGCTGGCCAGTGAGGGTCGCGGCACCTCGATTTTCGGGCGTTCGGCCGGCCTTTCAATAGGCACGACGTTGTCCGCCACCACAGGCGCAGGCGAGGACACCGCTGGCAACTCGTTCTGCACCTCGACCGGCGGCGGCAACGGCGCGAGCAGTTCCGGACGGGAGGGTGCAGCAAACGGCAGTTCAGTGCGCGGCAGCCAGTTGACCACCTGCATGGCAGTCAAATAAGCGCGGCGACGGGACTCATTGAGCAAGGGTCGGTCACCTGTGGATAAGTTAGGCGCGCAATTCTAGCGTTGTTCGTCTTTTCGTGCTGAAGCATATCGCGCCCAGGTGAAATCTTGAGTGAATGATGCAGTACAATCGCCGCCTTTCATTCGCCAACAGTCGGCCTATCCATGATCGAACCCAAGCGCGTCCTGCGCGCCCTTGCCGAGCATTGGGCGCTACTCGAGCCCTTATGCGAACACTTCGACCAGGGCACCTTGAGCCTGAGCGAGCTGCGCCTGCAGCTTGCTGCTCAACAACAGGACAGCACACCGCAAGACATCACCAATCTGCTGGACGTGTGGATCCGTCTGGACATTCTGGTGCCTGTCGCCAAAAGCCCGAACCGTTTCGAACTCAATGCGCAGATCCATGACTTCCTGTCATACCTGCGTCGTGAGCACCGCCTGGGGCTGTGCCTGGAGATCGAAGCCTATCTGCGCCACCTCGAACGCCTGGCCGGTTACATTCAGGACGCCTTCGAGATTCGCGACGCCAATGATCTGGCCAGGCAGCTTCGATTGCTGGATATGCGCGTGCGTGACGTGCTGAAAAAGCTCGCCAATGACGAGCAGGCACTGGTAGCAGTCGCTGATCGTGCCAAGACCAGCGACCGGCAGATTCCGCTTCGCCAACGCTATGCGGAAGTGCTGGCGACCTGGGATGAATACGTCGAGCCGATGATTCAACTGGTGAACGCCGATGGGGCTTTCGAGCAAGGCGTACGCAAGGTCGAGAATGTCCTGCTGCGTCTGTTGACCGAACAACAGCGCCTGGGTCATCTGGTCGATGACGATATGCTGCTGCGCACCCATGCGCGCATTCTGGAAATGCAGACGAGCGCCCAGCTCACCCTGCGTCATGCGCGGGAGTTGCTGCTGCCGCTGCGTGAAGAAGCACGTCGCCACAACGCAGTCACCCGTGGCGCAGCGCTGGCGTTGTCAGCCATTCGCCGTAAAGGGCTGGATGCCGTGCCACAGGCTGCGATGCCAATGTTCACCCGTCCGCAAAGCACCTTTCTGGGCAGCGCAAGCCAGGTCGAAGCCTACGTCTACGCCTTGGCGCGCTTTGAGCCCAAGCCAGCACGCTTCCCCAAGGCCAGCGGCACCCGCAAGGGCGAACCTGCCCGCGCGCCGCGCACGGTCAAGGAAATGCTTGAGCGTTGCGAAGACGCCCTGCCGATGCCAGACCTGATGGACTGGTTGCTGGAGCAGGAGCCGAACGGCGAAACAGAAGAGTTGCTGTATTGGTTTTCGCGCCTGTCCCGCGACAAGCGCTTTGCGCGCGAACGCCTGGAGCGCCGCGACTATTACACACGGGAGCACCGCGTCAGCCTGCGCTCCTTTGCCCTGCTTGCCCCCGCAGGCTCGCAGCCAGAGAATTCCGAGAGCACTGTTCATGCATCTTGATCTATCCGAAATGTCCCAGCTCGCCCCGATCTTTCGCGAGTTGTTCAAGGGTTACCACGTCAGCCGCCGTGATCCAGAGCTGTACGCCCAACTTTCCAACTTCCAGGACCAGTACCGTGCGCTGTTCAAGGCGCTGGGCTTCGAGCTGGTGTGCGACACCCGAGGCTTCTATTACTTTGTGCCGGATCTTGCTGCGGCGCAGGTGAACAAGACTGCACAGCGTTTGGCCCTGTTCACCTTCATCCTGGTCGAGCATCTGGCCGATCAGGGCCGCGATCCGATGGCCGTGCTGGATGGCGGCAGTCTGGGCCGCGACGAGCTGCCATCGATGCTGGAGAAGTACCGCGATCTGTTTCTGCAGGCCGAGGTTCAGACCCAGGAAGAGCTGGAAGAGAAAATCATGCGCCGTATGACCCAGCTCGGCTTCGCCAGTGAAGAGGTCGGTATCTATCGATTCCTGCCGCCTATGCATCGCTTTCTCGACGTGTGCCTTTCCGTGCAGCAGGACCGTGATCTGGCGGCCAGCCTGCACAGCGCCCTGCCCTTGCCGACTCCGATACTCATCGATGACGACAGCGATGAAAAGCTGCTGGAAACCGATGATCCCCTGGACCTCGCCGAATTCAGCGAAGAAACCGAAGAAGAGGCCTTGGCTCGTGCCATTGCCGATGAACAGGAGTTGGACGCATGAGCCAGGAACGCTTTGGCATTCGCCGTTTCGCCCTGTTGAATACCGCAGGCTACAGCCTGGGTCTGTTTCCACTGGAGCATCCGCTGTCGGTGTACGGCGCGAACAACCTCGGCAAGAGTGCATCGATCAACGCGCTGCAATTCCCGATTCTGGCGCGCATGTCGGACATGAGCTTCGGCAAATACAGCCTGGAACAATCCCGACGCTTCTACTTCGCCTCGGACACCAGCTACATTCTGGTGGAGGTCTCTCTGCCTCATGGCCCGCATGTCATAGGCGTGGTCGGTCGCGGCCCGGGTGGCGGCTTCGGGCATCAGTTCTTCGCCTACGCTGGCGAACTGGACCTGGGCCATTACCAGAAGAACGACACCTGTCTGCGTCAGAAAGAGCTGTTCAGCAACCTGGAAAGCAAAGGCCTCAAGGCCTATGAGCTCAAGCCGGACGAACTGCGGCGCTTGCTGGTGGGTGGCCACACCTCGATCCCGCTGGACCTGACGCTGATCCCGCTGCGCTCGACCAGTGAGCAGAGCCTGAAGACTTTCCGGGCACTGTTCATCAATCTGCTGCACATGCGCGAGATCACTGCTGCCAAGCTAAAGCAACTGTTCCTCGATGCTTTCGAGCACAGCCTGCGCTCCGGCAGCGTCGACTACATCGCGGCGTGTGAAGAGGCCTTCCGCGACGTGCGTCGCATGGAACAGGATTACAACTCGCTGGTACTGGCCGGTCCGCTGGTCGAAGCACTGGCCGCAGGCGTGAAGCAGCGCGATCTGTTGCGCGGCAAGCTGCATCGTCTTTCGCCGATTCTTGATTCCTTGCTGGGCACCTGGTCGGACTACTCCGGTGCACGCAAGGAAGAGCTGGTCATCCAGGCCGAGCATTACCGTGCCCAGCAGGATGAAATGCAGAACGAACAACGTTCCAGCACTCAGGAGCTGATGCGACTGGAGCGTGAGATCAGCGGTATCCAGCGCTGGGTCGGTGAGCTGTCGGTCCTGAAGAATCGTTTTGCTCTGGTCGACGACGTGAAGGTGCTGGAACAGCAGTTGCTGGCAGCCAAGGACGCGCATGACGAACTGGCCGGAGCATTGGCACAGTCTCGACAGTTCAGCGCTGAGGATCTGGACGAGCGGCTGCGGGACCTGGAAAAACGCCTCAAGTCACTCAAGCAGCAACTCGATCACGCGGACAACAACAGCTATGCCCGCCTGCGTGAAGAGTTTTCGCAACCGGATGTAGAGCGCTTGATGCGCCTGTTCAACAGCTCGCTATTCAGTCTGCCGCTTGGCGAACAGGGTATTGCGCTGGACGATGGTGACGCGTGGGTCAAATCGCTGGAAACGATTCTGGACGGCTTCAAGGGCGATCAGTTCACCGTACCGGGCTTGACGATCAACCTGTCGAGCATTGAGCCTCCTGCTCTTCAGGCGCTGGCCGATCGCGCAGCATTGCGTGACCAGAAAGAGCGTTTGGAAAAAGAGCTGAAGCAGCTCAAGACCCAGCAGGCAGTGGCGGCGGATCGCTCGGCGAGCAAGACACAGACCGAAGCGCTTTATCAGCAGGTACTGGACGCGCAAAAAGCGCTGGAAGATTTCCGTCGCTGCCAGACACTGAGCGCAGAGGAGCCTTCCAAGCTTGAAGACCTGGCGCAGATGGAAGCCGCTCAGGACGAGCTGAAACGCTCAAGCGATGCGTTCACAGAGCGGGTCCAGCAACTGTCGGCCAAACTGCAACTGGTTGCACGGCAGATTGGCGATCTGGAATCCAAACAACGCACACTGGACGATGCGTTGCGTCGTCGCCAGCTGTTGCCGGCGGATTTACCGTTCGGAACGCCCTTCATGGACCCGATCGACGATTCGATGGACAACCTGCTGCCATTGCTCAATGACTACCAGGACAGCTGGCAGGGCTTGCTGCGCAGCGATGGTCAGATTGAAGCGCTGTACGCGCAAGTGCGCCTCAAAGGCGTGGCAAAGTTCGACAGTGAGGACGACATGGAGCGTCGTCTGCAGTTGCTGATCAATGCTTATGCGCACCGCACCGATGAAGCGCTGACGCTTGGCAAGGCACGTCGCGCCGCCGTGACGGACATTGCCCGCACGCTGCGCAACATCCGTAGCGACTATGACAGCCTTGAGCATCAGCTTGCCCTGTTCAACCGAGAGATCAACAAGCGTCAGGTGTCCAACCTGGCGAGCTTCCGTATTGTCCTTGCTCCCAACAAGGAAGCACTCAAGCACATTGATCAGATCATCCACAGCGCGGGTCAGTACGAAGAAGGCGAAACGCTGTCGGTCTTCGATCTGAGTCAAAGCGCTGAACAGGACAATAAGAACGAAGAGGCCAAGGAGTACCTGGCACGTCTGGTGGCGGCCAACCATAACCAGTTGGGTCTCAGGGATCTGTTCGAACTGGCTTTCGAAATCACCAAGGTCAACGGCCAGCCGGTCATCCACACTGACATCGATGGTGCTGCGTCCAACGGTACGACGATGACCATCAAGGCGCTGACCAACATGTACCTGTTGCTGCACTTGATGGATCGTGATCAGGCTGGCCGAGTGCGCTTGCCTTACTACCTTGACGAAGCCGCAGACATCGACGAGAAGAACCAGGCGGCTTTGCTGGAGACGAGCCTGCAACTGGGCTTTGTGCCTATCCTTGCGAGTGTGAAGCCTCAAGTCTCTGCCCATGTCGCTATCGATCTGGAAGGCGGCAGTGGCCCTAACGGGATCTATATCGATGAGGCTGACTGGAAGTACATCCAGCGTCGCGACGAAGTGAAGAAAGAGTCTTCAGAGCTGGCTTCGTAAGTCTGGATAGCTGTGACGAGAAGGCCGCATGTGGATGCGGCCTTTTTTGTGAGCGGCGTTCGGGTCTCACCGTCCAGGTAGTGAATAGGATCGACACGGGAGTTGTGAGCTGCTGATCAGGTATGCAACCTGATCGCCGGAAGCAGGTTGGACGCTGGATCACTGGCAAGAGTTAGGGGGCTTTTGTAGACGCCACACAGACAAAACCCCTCATCGCGTGAGCGATGAGGGGTTCTGGAATTTAATCTTGACGATGACCTACTCTCACATGGGGAAACCCCACACTACCATCGGCGATGCATCGTTTCACTGCTGAGTTCGGGATGGGATCAGGTGGTTCCAATGCTCTATGGTCGTCAAGAAATTCGGGTACCGAAGCGTGCCGTGTGGCGCGATTCAGCAAAATGGGTATGTGATATCGGTGTCGTTCGTGATGCAAACTTTCGGTTCGTGTCGTCTTCACAGTCACCGCAATCTGTGCCCGTCGGGGTCGCAGATTGCTTGGGTGTTATATGGTCAAGCCTCACGGGCAATTAGTATTGGTTAGCTCAACGCCTCACAGCGCTTACACACCCAACCTATCAACGTCGTAGTC